>CACWIN010000007.1 GCA_902760965.1 uncultured Bacteroidales bacterium | reverse complement strand
CCCTTAGGTATAACGGGATATGTAACGATTGAGCAGAAGATTCCGTAGTTCTCACGCAGGTCAACAACAACGTTGGTGCCCTCGTTCACGCCACCCTCAAAGAATACGGGTGTTACAGGTGACTCGGTTACGCCAATGTTGAAGCCCTCGGCCTTGAGTCCGCCTTGCAGAGCGTTTACTACCTCCCACAGGTGCTCGCGGTACTCGGGGTGAGCCTTGATCAGGTCCAGACGCTTCTGGTTACCGATAACCAGCGGCAGCGGCAGTGACTTGGCGTAGATCTGTGAACGCATGTTGCACTTGAGGTGGTCAATGATCTCAGGCTCTGAGCTTACTACACCACCTATTGATGCCATACTCTTGGCGAAAGCGTCAAATATTACATCGATCTGGTCTATAACGCCGTAATGCTCGGCAGTACCGCGACCGTGTGCACCCATTGTGCCAAAACCGTGTGCATCATCAATAAGTATGCGGAACGGATATTTCTTCTTGAACTCAACAATGTCAGCAAGATGACCCAGGTCACCGGCCATGCCGAATACGCCCTCGGTAATTACCAGAACGCCGCCGCCCTGCTCATCGGCCAGCTTGCAGGCGTGGTTGAGCTGCTTCTCCAAGCTCTCCATGTTGTTGTGCTGGAAAGCGAAACGCTTGGCAAGGCTCAGACGCATACCGTCAAGTATGCAGGCGTGGCTCTCGGAGTCATAAACGATAACGTCCTTACGGCTGGTCAGAACGTCGATGATTGAGATCATGCCCTGATAACCAAAGTTGAGGCACAAACCTGCCTTCTTGCCTACGAACTCTGAGAAGTCATTCTCAAACTTGATGTGATAATCAGTATTACCTGACATCATGCGAGCACCCATAGGAGCACCAAGACCAAACTTGGCGGCTGCCTCGGCATCGGCCTTTCTTACTTCGGGGTGATTGGCCAGACCCAGGTAGTTGTTAAGGCTCCAGTTCAGGACGGGCTTTCCAAGTAACCGTCGCCGATTCCCTGATACTGTCCGAGCGGGCCCGGAGTCTCTTTGATTCTCTCAAAAATGTCTTTAATCATACTGAAAATCTTTATTTATGTCTATTATATACAATTTATTAGGCGCTTTTTGAAACTGGTACGCTTAAACTGCGCGAAATTAGTAAAAACTATGCAGAGGTTATTATAAAATAAGTTATAATTTAAAGATTTGTGAGTTGCTTACGCTGGGACTAAGGGTCAATGAGAGACGCCGTTCCGCGGCTACTCCGGAGTCCTCCGGACCCTAAACGGCGAACTCCTCCGTCTTAGCCACCTTCGGTGTCTAACCGTCGTCAGACAAGCGCCGTTCTTAACGGGATCCTCCAAACTCCTCCGCTTAACGCCGCTGCACTAACGCTCTCATTGACCCTTAGTCCCGCTCCAGCAAACAGCACCCTTTGCTCACTGAGCGAGAAACTCTAAAAAACAAAACCCACCAACTTGACCAAGAGGCCAGAGGTTGATGGGATTCATCGAAGCAATATTAGGTATTTTCAAATAAAAGACCAAATTCTTTATAAGAAAATGTGGAAAAGGGTACTCTCCCCAATTTCACATTTTGCCTCTGATGGGAGCTAGGGCTGCGCCGTCTGTTACGTTGTCGTGGATGTCATCGATTGCGTTTACTACGTTTTGCCTGACTGTCAGTTTCAGGTTGTCACCGTTGGCGCAGGTTATTGCAACATCGGTTGAACGGGATTTGGTCGTAGCGTTTTTACTGCAGACAATCCTTAGCTGATCAACGTTCGATGACGCGTCCTTTAGGGTCACCTGAAGCCAATCGGCATTGATCTCGATTCTGGTTATGAGAGACGTTAATCCCGGAACCGATATTATTGTATCAATCGAATTGCCGCTAATAACGACCTGGTGTTCCAATGTTTTGGTCTTCACCTCATCGGACTCTTTTTCACCGCCACAGTTTGACAGGAATATTGGCAAAACGCAAGCAATTATATATAAAGCTGTTTTTTTCATATCATTTTATTTTGGAATTGTATATATAAACATTCTGTAAATCACTCGGTTATAATCACGGTCTTACCATTTATGATATAAGCGCCCGGACCTGTAGGAGCCGATAAAATACGACCTTGCAGGTCATGTACTATAGTCTCTTGCTCCTGACCTGATTCTTCTATTTCAAGGACATAAGTAGGATCGCCCGATAAGCTGAAGCTCATCTTATCCTTACTCTTTGACATGGGAAGAGCCAGCCAAGCCTTGTGACCCTCAATGCTGAACGCTGCACCATTTGCGGCGCCCCAGTACCAGCCAACAACATCCTTAAGGTCTGTTCCCTTAGGACCATAAGCCAGTTTGTAGAACCTGCTGTTACCATCGGCATAAGTCTGGGTATCCTCATCGGTTCCATACAGCAGATTGCTGCCGTCATACTCATACGAGCCGTATTCCAATTGCAGCTTATATGTGCCTGCTCTCTTGCTGTCACTCATCAGAATTACGGGCACACCTGCAGGAACCACTCCGTTGTCTGCGCCCGATGCAATTGTCTCATACACCAGTTTGTCACCACTCATACCACTAACCACCATGGCCGACAAGCCCTGCGGCAACCGGTAGCTGCCAAGCGAATTATAGAATGTGGCATAACCCGCAGCACTAATGCTGACCTCAACCTCCTGGTCAGGATAAACAGTGGGATCAACAGCAATGTTCTTGAACAGCTTCCAGCCATCGGCAGCACGATAAGCATCAACCGCACCCTCGGGCACATAAAGAGTGGCGTTCTTGAACACGCTCTCACTAAACGGGCCATAGCCTGTGGCTGCAGGTCCTCCTTCAATCGTTTCAAGGAACACTCTATCTAATAACAGATATGAGCCGGTAATTGATGACAGCGTTATTTTCAGTCCATTGTAATCTTTATCTATAACCAACGTATCAAGTATCAGGACTGAATCATATTCACACCATACACATTTTTCAACTTCTAAGCCATCAACAATTATGGTCTCATATTTGAATTTTTCTTCGTTGCTAATCATATATGGTATTTTTCTTCTACCTACTACTCTAGCCGAATCAAACAGGACCTCCTCCATACTGTCGGTATAACCTTTAATTACCGGATGCATAGAATTTGGCATGCTGTCTTCCAGATTTGGCAAAATGCCTACACTCACCCTGTATTTGCCTTTAGGAACATTGTTCATGGTAATCTCAATTGTTTTTGACGTAACCTTAGAGACTGTTCGCATTAAAGTACTGTCGAACAATTCATAAACATAATAACTAGGCCTAAAAGTGTCAGGATCTCCTCCACCTATGAGTGGATCATGGAACGACATTGCACCTGGAGTTGTATTGGTGCAGAAAACATTTTCTATGTTGGGACAGTCAAAAAATGCATTTTCACCTATCTGGGTTTCTCCTTTAATCAACACTTTTGTCAATTCTTCACAGCCATAGAAAGCATTTTTTTCAATAGTCGATACACTTTCCGGAATTGTAATCGAGGTCAGGCTGCTGCAATATGAAAATGATTCTTTTCCTATACTGTTTACACCATTACTAATAGAAACATCGGTCAAACTTGTACAATGATAGAACGCACCGTCCCCTATCTCCTTGACACTCTTGGGAATGTTTATTGAAGACAATTTCAAATACATGAACGCAAAGTTTCCAATTCTGGTTATACCATCCTGAATGATTACTGTTTCCAGATGCGGATTCATAAATCTCATTGAACTAATCAGGTTGTTCTCTATTTCCTTAACTCCTTTGCCAAAAATCAGGCATCTCAGACTATCCATATTAGTTTCACTCTGACGAGAGAACACTTTGGTTAGAGGGTATTCGGTATCCCAATTCAGTGTCCTGATTTTATTGCAACCGGAAAAACAACGATCACCTATGGCTTTTACACTTTCCGGCACAGTCAATGATGTAAGATTTGCACAATTATAGAATGCTTGGTCTCCTATACTGTCAACACTATTTGGTATTGTTATTGATTCCAGACCGGAACAGCTATTGAATGCGCGGGTTCCAATCTTGGTGATATTATCAGGAATTGTTATCTCTTTCAATTTGTTGCAATATGAAAAGGCACTATTCCCAATACTGGAAATAGACTTGGGAATAACAGTACTTGAACTGCCTAATAATAATGTGCCTGTTGCAGTTTCAATCAATGCGTTGCAATTATCCCTGCTGTCATAGAATTTATTTCCGGCAGATACCACAATCGAATTCAGATTTCCAATGCCGGCAAAAGAATTCTCAATTTTTTCAACGCTTGCGGGTATCTCCAATGATTTAATCCCAGTGCAATTCGTGAAAGCAGCGAACCCTATCTGTTTTACTCCTTCAGATAAAACAATTGAATTCAAACCGTAACAACCGTTGAATGCTCTCTCCGATATGCTTTCCACACCCTTGGGAATGCTTATTGATGTAAGCGATCTGCAATCTTCAAATGCCCTCTGTCCTATACGTAATAAACTCTCAGGTATATTTACCGATGAAAGACTGTTGCATTTCTCAAATGCGTCCTCTCCTATACTTACCAACCCTTGGGGAATTGTTATGGAAGTCAACTTAACACAATTAGAAAACACATCATCCTTTATGCACTTGATACTATTCGGAATAATGACTTCCGATAAATTGTTGCACACTTGGAAACATCCACTCCCAATAGTAGTAACACCTTCTGGAATAACGATAGATTCCAAGCCATCACAATCATAAAATGCGCATATTCCAATTTTTTCCAAGCCTTGGGGCAAAGAAACAGAACTTAAATTGTCATTATATGATAAAGCATGTTCTCCCAATCGTTTCAGGCTTGAAGGAAGAGAGATTGCTCTGAATCCATAATTCATAAACGCATTATCACCTATTCCGGTAACTCCTTCCGGAATAATAAGGGGGTCAGAATAATCTCCTTTATAACCTATAGCTACATTACCTACAATTATCAAGCCATCAGGCTGGTCGTTATACCAGGCAGTACCTTGAAATGCATTTTGGCCAATTTTTTCCAAATTACCCTGGACCTGAATTGATGACAGGTCACGGCAGTAGTAAAATGCGTTTTTACCTATGCTTATTACACTTGACGGAATTGTAACCGATACCAGATCATTATTGTTATAAAATGCTTTACTCAAAATGTGAGTAACACCATCAGGAATTACAATTGACTTGTTATCGGGCAAATTACCCTTATATCCTACCACAACATTTCCTACGCGGATTATTCCGTCCGGCAGGCTGTTATACCACTCATTATACTTTTCGTCATACCAAGCTTTACCGTGAAAATAGTCATAGGTAATAGTAGTATAATTATTTATGGAAGTGAGACTTGTGCAATCTCCAAACGGAGAAACAAAGTAACGGGAAATCTCCGCGATACTGTTTGGAAAGCTTATTGACTCAAGTCCTGAACAGCCAGAGAAAGCTTCATCACCAATGCCCACCACACCCTCTGGTATTACGATCGATGTCATAGCGGAACATCCGCTAAAAGCCCTGTCATCAATGTTGCTAATCTTGTACACTACGCCATTGTAGGTCACGCTCTCAGGGAGAACAACATCGCCCTTACAGTCACCACCCCATATCAGATTCAACGTCTTGTCCGAAACAGAGTTTACTTCATAATAGATCCCATCTTGTACAAATGCCTGCGAAAAAGCACTCAAAGCCAAAGACAATGCCAAAGGCAACAAAACAATCCTCTTTCTCATATAATTGTGTTGATTAATAATTCAGATTAACAATCAACAAAATTACAATTAAAGCAAAAATATCCACCCCAATCCCTCACTTTTTTCAAAAACATGTAAAAGGGGAGAGTCCCCTTTTCCACATTTGCTCAGTGAGCGGAAGGTTCAAGATGCAGGATTTGGGGTGTGAGCCGCGGAACGGCGTCTCCCGAAGTCTTACAGTACACCTTTCTGCAGCTTGAACCTGCTGTTCCTTACTGCAGAGAGCCAATGAGAAGGAAGAAAAGGCCGAGCAATACCAGGAGGAGGTCAATGACTTTGCTCTTGAGGTTTTTCTCGTGAAAGAGGAGGGCGCCGCAAAGGAAGGACACGATTACGCTGGAACGGCGGATCATGGAGACGATTGATACCATGGAGGCGCTTTGGGCCAGGGAGACAAAGTAGGCGTAATCGGCCAGGGTAAGGAATACGGCTATGAAGATTATGGGCCACTTCCATTGGAAGGGGGTGGTGCGGTGCCGGGTGGGCCACCAAAGGGTAAAGAGGATTACCGTCATGAGGGCCAGCTGGTAAAAGTTGCTCCAGGCCTGCACGAACATGTTGTTGAATCGGCCCAGCAGGTATTTGTCAAGCAGGGCGCTGACGGCTCCCAGGACGGTAGCCATAATAACGCAGAACACCCATTTGTTCTTGTAGAACGTAATCCCCTCTTTCTTGCCGCTAACGCTGAGCAGGTAGAACGATATCACGGCAATAATGACACCAATCCACTGGTAAAGGTTAAGCCGCTCACCAAACAGCAGCAGACCACCCAGCAGCACAATGATGGGGCGGGTTGCGTTGATGGGCCCAAACAGGGTGATGGGAAGGTGTTTCATGCCAAAGTAGCCGAATATCCAGGAACCCAGCACAATGAACGCCTTGATAATGAGAAGGCGATGCTGCTCCCAGCCGGCTGCGGGAACGTAAAAAATGCTGCCATCCAGCACGCCTGTCTTGGCCGACAGGAGCGTGAACGGCAGCATTAAAAGTGAGCAGAACAGTGTGTTGAACCAGAGGACCGGTATAACCGCGTTATCCTTTAGGGACTGTTTTTTGGATACGTCATACAAACCCAGGAACAGGGCCGAAAACAACGCGAATCCCAACCACATGACTGCCTGAATTCTTTATTAGAACTTGTAGCTTAAACCAAGACCAACCATCTCCTTGAACTGCACCTTAACCTATAAGCACGTCCCAGTTTACATCAACCTTGCCGAAAGTGTCATCATAAGCGGTGAACAGGTCCAGAACAGACTTGAGTGTAACCTTGTCCTCATAGAAGGTGTAATCAACGTTAACCTTGAAGATGGAACCAAGCTGAGGTCTTACTTTCTTGCCGGCATCAATACCGTAAGCTTCGGAAAGCAGGGTATCGGTAACCATAGTGAGCTTGCCGGCAACCGGTGAATAGTAAACTGCTATATGGCTGTTGGGTTTGTAGTCAATACCGACAGAGACATTCAGGTAAGAAGGTGTCAGGAATTTTGATACCAGGGTCTTGTCATCATCGGTGTACTTGTAACCATCAGCCAACTGTGACTTGAAATCCAGCAAGGCTGCATAGTAAACAGTCTCGTTTATCTGGTGTCCAAGCTTGGAGGCAAAGTTAAGATTATCAATGCTCTTGCGCCAGCCGGTGTTCTGTGTAAAGTTCTGTCCGTAATTGGCACTCAAGTCATTGGTCCATGAGAGTTTATCCTTTTTGTAGTTGAGCGAACCGTTAAAGTAGATGTTGTCTGCTACGGTGTTCTCACCACCGGCGCTCCAGTTGGTGAATGCGGTCTGTGACAAATTGAAACCAGCTAATCCGTTGTGGCTCCAACCTTCTTCTTCCTCTTGTGCAACAAGGGTAAGCGGCAGCAGTGCTGCAAGTAAGAAAAATGCTTTTTTCATATTGTTTTAGGTTTAGGATTTATGCTGCAAAAGTAAGAAAAAACAAATTACGCTATGCATGTGCCGCGTCTTTTCCATTTTATGTAGCCGTAGACCGATGCCCCCAGCCAGAAACTGTAAAGCAGGATTGTTGTTAGGTGCAGTCCGCGGCGGCAGTAAATGTATATGGAAATGGCATTGACCAGGAACCATATACCCCAAACCTCAATGATCTTTTGTGCCAATACCCATGTACCCACTATGTTCAGCATGGTTGTAAGTGAATCAAGAGCGGGTACGGGCGAATCGGTCAGGAACCTGAGGATGCAGAAAATGGCGCCCCAGATCAGGGCCGATACGCCAAGCACCGCCATGAATTCTCCGGCGCGGAAATGGCGGTAGGTGATACTGCTATTCCCTTTAGCCTCAGAGTTTTTTGCCTGGCCTTTACGGTCGCTCTGTAACCATTTTATAAAGCCATAAACGCACAGGCAGATATTAAAGCAACTGAATCCCATATCGGCATATATCTTGCTGTGAAAGTATACGCTGGCATAGATCATGGAGCACATGGCGCTCACAACCCAGAACAAGGGCTTTTGATGAAATTCAAGCCAAAGGTAGATAAAGCTCAGTATGAGCCCCACTGTCTGGATGGTGTCCCAGAAATCCATGCCGGTAAACTGTCCGGCTATATATGACCAGATATCGGATAACATAGCTGTTTAGAATTTGAATGTTATATGTCCCAAAGCCGAGAAAGGTGCAGCCGGAATGAAACCTATCTGATAGTATCGGTTGTCAGGGGTAAAGCCGTCCTTCTCGTCGACTGCGGAATATACCCAACCGCTTGTGGCTACACGTGAGTTGAGTACGTTGTTAAAGTCGGCACCTATAACAATGCTGTTGAATGCCTTTTTCATGGGGATTGTGTATGAGAACGAGAGATCGGAGAGAGAGTAGGCGGGCAGTGAGCGGTCGTTGTTCTGGGAGTTGTCCAGATACTGACGGCTTACATAACCGGTATGCCATGTGGCAATAAAACTTCCTAACTTAAAGTTAACGAATCCGTTAAGGATTACCTGAGGAGAGTATGCCAGAGCGGTCTTGCCCTTGTGGGGAATTGTGCGCAGCTTGTCGCCGTTGCCGTCAATGTGGTAATCCTGCTTGTACTGCTCCAGTTTGGGGTCATCGGCTGCATACTTGTCGCGCCAGTCCTCAATAACCTCGTCAAAGTCATTCAGGCAGTTCTCGCTTATGGCGGCGTTACCCTCAAATTCCAACCATGACAAAGGCGATACGGCTGCAGTCAGTTCAACGCCTGTACGGTATGAACTCTTTATGTTGGTGGTAAGGTTTTCGCCTATGTCGCTCTTCATACCGGTCTGGACAAACTGGTCCTTGTAATCCATATAATAAAGGTTTATGCCTGCATTCCAGATTTTTCCCTTATAGCTGTAACCTGCCTCGTAGTCAATCATATGCTCGGGGTTGGGGGCGGGGTAGTTGCCGTTATCCGTATAGTTGTTACGCTCCGGTTCACGGCTTGCGTAGGCTACAAGAGCGTGTATGCGGCTGTTACCTTTAACGTATGTCAGACCCAACTTGCCGTTCAGGAAGTTGTAATTCTTGTCTATGTCCAGATAATGAGGCAGGTTTTTGCCGGTGTTGCTGTCAACAGTGTATTTGTCATTGTAACCGTTAGTCTTGTAATCCACATGACGGAACTGCGCATCGGCAAAGGCGTGAAGATGGTTAGTCAAATCATAACCGGCCTTGATATATGCGCTAATGTCGTTCTTGGAGGCATCGGAATCATAATAAGTGTATTGTCCGCCTGCAAGAACCTCATTGGATATGAGTTGATTGCTTGCGTATGTAAGGCGTCCAAAGTGGTTGCCCTTGAATATCTGAGCAGATATTCCGGAACGCAGGTCCAGTCTGTCCTTGGTATAGACATTGTTCCAAATGGCACCGAATGTGTGCTGCTCCAGTCCTTTCTTGCGTACAAAATCACTGCGCTTTACCTGAGAAGTACCATCGGATGCGGTCCAAACGGGATCCCAGTCAGCATTGTATGAATCAGCCAGACCGTACTTGGCAACCTTGTTCCTGTAGCGGAACTCCTCATAATAGCCGTAGCCGTAGGTGTAGTGGGCGGTGAGTGATGTTGACAGGTTGTCGTTCACGGTCCATGCCACTGACAGAATGTTGTGGTCCTGCCAGAAATTGTCGGTTGTGCGGTCCCAGTATGAACCGTCACTCATCTGGTAGCGGTGGGTAACGTAATTGCCGTTAGCATCCTGAACAAAACACCATTTGTCATCATCGTAGTCAAGATACTCGTACAGGCTGTTAAACTGTCCCAGGCCTGCATCGTACATGTCTTTATACTCTTTTATGCCGGTATCGCCCAGGTACATGCCGTCCATAAGACTGGAATCGTCATTGCCTGCGGTGACACCGTTCCAAGCCTG
Organism: uncultured Bacteroidales bacterium; assembly: GCA_902760965.1. Lineage (GTDB taxonomy): Bacteria > Bacteroidota > Bacteroidia > Bacteroidales > Bacteroidaceae > Colenecus. The sequence goes on along the minus strand of CACWIN010000007.1, from coordinate 43,440 downwards.
TCCGGTCCTTTCAAAATTGCCTATGTTGCGGTAACGTACCATCACGTTGTCGCTGGGAGCCCAGAGCAGACCGCCGTAATAACTGCCGGACTTTCCTTTGGTTCCGTGCATAAAACCGTCGGTCTGTGTCATGTTGAATGCGCCGTCCACAATAAGGCTGTTCATAAGGGTTCCGGTTGAGAAAGCGCCTCCCAGACGCAGGGTATTGAAAGAGCCGTATGATACTGTCAGTTCGGCACTCTTATTGTAGTTGGGCAGTTTGCTGGTAAGTGCAATGGAACCTCCAAATGCACCGTCACCAACGGTCGATGTGCCCAGACCGCGCTGTATCTGTGCACTGCCCAGCAGTGATGCGTAGCTGTTCATGTTGACCCAGAACACGCACTGGTCCTCGGGGGAGTTCAATGGTACACCGTCCAAGGTTACGTTTATTCGTGAATCGGCGGCACCACGGATACGCATGTATGTGGTTCCTATTCCGGTGCCGTTCTCACTCCATGCAATCACGCCGGGAGTGCGTGAAAACAGGAACGGCAGTTCACGGCCGCTTTTGGAGTAGCTGTCAAGTTCCTGACGTCCAATCCGTGTAACTGCAAACGGTTCATTTTCATGGGCTTGTACACCGTCAATAATAACTTCGTTAAGCTGTTCCATGCGCAATGAGTCAGCGCTGGATTCAAGTGTTTCAACACCGGCCTTTACTGAAAGGCCTGTCATTAGGGTTAAGGACAAAAAAAATACCTTTTTCATATAGATTTAAATAGTTAATCCAAATGAAAAAGGGTACACCAAATCTTGAATTCCAATCCCTCCGCCGGCACTGTCCGGATCAGGTTCATAGGGTATAATCTCAGCCCTTGTTGGGCACCCCCTTTCATTCAAGGCGCAAAGGTAGCGGTTTTGTATATAGCCGCTACCTTTGCCCATGTTATTTTTGTTTAAAAACTACTTCTTGATAATGGAGTTGCCAATCAGATAGCATATAACTGCCACAATCATACCGTTAATTGAAGGAACGCCCCAGTGCAGCAGGTTTGCAACAACAGCACCTACAATTACACCAATAACCGATGCCCAGTTTACAGCGTTGATCTTGGGATTGTCATTGTAGTACTCATTACGGTTGGTAAAGTAGCTCACAATAAGTATTGCGCCTATAGGAGGCAGGGTGCAGTTAAGGATGTTAAGCCAATCGCAGAAATTCCAATACAGCCAAACCGATGTAAGGGTGCCAATAACACCAGCGGTAAGAACCATTGCCCTTTTGGGATAACCAAAAATGTTGGAAAGGCCAAGGCCCGATGAGTACAGGGCGTTGTCATTGGTTGTCCAAATGTTGAGACCCAGAACCAGAATGGCCATGTAGAACATGTTCAGGTTGAGCATTACCTCAAATATATCGTTTCCTCCTGCGTAAATGCTTGATACGGCTCCAAAGAAGAACATAAGTGAGTTGCCCAGGAAGAAAGCTATTATGGTCACAATGCAACCAATCTTGCCGCTCTTTGAGAAACGGGCAAAGTTTGGAGTGGCGGTACCGCCCGATACAAAGCTACCAACAACCAGACCTGCTCCGGCAATGATGCCCAGCGAGCCGTCATTAACCTTTGCAAACTGCTCCACCAGTGTGGAATCGCCGCGCTTAACGGCAACTATCATTGCAGCTGTACCAAGAATGGCAACCAGAGGAACAGCAATGTAACTGATAATGGTAAGGCTCCTGATTCCAAAATAGGCGCTGGCGGTCATAAGTACACCGGCAATTCCAACCATTACATAACCCTGGACAGGCATATAATCGGGGGTAACCTCAAGATGCAGGAATTCCTTTGCAACCGGAATGGCAAACATTGCCAGACCTACGCCAAACCAACCCATTTGGGTAAAACTGATCATTGCACTGGGCAGCCAGCTGCCTTTCTTTCCAAAGCTGCGGTGTGCCAGCATGTCAAGGGTAAGGCCGGTTTCGGCGCCAATGTAACCAAGTGTACCTGTATAGGCACCAAGAATAATACCACCCAGAATCAGGGCTCCAATGAATCCCTTAAAGTCCAGGCCTGCGGCAAGATTCTGGCCAACCCACATGCTGGCCGAGAAAAAGGTGAATCCCACCATAACCATAAACATGCTCAGAGTGCTCTTGCGTCCCTCTTTTGCAACTCTTCCCGATGTGTAGTCCACATCAATACCTTTAATCTTACTCATATGGCAATTGTATATTAATAACCTTTTAAGGCCTCCTTGAACTCCCTGAGACGGCGGTCGGCAATGTCACGGATTGAAAGATTCTGCGCCCCTTTAATGAATGCCAGCTCCAACTCATACAGCTTGGTCATCTGCTCCTTGTCCAGATTGCCGTAATGGTTCAGCTCCAGCCAGTTTTCATAGCTGATAGGGGTGGGGTAGCCCAGTTTCTCATCCAGAAAATCCTTGAAACTGAAATTATGGGCCACCTCACGAATATTCTCCCAATACTCGGTAACCTCGTGATAGTGGTCCGGAATCTCATAACGGCGTGCGCCTCCGTCATATATAATGCATTTTTCAAACAGGGCGTCGTCATCGGACAGTACATATGCGCGGAACTCTGGCGATATTACACCGTCTTTCCAAAAGAAATCAATTGCGGGCCAGCTAATGCCGGTTACGCCCTTATCCTTATAGGCCGAAAAAATACCCTCGTAAAACACGCAGGTAATGTTTTCAAACTCCGGCCAGTTTGAACGGAATACCGGGAGCATGGCCTCAAAGAACTCTATGGCGCGTGTGCCTCCAATTGTAAAGAACACCAGATTGCGAATGCTGCCTCCCAGACGTTTGAACTCCGAGATTATGTAATGCATGCTGCGTTCCAGAGTCTCGCCCGATGCAATTATATCGCCAATCATGAGCGTGATGTTGCGTGGGGCCCTGAGCTTGGAATAGCGAATGTCCAGACCGGTAATCTGGTTGTTGTGGATAATGCGCTCGCACGAAATAAAGTCCATGTTGGTAACGCGCACTCCGTTGCGGTAGCAGCACTCCTCGAGCGGGTAGTTCAGGCCACCGCGAAGTATGGTCATAATATCAACATTGGTACCTATGGTGTTATCCTGCTTAAGACAGCCAATCATGTCCGATGTGGCATCGGTCATAGCAAGATAAGAATCATAACCTATAACTTCAGGGGATGAGAGCAGTTTGCGTGTGCCCTTGTTGCTGACTATATAATAACTGTTGGCAAGATCTCCTCCCGCCAACTTGTAGATGGTAGTCCCTTTAATATCTCCTGCAGGCTGCAGATACGTTTTTTCCAGATAAGGCTGCATGATTTAGCTTTTTCTGGAATCCAAAGATAATCCATTAATATGTAATGCAGGTCAAAAAACTTAATGAGTTTTCAACAGGAACGCAATCTCATCGCCCTTGCTAAGGCGGCCGTTCACCACGCTGACAACGGTAACGGTAGCCTGAACGCAAAGTTTCAGGTCCTGTTTGCGGTAAATATCCTGCTCAAATATGAACCTTGCGCCCTCGCGGTGCAGGTTAAGGCACGACAGGAACTCCTCCTGCCCGTGCAGCGGAGTCTTGTATTTAATGTTTATTTCCGATACCATGGCATCGATGCCCTTCTCGTGCCACTGCTGGAATGACTGGCCGCGGCTTTGCAGCCATTTGTGACGCGTATATTCCAGATAGTGCTGATAATTTGCATTATTTACCACGCCCTGAAGGTCACATTCGTAGTCACGGGTCTCAAGCTGGGTTGTAAACAGATATTCTTTCATAACGCCGCGAAGATAATGATTTAATGAGTACATTTGTCCTTGAGAGTCAAATAACACCCATACAACTATGACAGATTTCCTTAAACTATGCAAGGAGCGTTATTCGGTCCGCTCATTTACTGACCGTAAGGTTGAACCCGAGAAACTTGAAATGATTCTGGAGGCCGGTCGTGTTGCTCCCACAGCCGTGAATTTCCAGCCGCAGGTAATATATGTGCTGCAAAGTCCCGATGCTGTCAGCAAGATGGCCAGCGTTACACCTTATATGTTCGGCGCTCCTCAGGCACTGCTGGTATGTTACGATGAGAATATATGCTGGAAGAACCACAAACATGAGGAGGACGGTCACTCGGCTGGCGAGATGGACGCCACAATAGTACTCACGCAAATGATGCTTCAGGCATGGGAACTGGGCATAGGCTCATGCTGGGTTTGCAGTTTTGATTTTAAAAAGACCCGTGAGCTGTTCAATCTGCCGGACAACATAAAGATTGCAGCCCTTATGCCCATTGGTTATGCATCGGCCCAGGGAGTACCGTCGGACCGTCATCCAAAGCGCAAACCTATTGAAGAAACGGTACATTACCTTTAATTGATTGACCGATATGAAAAAAGGAATCATTCCAACAATACTTCTTAGTTTGTTTGCTGTTACCGCACAGGCTCAAAGTGATGTAAACAGCCGTGACCTTAGGGGCGATATTGTGTATCAGGACGATGAGGTGGTGTTCCGAAAACTTGACGATCACACTTGGATAGGCAACGGACACAGATTGTATAACGAGTCCCTTTATCTGGTTGAGGGCAACAAAAGCGCGGTGCTTATTGACGCAGGCGTGCGCATCCCTGAACTGGACAAGATAGTGGCAAAGATTACCTCCAAACCGGTAACAATGATACTTACTCACGGACATGGTGACCACGTAGGCGGAGCCAGTCCGTTCCCCGAAGTCTGGGTGTCTCCGGCCGATGAGCAGATGTTCTTAAGCAACCTGCGCGGTTATCAGGGCAAAACAGTACATCTGACCGATGGACAGATTATTGACCTGGGTGACCGCAAACTGGAGGTGATGTTTACCCCGGGACATACTGCCGGCAGCGTGACATTCTTTGACAAAGCCAACCATTACGGATTCAGCGGCGACGCGTTTGGATCCACCAACCTGCTGGTGTTCACCTACCTGTCAAACGTGGTAGCATCGGCCGCAAAGGTTGAAAAGTATATAAAGGAGAACAACATAAAGTTCCTGTTCCCCGGCCATTACAGCGGTGACAATCTGGAGACTCCGCAGCGCGTGACCGATATAAAGGAGATGTGTCAGGAGGTCCTGGACGGCAAACGCCAACCCATTAAAAGCGACGGCAACAACGGCGGCAACGACCTGATGATTGACGACAAGGGCGTGCGCATTACTTTTAGCAGCCGCTCCGGGATAAAATGAAACAAAGGGGTCGCAGACCCCTTATTTCATTTTTTGTTTTTGAGCATTTTCTTCTCTTCGGTGGCTAAACGTCGTTCCACCTTTTTTACATCTTCGGCAGGAGGGAGGTTCTCTGGAATTATGCCCCTTTCAGTCAGCATTTTGCGAACTGCAGCGTTATTGTCAACGTGTTCCTGAGTGATTGATGATTCACCGTGCAAATCCTTGGTTTGTACATTTACGCTGGTCATTTCGGCGGCAAAGTCTTTTGCCTTAATACTTATGGTAGGCAGGAAATCGGCTAAAGGACGGGTCTGTGGCATACCCATGCGTTGCTTCATCATGCTTGTGCTCAATCGGAATAGAGCCTGGTCTCCCTTGGAGCGGATAACCGCAAACGTCTGTTCGTCCACTCCGCGTTCATATAGAATACCTGATAATTTCTTTTCTGTTTCCTGTAGCTTGTTGCGGGCTTTTACGCGTTCAACCTCCAATAAACGCTGCTCTATCAGTTCTGCTTTACGTGTTTGTACGGCAAAATATGTTTGTGCAAAGGCTATCTGCGGTTTGCGTGGGTCACCGTTTTGAGCAACGAGATAGCAGGCATAACGTGTAAGCATGATGTCTACTACTTCACGCTCGGAACCTTTTCCTGCAATTATCATCTTATTGACGTCAATAAAATGATCCAGAATAGGCTGTCCCGCATTATCACAGGCTTCTTTAGCCTTATTAATCACTTTGCAGAAATTCTGCCACAAACTATATCCAAATAGTTTCTGCAGGTTTCTGGCACTCCAACACTCGGTCTCCTCAATCATGCAGACCGCTTCTTCAAAGCTCTTGAACAGAGCAACAATTTCTTCTTTTTTCATGAATATCTTAAATTTTAAAGGTGGTATAAAAATCCTATCTGCAAATAAATAAGGGGTATCCCATTCTATGTCTTATTCGGCAAACTCTGTTTCCAATTCACGTATCATTTCTTCGCTGTCAATTCCTAGCCCTGCGGCCGATTCGCTTTCGGCTATTTCCAAACGTGCCCGAATCTCATCCATAGTGTATGGCTTTAATTGTGTTGCTGTACTCATTTTTGCGTCTTTTCTTTTAGTGATTAGATTCTGCAATAATATTATTTTTATTCGAAACTACACCTAAATAACCAGTGGAAAAGGGGACTGTCCAATTCCACATGCCCTTTTTTACAAAACAATCCCTCCGGCTGGGGTGGCGCGGAGGGATTGGAAAAAGTTGATAATCCGTAAGGGATTATTCCTTATAGTCCTTGACCAGACGGACGGCACAGCCTGCGAAGCGGTAATAAGTATTAGACCTTACACCGTATTCTTCATCGAAGACAAGTTCATACGCATTATCAATGCCTGAAACACCGTTTGCCCAGTAGCTACCTCCACTGTCTGCCTTAGAAACGACAGTGCCTACTCTGTAACCGGTAATCGGCAGGAAGGCACATCCTGCATCTTCCAGGGCTTTCCAGCCAGATGTAGTACACTTGGTTGCCCAGTTGGTATTCATTTTGTATAAATATTAATTTGGGAATATAGACGCACAAAAAAACCACGCAGACTCCGGACGGAATCCACGTGGTAATTATCTAAATCGTTGATTAATAGACTCTTATTACCCCCCCCTATAATATAGAGGAGCGCTCCAAGAATTAGGTTATTGGATAGGCTATTGATCATTTTATGACTAAAAGATGTGCAAAGTTAATAAAAATTTTTTAAACATCCTATTGCAAATAAATGAACATTTTCTTTGCAAATTGTTGTTAATCTGAAATCGGTATAGTATATTTGTGTATTGTTAAATGCAAAAAGATGCATGTTTATGGAATTATCAAACAAGTATGTCATTACAATTAATCGTGAATTAGGCTCGGGAGGAAAGACTGTGGCTAAGTTGCTGGCCGAAAAGCTGGGTGTGCCTTTTTATGACAAGGCTCATTTACAGTCAGTTGAAGATAAGGAAGGCTTGAACGAAGAGAAAATAGAGAACCTTAAATCAAAAAAACGTAAATGGTGGCCGGATCTTAAGCGGATAGTGGAGCTGGACGGCGGTTTTGCAGTTTCCATTTATGACCACCTTCCCAATTATGCGGTTCCGGAGAAAGATGATACTGATAAGAAATTCGCAACTGAGCAGGAAATACTTAAAGGTATTGCTGATGCCGAATCGTGCGTAGTAGTAGGTCGTTGCAGTTTTGTTACATTTAAGGACCATCCCAATCACCTTAATATATGGATTCAGTCTCCTTTGGAGAGCCGTGTGGAGAGAGTTATGAAGAAGAAGGGAATCTCTTCTAAGGTTGAAGCTGAGAAATTCGTTAAGGATGTGGACCAGATGTGTGATGACTATTCAAAGCGTCATACCGGTGTAAGCCGTTATGATCCCCGCAACTATGATCTTGTCATCTCTATGAACGGCAGGACCGAGGAGGAGGCCGTGGATCTGATCCTCAAGTTTATTGGAGCAAAATAGGTTCCCTATTGTACCATTTCGCGTATAAGTGATGCCAGAGCTGATGGGTTATCAGCCTCTGGTATCATTATTTTTCCATTATAGATAAGGCGGGGAATGGCCGATGTGGTGCCCCTTGATGTGCGGCCAAACAGTTCGTTCACTGTCCAGACGTAGTTTTCCATCCATCGGCTCTGCATTGATTTGTCAAGCCGGTCTTTTCCAATGAGATGCTCTGCCATTGCCGTGGCTTGCTCAACAGTGGGCGGATTCCAGCTCTGGACAAGGTCTGTTCCAAAGAACTGATTCTCATACTCCCAATACGCATCCGGATTGGTGCGCCATATTGCAAGGCCTATGCGCATAAACGTGCACGAGCCGGCAAATCGGTCTATGCCCGGCGATATGTGCGGATTGCACTCGCGGCTCATGGACACGGGGGTGCATACTATTGCAATGCTGTCACCAAGTAGACTTACTGCATCGGGCAGCATAATGTGCGTGCGGCGGCAGTGGGCGCATTGCCAGTCAAAAAGCATGGTAACCTTGTGCTTGGCATCGGGATTGCCTATTATGGGCATCTCCTTGGGATCGGGGTAGCGTAGGGGCTCGTTTATAAAACCGCGCTCAGCAAGTGAGCGTGGGGTGGTGGTGAACTGGACCACGGCCAGCGCGGCTGCAATTAATACACCTATTAGTATATTCAGTACAATACGCCTTGTTTTTTGCCCGATGCACCAGATGACTGACAGCACGGAGATTACTATGCCCAAAATGTGGGCTGTCATGCAGTAGGGGCAGAATGCTCGGATCATATGGCTCTGCAGCCAGATGAACCATATGGCACACCCTATAATGGCACCGCTTACTACAAGAATGGCATGGAACAGGAATTGTTGTTCCTGAGCTCCTGTCCACTTGCTGTCAATAAGTAGAATGCATGCCAGAAGTGTAAGATATGCACCTGCTGCCAGAGCGCTAACAGGTATTATTCCAAACAGGAATGACCAGCGGCTGCCAAGTACAATGTTGCAGTTTGTGCCTTGGGTGCAGCCAATCAGGCCGTGCCCGGAAATGGAATGGATACATAGAATAGTGGACAAAAGAAGGACAATGGCGGTAAGTGCCACCATTGTCTTTCTTAATGTTCCGTTATCCTTTGCCATTACAATTATCTGATGTTAGGTTTACCCGGAGTGGCTACCGATGCGGTGAATGCATCGCCTGCGCCGTGATCCTTGGTAAGGGGTGCGCCCAGGGTTATACCTGTACCTGTAAGATATTCTCCGCTGGCTACTGCGGCGTTAAGGCCTGTGGTCAGGGTTATCTTGTCCGGTTCAACGGGCTGCTGCTGGCCTCCACGGCCACCGAATCCTCCAAATCCTCCAAATCCGAATCCGCGACGGGGAACGGCCTGGATTGATTCAATGGTGTAGGATTCGTTTCCTATGTTGATTATCTGACCAACCTGGAAGCCCTGTGATGCGGCAACTGCCACGGTCTTGTCACCCTTCTTGGCATCGGCCGAAATAGTTGTTGCACCGGCTGTGCCTATGGTGGCAATCTTAACCTTTTCAAGGCTGCTGCCTGAACCAACGTACATGGTCTGGCCTATTGAGAAGCCCTGGATGGATGCTACCTTGATGTTGGTCTGGCCGGCTTTGGCAGGTGCTGCAATTGTCTGTGCCTGTCCTGTGTGGAAGTCCAGCTTGTTGTCATCGGTGTCAAATCCGTCAGGGTAACGGCCTGTGCTAAGGTCGGGACCTGCGGCTGTGGTTGCTGCCGGAGCGGCTCCGAATGCGCCGAATCCGCCACGTCCGCGTCCTGTCTGCGGAACGGGAGCATATGCACCCTCGGCACCTGCACCTGAATCGGCGTGATAACCCTCGGCAAGCCACGGGTCAACCAGACCGCCGTAGTTCATGGCATCCACTATGAGACCCTTGCCGTTACGCAGAGTCATGTTGCCGCGTGATGCATCGAGTGTAGGACCGCCAAACAGAAGGTCTGGTGTTACATTGCCATAGAAGCCTGCATTGGTTACCATGACATCCTGAACTACGCTGTTTATGGCGTGCTTTTTGGCAAGCGGTTTGTCAAGTTCAAGGGCGTAGATAAGAGGCAGTACGGGCTCGTTGCTGGAGTGGTCAAACTTGGTTGCCGGCTCAAATGTGATACCGGTTCCGTTAACTGCGAACGGCATGTTTGCGGAGTGGTCAAACTTAAGCGGAGCCTCAAGTTCAAGACCGGTGCCAGGGTTGTCATTCGGACCAAGCGGACCGCCATTGCTGCCGCGTGATGACTGGGTGCCTACGGATTTTACTGTTACCCATTCAATTCCGTGACCCTCACTGTCAATATCAAGACGGATCTTGTCGCCGGCGGTAATGTTCTGTGTGCTGGTAACCTTAATGTTGGTATCGCCCTTCTTGGCATCGACTGCCAGCCAGGCCTGTGTGCCGGGTTTGCCAACCTCGGTTACGGTTACAACCTCATATTTCTCAAGTGAATTTGATACTGCGGGGTAGGTTGATCCGTAGCCGATGGCCATCTTCTGACCAACCTGGAATCCGGCTGTGCTGGTTACGGGGATATTGTTGCTGCCTGCGGGGATGGTTATGACCGGACCCTCGGGCAGAGGCTGCCAAAGAGTGGTGGGAGCACCAGCAGGACCTGCGCCGCGGAATCCTCCAAATCCCTGAGGCTGCTGTTGTTGCTGTGCCTGGGGCTGGATTACGTTCTTTACGGTGCGTTTTTCGGCCTCATTTCCGGTACCTATTGTTATGCTGTGCCCGGCCTCGATGCCTGTCACGTTGCGTACATAAATAATGTTGTCACCCTTGGCTGCATCGACCGAGAGACCTGAGTTGCTTATTCCCATCAGATAGAATGACTTGGGTGCAAGTTTGGTGCCCTTGGGGATGTTTATTGATGAGAAGTAGGGCAGGTTGACTGCATGGTGAGTGAATGTCCAGCCCGACAGGTTGACAGACTTCTCACCGGCGTTGTAAAGCTCAATGAATGAGTTGGTCTGGTTGCCGCTGCCGTCGGCTATGCGGAACTCGTTGATCTTTACGGGCTCCACGTTACGTACCTTCTGGGCTGCGGTCCATTGGCTGCTGCCGTTGTTCCAACTTGCCTTTGCTCCAAGATCACCGTTGAACAGTTTCTTTGATGATGTTACAGAGAACTCAACAGCTACGGTCTGGCCGGGCTGAACTTGATAGCCTATTTTGCTGACCTTGGCTTTTGATCCGGCTACAACGGCTTTCCAGCCTTTGGGGGTACTCAGACTCAGTTCAAGATCATCAATTGTCTGCTTTGAGGTGTTCTTGAACACTACGGTTACGTTCTGAGTGGTCTTGGGTGCGAATGTCTGGAGCAGGTTGGGCTTGTCAACCTTGCCGGATGCGCTTATCTGAAGCATCTGGACATCATATCCGGCAGCAACAACGTTTGCCTGTACTGCCTGGTTGGTCTCAATTGTTGGGAATGTGCCGGGAGCGGTCATTGCGCCCTCGTAGAATGTGCCCGATGAGCCGTTGGAGTTGTCGCCGCCGTTACCCAGCAGGATGGCACCCTGCTTGCGCATGGGGTCATAGCTGCTGCGCGGGTTCTGGATTCGGCCTCCGTCATACATTATCTGCAAGTCGCCGCCCTGGGCATTGCCGCCCATGGAGCGCCAGTGGTGAGGCTCACCATCGGCTGTGGCGGTTACAAAGCGCCAGCTTATGCTGGGCAGGTCAGCGCAGTATTTGTCATTGGGATCGGGGTTGATGCAGCCTACCAGGTTGTTCTCCTGGTCGGTCATGATCCACGGGCCGGGAGCCTGTCCGTGATACCATGAGGGCTGGTTGCCGTAGTAGGTGGTCTCCATAGTGCCGTCACCGTCATCGCGGCTGTCAGTCTCGGCGTTACCGTAGTCAAAGCAGCAGCCGGTGTTGTAGTGCTGGCCGTTTATCACCCAGTACTGACCTTCGGCCTGGTCATCGACAGCGGTGCCGTGGGCATCGTTCCATCTGAGACCCATACCGGCTGTGATGAATACGCCGTAAACCTTGTGGCCCATAAGGGTAACTGGAGCCCAATCGGCCATGGGTACATTATTGAATCCGCCCATTGCCTGGCCGCTGAATCCGCCGCGCGGGGCCTGTACCAGATGGTTTTTCTTGCCTGACTGGTCATACAGGATGGTTATCCAGCAGTAGGTGTCCTTGCAGAATTTGTCCTGTGCGGCTGCATCGGCATAACCTCCGGGGTCACCAGCCGATGGCTGAACCACACCAATGTCGAGTGTCTTGCCGTCGCTCTGGCGCATTACCTGGTAGAGCGGGCCGTTGTAGGATTTGTAGAGAGCGCGGGTGGTTGAATGCGCTGCAACGCAGGGCGCACCACCTTTTTGATATACGTCGCAAGGTCCGTCCGGACGCTGCGGAATGCGGCTGTCACCTGCAGCCACGGCAACTGTGGCAATCAGAGCCGGTGCTACCGTCACACCGGCCAAAAGCAGGATAATACTGGATTTTTTCATAAGGATTATGGGTTAGTAAGTTATTACAGGTGGAATTGCTACGCGGGCGGGTTCAGTTCGTCCGGGCAGGCCGAATGCTGTGAACTCTATCACGCCCAATTGAGTGCCGGGCCATTCGGTAACAGTGAGGCGGATAAATCGGGCCTCAATAGGTTTGAACTCCTCAAATATGGTGTTGCGCTGCTCGGTATTTGAGGTCTTGTCAAGAACTGTTGTGTAGGTCTCACCGTCAAGCGATACATCGACCTTATATTTATAGACTGTTCCGGCACTGGCTCCTCCGCCGCCGAATCCGCGACGGCCGCCGGCGTTGAACATTATGCGTACCGCATCCACATCAAACAGCTGTACTTCGTCAAAACGTGTGGCGGGTGAGAGTTCTATTGTAATTGAGGGTTCTGGGTCCGATGGATCCGGCTCCCAAACCGTACCGCTGGAGTTGTCTACAGCGTACGATGCATATCGGCCCGGCTGCTGTGACGAGAACTTGGAGAGCGCGTTCATGGCGTTCATCTTGTTGATGGTTACTGGGAGCGACGCTCTGGCGCTCTTTACACCCGGAGCAGGTTGTGGAGTATCGGTAATCTGTACGGACCAGCGTCCTTTTTTGTCCACGTCTATGCGGTCCATGCCTATGCGGCGACCGCCGGGCGGGTTGGAGAGCACTATTGTGTAGAACTGCCACAGTCCGCCGTCAGGTCCTTCAACCACGCTGCCGTGAGCGGTTCCTGTAACCAGACCTTCGGTCTTGCGCAGGAGCGGGTTGTTATCGGCATAGGTATAAGGTCCAAGAGGATTCTTGGCGGTGTAATAGCCCTCTGCGTAGGTCTTCCATTGGGTGCCCGATGCGGAGTACTGCATGTAATAGGTGCCTTTGTACTTGAAGAGCCAGGGGCCTTCTATCCAGGCCACGCCGGTGTATTCATTCATTTCGCCGTAACGCTCCCACTCATGCTTGGGATTGAAGCTGAACAGGTGAGTGGGTTTGTCGGTAAAACGGTTCAGATGGTCGGGGTCAAGTGGTACACCGAATATGCCGCTAATTCCGCGTCCGGAGTAGAACAGGTAGGGCTTGTCATCGTCAATAAAGATATGCATATCGAACGGGTCGTTCCATCCGCCCTCCACATCGGGAGTGTTCTCCCATTCACCCAGAACGGAGTAGGGGCCCAGCGGGTTATCAGCCACATAGAGCGGGCAGTCGTTACCGGACATGTAGTACTTGCCGCGGTACTTGACAACATCGGGGGCTACCGGAACGCGCTGCACAGGTGTAAACTCCCAGTCCAACATATTGTCGCTGTGCCATGCGCCGCCGCCCGTGCAGAACATATAGAAAAGGCCGTCATCATCACGGAATACCGATACATCGCCCGATGCGTTTCCGCCCTGGCCAATCACCATAGGCAACGGGTTGCAGTAACGGCGGCCATCGGTTTGTGCGTTTAGTTGTGCTCCTGTGCATAATGTCAGCATGAGAGCAAGCATTAACAGGTTAATTCTCATATTTGGTCAGTTTTATTCTATCGGTTTTGCGGGCTGCATCTCCCAACCTGTAATGGTGGAGAAGTAGGGGATGAGGGCGTAGGCCAGTTTGATGTGGGCTTTCCAGTTGGGATGCCAGTCGGCGCCAAGCTCCTGGTCGTTGTCCAGATGGACGGCCTGGAACATTCCGTCATAATAGACGTTGCGGTAACCGCACTCCTCAACGCATTCGCGCACAAAGTCAAACAGCAGTTTGTCAACCTTGGTCGATACGCACAGTATGGGGTGGTCTTCGCCATAGTAATCCTTTATCTCTTTTATAAGGCGTTTGTAGCTGTTCTTGAACGGGTCACGCATGGGCTGACGCTCGGTTGAGAAGTCGTTCTGGCCAAGATAAATCATGGTGATATCGGGTTTAAGGTCTCCCGGCTCCCATTTGGGCTGGCGGGCGTTGTCAAACGTGCAGGTGTAACGGTCGGGCATATACCAGCGGGCATTCTTGTCACGGTCATCGTAATTGCGGCATATTCCCATCCCGGAGTGAGACACCGTTATGAAATCGGCATCGAAATACCTGGCCAGCAGAGCACAGTATGTCTTGGAAGTGTTTTGGGTCTCGGGAGTGTATCGGTTGCGCGCCACACTGTTCTCAATGCCGTATCCGCAGGTGTATGAATCGCCCACAAACTCAATCAGGCGCTCCTTGACCGGCGCAGCCTGCAGCAGTCCCTTATCGGTCAGGAACTCATGGAATGTAGTACGGCCCTGATCGGCCTCGGTGCGTTTCTGGATTATCACCGTATGGCTGGCCTGCTTCTTGCCTTTCTTGCTGAAATCGGCACTGCTTACAATGGTGAGCAGAGTATCGGAACTGTTGATACACAGTACCTTATCAGCCTCAGCGCTCATCTCGCGGTCTATCCAGACGTTAAAGTAATCCTTTTTGGTGTCCGATGCACGCACGGCCAGATAATCGCCCAGGAAGTTGATCTTGGCGTAAGTGGAACTCCAGTCAAAACTTACGTCGCCGTCTTGGGTCAGTGTACGGCCCACGTATGTGATGCGGCTGTCCGATGCGGGAGTCTTATCGGCTGCGAAAGCCGGAACTGTAATGATTGAGGCAATAATGGCAGTAATCAGTAATCCTTTCATGAGCTTTCAGTTAGTTTTTTTTTGCGAAGTTAGTTTTAATGGGGCGCAAATGCAACAGTTTTGCAATGCTTTTTTCTTGCATGTGGGAGTGTATTTGCGGATATTTGTGGTAGAAACGGCAAATGAAAAATGAAACGGATTCTGATTACACTGTTACTGTCAGTCTTGGTGTTGGCTGCAAATGCGGCCGATGTAAAAGTCAGGTATACACACCGAAAACACGAGAGCGTGGATCTGGGCCTTTCGGTCCTATGGGCTACAACAAATGTGGGTGCCAGGAATCAGCAGGATTACGGGAATTATTTTGCTTTTGGAGAGACTGAACCTAAGGATATGTTCACGGAATGGAATTACAGGTTTGGCCCTAAAGGCATAAAGTTTACTGAAAGGTATGACAGCACCAGATTTGATAAATACGGTACGGCGCTCCTTTATGCTGTTGATGATGCCGCTGCTGCAAATTGGGGCAAAGGCTGGCGAATGCCCACAAAAGCCGAGAAAGAGGAACTTATGGCCTGTAACTGGGAATGGATTACCGTTGACGGTGTATATGGGGCTAAGATAACCAGTAACGTACCGGGATATGAAGACCGTTCAATCTTTATTCCGGCAACAGGTTTTCTGGATGGAAACGAACCCATAGATGAGGGAGAACGTGTAGTACTCTGGACAAGCAGTCTGTTCAAATATGGAAGTGTTTGGCATTATGGTAACAAATCAGAGAAACTCGATAGAAATCCGAAGTTGAACTATTATAACGGTATGACAGTAAGGCCGGTCCGCCCTTTGGATGACGGCGGGCTGGAGAGTATTTCAATTGATTCCGTTGCAGATACTTTATTGGTGGGCGGTAAGCGAGTCTTAAAGCTCAACACAACTCCATTACGCAACATATGGCCGGAGAAAGTGAGTTGGAGCAGTTCAGATACCAATATTGTAAGAATAACCGAGCCGGGTGAGATTATGGCTGTCGGGGTTGGCTCCTGCCGTATAACCGCGCAGTACGGTTCAATGACCGCCCATTGTGATGTTACGTCAGAGTTTATTGAGCCGGTCCCGGTTAATCTGGGCCTGAGTGTGCAATGGGCGAACCTGAATGTGGGAGCATCATCCCCTGATGAGGTGGGCTCTCATTTCAAATGGGAACAGACACAGTGGCTGCCATTTTACATGGAAAGGGGGTGGCGCCTGCCTACAATTGCTGAATATGAGGAACTGGAAAGTGATTGTGACGGAGATGGGATTGAAGATGAGGAGAATGAATTGTTAATCGGTTACTTATGCGGTAAATCGCCCGGATATGAGAAAGACACTATTTTTATCCGTATTTCAACATCGTATTTTGATATTGATCATGATGATTATCCCGATTATCCTTTCCTTATTCAGCCCGATGAAGATACACCGGAATACGAAATAAATAGTATGAAGAAGTACGCCGTACCGGCAAGGTTGGTACGTGATTTACCTCAGGATGAGAATAAGAGACCATACTACATTTCAATTATAACAGAGGACAGTATATGCATTGAACCGGGCGAAAGGTATGTGTTGCAGATTCACGCTCAACCGGGTAATGTCAAAGACGCCAAGGCTGTGGAATGGACCACATCCGATCCGCAGGTCGCAACGGTGCAGGATGGTGTGATCACTGCAATATCGGCCGGAACATGTGCTGTCACGGCATCTTTCGGTGATGCATCGGCCCATTATCATCTGCAGGTGGCGGAAGTGGGCTCACGCTTATCGGCCTACAAGTATGTGGATCTGGGACTGAGTGTATACTGGGCATCGTTTAATCTGGGCTCTTTTTCTGAAAGCGTTCATGGCGACCGTTACCAATGGGGCAATGTGGAGCCAAGCTCCCCTAGAGAATATGATTATGAAATGGAACCGGGTGATGCGGCTGCATTTAACTGGGGAGGAGGCTGGCGCTTGCCGTCAAGAGCCGAGTGGGAGGAATTGGCAGAAAACTGTGAGTGGAAAAAGGATACAGTGGACGCTATGCCGGGATTCAGAGCTACCAGCAAGGTGCCGGGTTATGAAGACAGGAGCATATTCCTGCCATATACTCATAAGGGGGCTGTTGACAATAGGTACATGACCAGCGATCTGGTCAACACAAGCGGAGAAAAAAGGGACTGTTATCTCTTTAACATATCCGATACACCCAGACGCGTATATGTCCAAGGTGAAAATGAACCGGGTGAAACCACGTCAGAATATTGTTATATCATATCAAGGAACAGAACCTATTATTCAGATGTACGTGCCGTCCGGCCAAAAAAATGATTACCTTTACGGTCGCAAAAATGTGGGCGTAAAAGTGTTATGGAGAGTTTCCTACAGATAGACGGACTGTGCAAATCATTCGGTGACCGTATCATTTTTGACGGTCTCTCACTCAATATCAATCAGGGTGAGAAGGTGGGCCTGATAGCACGCAACGGGCAGGGCAAAAGTACCCTGCTGGACGTGATTGCCGGTGTGGCCGATTACCGCAGCGGCACAATTACTTTCCGCCGTGACATCAAGACCGCCTATCTGGTGCAGACTCCGGTATTCCCCAAGGGCTCTTCAGTGTTGAACGCCTGCTGTCCCGTGGTCGATGATGAGAAACTGCTTCGTGCCCGTCAGCTACTTACCAAACTGGGAGTATCGGACTTTGAGAAGCCTATCGATGAGCTTTCCGGTGGGCAGATAAAGCGCGTGGCTTTGGCTCAGGTGCTTATGTCGGAACCCGATTTCCTGATTCTTGACGAGCCTACCAACCATCTGGATGTAAGCGTTACGGAGTGGCTTGAGGATTATCTCACTGCTAGCAAGCTGACTCTTTTTATGGTCACGCATGACCGCTATCTGTTGGACCGCGTGTGCAACCGCATCATAGAGATAGATGACTTCCGCGCCTACTCCTATCAGGGCAATTACAGCTACTATCTGGAAAAGCGACAGGAGCGCCTGGATGCCGAGTCATCGCAGCGCGAGAGTGACCTGAACCTCTACCGCCGCGAGCTGGACTGGATGCGCCGCATGCCGTGTGCCCGCGGAGGTAAGGCCCGCTACCGCAAGGAGTCGTTCCATCAGCTTGAGGAGCGTCTGCAGCACCGACGTGATGAACAGAGCGTGGCACTTGACGTGAAGGCATCGTACATAGGCAAGAAGATTTTTGACATTGAGCATTTGAATAAGGCGTTCGATGACAAGATCATCCTGAAGGATTTCAGCTACATATTTTCGCGCTACGAAAAGTTGGGCATAATAGGCGAGAACGGTGTGGGCAAGTCCACTTTCCTTAAGTTGTTGCTGGGTATTGAACAGCCGGACAGCGGTGTAATTGAGCGCGGATCGACCCTAAAGATTGGTTACTACTCGCAACAGGGCCTTTCGTTTCCCGAGGATGCAAAGGTTATTGATGTGGTGACGGCAATTGCTGACCATATTGTGCTTGATGACGGTAGGCGTATGTCGGCCGGTCAATTTTTGCAGAAATTCCTGTTTACTCCCAAGACGCAATACAGTTACGTGAGCAAGCTGAGTGGGGGTGAGCGCAGGCGTCTTTATCTGTGCACCATACTCATGCAGAGTCCCAATTTTCTGATTCTGGACGAGCCTACAAACGATCTTGACATAATGACCCTGCAAGTCTTGGAGGAGTACATTGCCCAGTTCAAGGGGTGTGTGATAGTGGTGTCGCATGACCGCTATTTCATGGACAAGATAGCAGAGCATTTGCTGGTATTTGAGGGCGATGGCAAGGTTACCAACTTCCCTTCATCCTACAGCGACTACATGGAGTACAAAGTCCTCAAAGAGGATGAGGAAAAAGCCACTGCTGCAGCGCGAAGCGCAAAGAATCAGCCGGATGGCAGCCAAAGCCAAAGCCAACGCCAAAGTGTGCGAAGCACCAAACTCACCTTCAAGGAAAAGCGAGAAATGGAGCAAATAGAGCAGGAGCTCCAACAGCTTGAACAAGAGAAAGCCCAACTTGAAGATGAACTGAACAGCGGCACCCTACCATACGACCAGCTCCAAACCAAATCCGCCCGCATCGGTCAAATCATAGATCGCACCGACCAAATCACCATGCGCTGGCTGGAACTCAGCAAGAAATCCTAGACGCACCCAGGGGCACAAAAAGAACCGTCCCCTTTGTGCCCCTGGGTGCCCCTCTGTGCCACTTTGTGTTAAATAGGTTTAAATGCTTTGCGGGTTCAGAATATGCGTGTACATTTGCGATATCAAATTGATATCAAAATAACATTAAAACAATAAAGGATTATGGAAACAAAAGAGTATGAGTTCAAAGGATTCAAGATGAACGGCTTTATGGGCCTGCTTATGGAATTATGCTTAGTGGGATTGATCGTTGCCGCCGGCATGTATGATCTTGAATTTTTCATTCCTATTATGATTATCCTGTTGGTAATTTTAGCAAAAGGATTTGTTCAGTTGGAGCCCAACGAGGCACGTGCAATGGTGTTCTTTGGAAAATACAGAGGCACATTCCGCGAGAACGGTTTCTGGTGGGTCAATCCGCTGCTCACAAAGAAAAAGGTGTCACTGCGTGCCCGCAACCTGAATGCCGAGGCCATCAAAGTGAATGACAAGAGCGGCAACCCCATCATGATAGGCCTGGTAATGGTTTGGAGAATACGCGACGTGTATAAGGCTCTGTTTGAGATTGATTCACAGACAATGGGTCAGACACCCAGTGGTGTGGCAACACTCAACGCCACAATGAGAGCCTTTGAGAACTTTGTATCGGTCCAGTCCGATGCCGCACTCCGTCAGGTTGCAGGTCGTTACAACTATGATGAGAACGCCGGGGCCGATGCCAATGTAACCCTGCGTTCCGGTGCCGATGAAATAAACGAGGCCCTTAAGCAGACTCTGAACGAGCGTCTTGCAATTGCCGGAATTGAGGCTGTCGAGGCCCGCATCAACTACCTGGCATACGCTCCTGAGATTGCAGCCGTTATGCTTCGTCGCCAGCAGGCCGATGCCATCATCTCGGCTCGCGAAAAGATAGTTGAGGGTGCTGTATCGATGGTAAAGATGGCTCTTGATAACCTTAAGAAAGATGGCGTTGTTGAACTTGACGAGGAGCGCAAGGCCGCTATGGTCAGCAACCTGCTTGTAGTCCTGTGCGGCGACGAGCCTGCAGCACCAGTTGTGAACACCGGCACATTGTATAATTAAATATCGGCACAGATGGCTAAAGACGCTGATTCAAAAAGCTTTCTGCTCAGAGTGGACTCCGCAACAATGACGGCCCTGGAACAATGGGCCGCCAGCGAGTTCCGCAGCGTGAACGGCCAGCTGCAATGGATCATTGCCGATGCGCTGCGTCGGGCCGGCCGCAAACCAAAACAGTGATTATGGGACAGATTAAAGTTTTACACGAGCATTACTATCGCGCACCCTGGGCCAGCATGTTGGCGGGATTTCTGATAGCGGGGCTTGCCATATTCAAATTATTTGGTGAGGAGATCACAACGGAATCGGTAATCACATTTTCTTTGACGGCGATTCCTTTGTTGCTGATCCTGGTTCTCAGCATTATCCGGAGGAACAAGCCCGTTCTTGTGATTTACAACGACCGCATTGAGGTAAATGTATCCTCATCCAAATATTCCCGCAGGGTAAATGAAATTATGTATTCCGATATAAAGAATCTGACCATGGAGTCTGGCCAGTTGCTGATATGGCTTGATGAAGCATCGGTCCCTATGTATTGCAACATGGGTGCAAATGCCAAGTATTCCCAAGAGACCTATGAGATTCTCAGGTCGGCGTATGACAAGTATAACAAGGAGCACAACATTACTCCTGCCCGGATAGAGAATCTGCCAAAAAGGAACAAATCATTGATAATGGCGATTACGATTTTAATCATGACAGCCATTTTGATACTTATTTTCATGTTGCGCAAATAACGTGATGTTCAAAAAGGAGGACATAACTACCGTTTTTATGGACGTTGATGACACGCTCCTGGACTTTAAGGAGTGTGCCAGGGAGAATGTCCGCAACTGCTTCCTAAAAAACGGTTTGGAATACTCCGATGACATATTTGAGTTCTTTTTGAGCCGCAATATAATTCTGTGGAAACGCATTGAAGACGGCCTCCTTACTGTCGATGAACTGCACCGCACCCGTTGGGCGGGCATATTTCATGACCTGGGGATTGAGGCAGATGGCCCCGCTTTTGAGCTGGATTTTATTGCGGGATTAAGGGATACGCATGTGCCTGTATCGGGCGCACATAAGGTTATGGAGTATCTTAAGAGCCGATATAAGGTATATGTGGTAAGCAACGCAAGCAACCTGCAGCAGTCCACCCGTCTTGGCAAGGCTGGGCTTATGCAGTATGTGGATGGCGTTTTTGGCTCGTTGGATATTGGGTTCAACAAACCGTCTCGCGAGTATTTTGACTACTGTTTCAGCCAGTTGCCCGGGACCACTCCCGCTCAGACCGTAATCATTGGCGATTCCCTGAATGCCGATATCAGCGGTGGCTCCGCCTACGGCCTGCACACCATCTGGTTCAACATAAGAAATGTGGAGCCATCAGACTCCACATTCCCGGACTATACTATTCATACTCTTACTGAGCTCACCTCACTGCTCTGAGCAAATAGCGCTGTAGTAGGTGTAGAAGTCGCTCCACTTGTAGTAGGGGTAGTTGTCGGTGTCAAGCGGGAGCTGCACCTCGTAACCGTTTTGCAGGCATTTTACCAGGATCTCCGGGTTCTTTTTGCTCTTGTAGAATATGAACTGCAGGTTTCCGGCCTTGCCAATCTGGAAGTCCTGGAAATAGTACTTGAGCTGGTTGGCATCGGTCACACCGCCCTTAGGCATATTGATGCCCATCAGGATATTGAGCGGTCCCAGGTTTGTGTCATGGCCGAAACGCAGGGACGCAATGTCGTTGCATTCACCGTCTATGACCAGTTTGGCCTGATCCAGGATATCTTGCACGATGGGTTTCATAACGTTGATGTCCCTGTACCAGTTGCGGTATGAGTTCAGGTTGGAACGCTCCCAACCGGCAGTCAACTCCTCGGGCTTAAAGAGACCTATCAGCAACTCTTCATGGCCGATGCTGGGCAGTGAGGTGTACAGGTTCTTCAGGTTGCTGTATATGCGGCGGGAACTGCGTGAAAGTCCCTCCGTGCTTGTAAACAGGCGTGCCACAATCTCATCGTTCGATGCCACCTGCGGGGTTTCGGGGTTGAAACCTGTCATATCCAGCTCGGCTCTGGCACGGGGAGCCTGCTTACGGTAGGGATTGTCATCGGCATCGGGCTTTACGCCGGGCAGTGTTGCCCTGGACGCCTGCTCATAGATGTCAATCTTGGGATTGCACTGTACCATGGCCTGGCAGAATGCACTCATGCTGATAATGCATCGGCCGGTAGTGGATGATATGGCACGGACAGTACCGCCTTTTTTGAATACCTCCGGGAAGCTCTCATACATTTTGCGCGCAATGCCCTGGTGCTGGTCCCAACCAACATGGGTAAGTTCACCCATACCGGCCATGAACTCGGGATACAAGGCCTTGTACTGCTCATAAAACTTTTCACCGTCGGGAGTGAGCAGATGTTTCTCATGAGCCTCGGTCATGATGGTATCCAGCTCCAGATAAAGGGAGTTGTTCCAGTAGTAGCGCGAGCCGTGACGGGCATAATGGCTTATGTAGAAAGGTTTGTAACCCTTGGGCGATTTGGTAAGTGCCGGGGCATCGAAAGTGTAGGGGTAATCGGTCCCGTAGGATTTTTGCGGATTTGCCTTGATTTCATCAAGAACGTTCATACGCTGGGCGTATGATAAAGCGCACGTAAATAGTGCGATAACAAGTATGATTCTTTTCATTGTGATTGTTTTTGGTCAGTAGGTTTCAGGCAAAAGTAATAAAAACCGCTCAAAAACGCTATATTCGCATTGTAATTACTTGACCTATGATTATAGAGAATGAACACCTGAGCGCCGTGATTAATCTGCGCGGAGCTGAACTGACCAGCCTTAAGAGACAAGGCAGCGATGAAGAACTTATATGGACTGCCGATAAAGAATATTGGGGCCGTCATGCACCTATGCTTTTTCCGATAGTGGGCAAAGTGTGGAACGGTGAGTATAGGGTGGAAGATAAGACCTACCGCTTGCCGCAGCACGGATTTGCACGTGACCGCGATTTCAAGGTGCTCTGTCATGACAAGGAGAGCGTAGTGCTGTGCCTTGAGTCCGATGAACAGTCATTTCAGGTCTATCCGTATCCCTTCCGTCTTGAGGCTACATACCGCCTTGAGGATAACACTCTTGTTGTGGAGTGGCGCATCAAGAACCCTGGCAAGGATGCAATGTATTACCAGATAGGTGCGCATCCGGGATTCAATTACAGGGACTTCAGTAAGGATGATTTCATACACGGATATTTCCGCCTCACATCAGGTGAGGAGCCTGTCAGCCAGCTCGTTATTGGCAAACTGACGCAAGAGGGTTATCGCAGTGACAGTGCCGGCATGATGGAACTGGACAGCGATGCCATGCTGCCCATTACTCCGAGCCTCTTTGCAAATGATGCATTGGTGCTGGAGGAGCACCAGATAGATCAGGTGATTTTGTACGACAAGGATTGCAACCCGTATATTGCGGTAGAGACACAGGATGCACTGGTCTGGGGCTTGTGGTCACCGCCTGGCAAGAACGCCCCGTTTGTGTGCATCGAACCCTGGATGGGTCGCTGCGACTATCAAGGCTATGACGGCGATATATCGGGCCGCGATTACATCAACCGCCTGGATCCCGGAAAGAGCAGTGAGTTCGTTTTCAGAATCTCAGTGATTTAGAGGGGCACAAAAAGAACCGTCCCCTTTGTGCCCCTTTGTGCCCCTAGGTTAGAGGGTGTAGGACCAGCAGCGGCGACGGCGGTGGGTGTAGTGCTCAAAGTGCTTCCAGATGTTCTGGACGTTGGCGTTGTCCTCAAGCATGGGGCCGGTCTGGCAGTCTATGCCGCCGTGAGACTGGATTGCTTTGATTCCTTCACGCAGAATGATGCACTCTACGCCTTTTTTCTGGTCCTCAGGCCTTACACCTATCATGTAGAAATCTATGTGGCGGTGGTCATTCAGGTCACCCAAAACCTTCAGGGCCGAGAACAAGCCCAACTTACCCTTGCTGGCACGAATGCCGCGGCTAATTGAAGGAGCAATAAAACCGAATCCAACCAGTTCGCCGGCCTGATTCTGCACCATAAGCGAATACTCCGGACGCCCCACAAGCGCAATCAGATGTTCCATGTTCTCAATCTGCTTGTCTGATAGAGGTACTACGCCATGAAGTTTTGCAAAAGCAATGTTGATTATCTCCATAGCCTTGCGTATGTACGGGCGTACCTCTTTCATGTTGCGGAACTTCTTGATTGAGTAGCCGTAACGTTTCTCGGAAATTTCGGCAATCTGGTCCATCTTGGGAGGAACTTGATCCGGAACAATAACCTTGGTCTCAGTCCAGTCCCATTTCTTGGTCAGACCCAGACGTTTCATGTGCTCTATGTAATAGGGGTAGTTGTAGAGTGTTATGTACATGTCCAGCTGGTCAAAACCGTCAACCAGCATACCCTGCTTGTCAAGATTGGAGAATCCCAGCGGACCTACCAGCTCTGTCATGCCAAGCTCACGTGCCCAAGCTATCACCGTATCAAACAAGGCTTTAGACACCTCAAAGTCATCAATAAAGTCAAAGCGGGTAAAACGCAATTGCTTTACGTTATCCTTCTGGTTGGCGGCCCGATTAAGGATTGCGCCGATGCGGCCAACAATCTTTCCGTCACGCAGCGCCAGCCAAAGGCGGCTATCGGCATAGCTGTATGCTCCGTTCTTTTTGGGGTTAAAGGTGTCCATCTCATCGCCGATGAGCACCGGTACATACATATCACACTCTCTGTAAAGGTCAATAGGGAACCTGAACAGTCTTTTCTTGTCCTTGTCAGTAAGGACCTCTTTTATTTGAATCATCTCAAGTTTTTACCAGCAGAAACCTAAACCTATAAGGTTGCGGGCTTTTCCAAAATTATCAGATACGGGTTTGTCCTCGATGAGCACGTAACGGTATTGGTAGCGGTAGCTAAGAATAACGCGCCAAATTCTTACGGCAACACCTACCTCGGGAGCAACTGCATGCATCAAATGGTAATCCTCCTTAAGTTCCTTGTTGTTATCGGGATCAGGCAGTTTTGAATAGTATCCGCCTGCAGCATAGCTGAAAGGTGAGAACAGAGCCCAAACCTTAGGCACATAGTCATTGGGATTGCTTGTGTAAAGCCTGAAAGTCCAACCGGCACTGATCATTGCCTGGTACATGGGCTTTTCGGGGTACAATCCTTGAGTCTGGATAGGCTCAAGACTTTGTGACATAAGGTCAATGCAGCCTCTCTCAAAACCGAACGAGAAATATCCGCTTGACTTGTCGGGCTTAAGACCGGCAAACATAATGCCGATGTTTACATCGGGCTCATATACGAACGATACCGAACGGGTGTGGTTGTCGGCCTTGTACCTTTTAAGCTTGATGGCTGCAAGATTTGTGCCTGCAAGTGATGACTGCGGGTTGTTCTGCTCAATGGCATGCTCGTAAAGGACACGCGCCTCGTCATAACGCTTGGTATCAAAGTATGCCTGGGCAACCTCAATATCGTGCTTGCTCACTCTGTTAAAGTTGTCACTGGCCTGCTCGTACAGTTCGCGGATTATGGTACATTCGGGATTCTTGCCCAGCATCTTAAGGTAAAGTGCCTTGGCGTTGTAATAGTCCCTGTTGTCAGTATAACGCTGTGCCTGAATCATCCAGCTCTTGAGCGAATCGCACTGCTCTATGTACTCGTCAATATGATTGTCGGTCTCGTCATATTCAGGGCACTGCTTGGCAATATTGAACCTGTCAATGGCCTGGTCATACATACCGTAAATAAAGAGCGAAACACCCTCCTCGGTAGCGGTGTAGAACAGACTGCGCAGCTTGGAGTAGGGGTCGGTAACAAGGTATTCAAACTTTTCCTTGTCATTCAGGTTCAGAGGAATGTAGTATTTCTGGAACCCTTCGGCCGATATGGTAAGCTGACGGCCCTTGAACGATGTGCCTTCCTCCCTGGTCTTGAATACAATGCTGTAAACCTTTTCGGGACCTTCGGTGGTAACGGTCAGGTCCAGGTTGGCATCATAGTTTGATGACAGAATCAGGTCAAACGGCTCCTGACAGCGCAGAACCACCATTGCCTCATGACGGTCACCGCAAGGATATACACTCAGTTCGGGCGTGATATCGGTGACACGCAGAACTTTAAGCTGGCTTTGGGCATAGCTCCCAGTTACTACTGCCAATGCAACGGCGGTCAGTAAGATCTTTATTGATTTCATTGTCGGAAAAATCAGATGTTGAACATGTCAAGTGAGAACACCTCATCACGCGGCAGAGGTTTGCCGTTATACTTGTCAGGCTGCCATGTGCGTACCTGGATGCTGGGATTCATCTCGTCCTCAAAGTTGATCATAAGGAACAGATAACCAACATCGGAGTAGTTCGATGAGTTCCAGTGCTGCTTAAGGGTAACGCCGAATATGTCATCGCGCTTTGGGTGACGCATAACCTCAATATCATCAAAGATAAGGTTTATGTAGCTGTTGTTCTTAAAGCACTTTTTAAGGTTGGTTATATACTCCTCCTTGGTTGACTTTTGATACTGGATCTGCTCGTCGTTGAGTGACTGGGCGGTCAGGTCCTGTTTCTTTTTGTCAACCTTTACAACCTTACCGGTAATGATAAGGGCGTTGTCGCTGAACACGTTGTTAATGTAATCAATGTCCTTGCGGTTATAAGCGGTGCGGAAATTCTCCACAAAATCCACAATGGCCTGACGGCGGTGAAAATCCTTAACGCTTATCTGAGCATTGATAACGTCCAGGTAGCGGTGCTCCTCAAGGGCAATCATAATGTTGTCAATCTGCCCGTTACCGTTAAAGCACAGAACCAGTTCCTGCTCGCAGTTGTCGTCATCGGCAGCCAGAACCGTAATGGGGATGTTACGCACCTGCACCATTCCATCCTGCATTGTAATGCCCTTTTCGGTTACCTGCGATACGGGGCACATCATGGCGCTCGATGCCCACATCTCGTCAAGACATTTTTTTCCGTCCTTTGTAAAGAAAACCTCGTTCTCCTTGTCAAACTTGACTTTGGATTTACCGGCAATGACCGTGGAGTTCAGTGTAGAAAGCAACACTGATGCACTTTTTTCGATTCCAGCCTTGAGTGCCGGGTCCGATATACCGTCCTGGATGGTAAAACGTACAACATCCAGTTGCGCATGGGTGGCAGTCGCACAGAATGCAAGCACTGCCAAGATCAGTAATTTGTGTACTCTCATATTTGTTTGGTTATTTTTCCTGAAATAGGTTTTTAATGTTATGCTGAGGAATGAAAGTTGAAAGATCCGCCTTAAGCGTTACGGCCTGCTTTGACTCAAGCTGATGCGGCGTAAAGCTCAAGGACAGGATATGCAGATAGTTGTACACCGGATGATACATGGCAAGCAGACACTGGCACTTTTCCCCGTTCCGGCCCAGAGAGCCAGTGTACAGCTTGAATCCCTGTTTCTGGATATAGCCCAGAAACGTTGACATTGAGACCTTTAAGTCCTTAAGGTCCTTGTTGTATGCATGCAGACGTATGTCAAGGGTACGTCCTTCAAGTTTGCTCTGGTTTACAGCGCCCATAAGCAGGTTACGCATGGATTCCTCGGGGAAGGCCGAATCAAACACAACCGTCCTGCTTTTTGTAAAGAAAACGTCGTTCTTGAGCGAATCAATCATATAGCAGTCGCCGCCTGATGCCAGCAGGCCGTTATCGGTAGCTGTAAGATTTGTGGCCGATGGCACGGTGGTCTTGTATGAATCCCTTGATTCCTTGAGCTCACGGACCAACAGCTCCTCGTGCTCTTTCTTGTCATACTGGAACAGCAGGTCCCTGCTGGCAGGTATGTATATGTGAAGAGTCTCACCCTTGGCGTTGCGCATAAACATGTCAATCTCGGTGCCGCCGGTGGTGATAGTGAGCGAGTTCATGGAGTTTATCAGGTCAACTGCCTGGCTTAGTTTCTTAAAGCTTCCGCTTCCAAGAGGATAACCTCCCAGAACAATACGGACTCCATATTCCTTAAGCAGGCTGGACTGGCCCTGAACGGTCTTGCGCAGCAGCAGTTCGGCCCACAGACGTTCCACAAAACTTATTATCACCGGATCATAGGCCTTCCTTATGCCGTCCGAAAACAGACGTACTCCCAACTGCACAATGGCACCGTTGTCCGATTCGGTATAGAACATGGCCGTGTTGCTCAGCTCGGAGCAGGAGAACTGCCCCTGAAGCGGGATGTCCTTGTACGGCATGCTCTCAACCATCCTTTTTATACGTTCCGGCGAACTGCCCTTTTCCTGTCCGAATGCCAGCACCGGCAGGATTGTAAGCAATGCCAAAAGCGATATGTATCTTAAAACCTTCATATAAATCACCGTCTCAAATGTTTGGGAATCCGTAAAGTGCAAGCACGTCACGCCAAACATTGTTCTTTAAATAAAAGTAGTCACGTCTTACCTGCATGGCCATATCCACATCGTGCTTTACTCCAATGCCCCAGAAATAGGCGGTACTCAGCTCATCGAGAGCCTCAATGGATCCGGCATCGATTGCCTTGAACAGATGGTGGATGTATTGGTTGTAGTCGGTAGAAACTCCAAAACCGCTCTTGTATGCAAGTGCCAGC
This sequence comes from uncultured Bacteroidales bacterium, assembly GCA_902760965.1. GTDB lineage: Bacteria > Bacteroidota > Bacteroidia > Bacteroidales > Bacteroidaceae > Colenecus. The sequence goes on along the minus strand of CACWIN010000007.1, from coordinate 14,784 downwards.
TGCCAGTAGGCATCGGCATAACCCTGTTCGGCCGATTTTTTGAAACAGTTGAATGACTGCTCTGCATCGCGGGTCTTAATTACACCCTCCTTGTAAGCCTTTCCAAGGCAGTACAGTGCATACGGGTCATTCTTGTTGGCACCTTTCTCATATTCGGTGGCAACCTCGTCGGGGTCCGAATTTCCGCTTGCCAGAATGTCGCCGTTCAGACCGTAAACATACGGGGTTCCCGACATGAGCAGTGCGCTCATGTTCTTGTCCGACAGGTCACGGAAATGCTTGCGCTGTATTCGCATGGGGTAGTGTTTCTCGTCAATGGACAGGTTGTAGTAAACCGGAACAAGCCATGCGTTGGCCCTAAGGCATCCTGCATCGGCCAGTTTCTGCATCTGTACCACGGCTTTTGATATGCGGTCGGTGTCATCGGCCTTCTTGCCCATGCCGGCACCGTAAAAGCTCATGTATGCCAGCGGGAACAGCTTGTTTATGTCAGTCTGGGCCTCGGTTGCAAGCCGCTGATACATTGCGCGGTACAGGGCGTTCTCCTGAATATTGCTGCTGTAGGTGTAGGGCTGGTAGTTATGGTCAACGCGGAACAGGTGGAACGTTTTTTCCTCAATGACCATATCGCGTGAGCCGTCAACGGTACTGTGGCGCTCGCTTACTACGTAACTGCAGGCCAGCACGTTCTCGGTTACGCTCTTGAGCGAAAAGTTGATTGATGTCTGGAACTTTTCGTTCGGGTTCTTACGGCTGGCGTAGTTAAGGAATGTGCTTCCAATACGGCTTGCAAGCGCACCGAACGGGATAAACAGCGACAGGCCGTCCATCACGTCACGACCGATGGATGCAACGTTGGGCTTGTCTTTCTTTTTGAGCGAGAATGTAAAGTCAAAACTCTCCTCCGAAAAATCACCCCTGGTGGCGCTGCCTTTAAGTTCGGTGGCGTCAAAATCGGCACCGTCGCTTGACCAGATGCTCTTTACGGCGTTCCACGAAGTCTTGAACACTCCGTTTTTCTTTTCCAGGAAAAGTCCTGACTCGGAATTAATTACAGCCGAAAGATTGCTACCTATCTGGTCTATGTCAAGGATAATAAAGTCACGTCCGTTATCGGGGTCAAAAGCCGATGACACCCATTTGCCAATAAGGTCACTCTTGGATTCAAACTTGCGCTTGGGCGTTACCGTGGCATTGTATGTGGCGTCACGGCTCAGCTTTAGATTGTCAATGACTGTGGGATGGGGGCTGAACAGGAACGGGCTGGTGCAGTCGGCCTGAACCTGTGCAAGCGTGGCCTGCTCCATAATCTGCTGGGCTTCCTGCTGTATTTCCAGCGAAATCTCAGGTTCCGGTTCGGGTTCCGGTTCGGGCTCCGGCTCCGGTTCGGGTTCAGGAACTGTAACCTGTGCAGTAACGGCAGGTTTGCTAAAGTCAATGCCGCTTATGTCAAACAGCGATACAGCCTGGCCTTGTTCAGGTTCGGGTGCAGCCTGGGCATCGGTCAGGGTTTCAGGCTCATCGTCATATTCGGGCTCCGGTTCCGGCTCAACTGTCTTGGCCGATGCCACCAGAGCCGAAATGTCAAACAGCGACGTAGCCGATGTAGTCAATGAAACTGATTCCGGCTCCTTGGCAGCCTCTTTTGCGGCTGTCTGGGCCATGAGCTTTTCAAAAGCCTCCTGCTCCTGGTCCTCAAATGACTTGGCGCCTACTTTGGCCTCAAGCTCTTTCATGCGGGCGCTATGCTCGGCCACCTTTTTGTCGTCCATCTCAAGGCTGGCGTAGGTGCGGTACATTACCAGAGCCATCTCAGACTCGCCTCCGTCGTAGTAGATTTCGGCCATTCTTAGGTATGTGTCCGGTAATTTGGGATAAACCGCGGTTATCTCCTCGCACATGGCAATAGCCTCGGCATCCTTGCCGCTATTGTGCAGCTGGGTTATCTGATAGTATTTCCTAAGCAGCTGGCCACGGGTCATCTGTGCGTTCAGGCAGGTGGTGCCGGCCAACAGCAGGAATAGTATTATTCCGGACAGTCTTTTCATTTTTGAAACTTATTTCAGTTTAGACCATACAATCTGGCGCTTGTCATAGCTGAAAGGCTTGAACTTGTCGGCAAATTCACGCGTAACCTGGCGTGACATCTCCTTGGCCGATGAATGCAGCACCTGATCCTTTTTGCGGGTTGCGGGCACCAGATACTGGAATTCGTCAATGGAGTAGTGGAACAGTTCCTCGTCGGCCTGTACGGGCTTGACCGAAATATCAAGTGACGAAGAGTATTTGCTTATGGCCCATTTTTCGGCCGAAACTGACTCCTGCTCCATCCTGGTAGCAAGTGCTGTGCTCAGGATAAGGTCAGCTTTTGACTTGTCGGTTACAATGGTCAGATCCTTGCGGGCTGCAACTATCTCTCTGACAGCCTTGTCGGTGGCGGAGTCCGACGGGTTGACCTCAATGTAAATGTAATTGGTGGGGTCAAACAGCTTTATGCCTACATCGGCGGTGCCAAAGGTTTCGGCCTTGGCAGTGAGCTGTTTGAACGCGTATGATTCGGGCAGGTCAAACAGGCCGTCCTTATCCAATGAGAATGTAATGTTCTGTATAGGCTCATCGGTTGCCTTGGCCAACTGGAAAGTTACGGTGCCGTTGTCATCGGTAATCAGGGCGCCATCGACAGTGCCGTCATAATTTACCTGCAGTCCCACTTTCTTTACGGGAACGCCGCGCTGGTCAACCTTAATGGTGAATGATGCTGGAACGCCCTCACCGGCAACGGCGGGAATCACATCGATTGACGAGGTAAGCTTAAGGTCGTCATAAACGTGAATGTAACTGTTGTATATGCTGGTAAACAGGTCAACGGTCTCAAAGTCATGCTTTATGGGGTGCTGGGTGTAAATGAGCGGATGAACCATGTTCAGGGCATCGGTATATGTCTTGGCTGCGTTGTACAGCATTCCTTCTTCCTGATATGACATGCCAACCTCCCAGATTGTCTGGGCCTGGCGGCAAATGCTGTCCTCGAACGAGGTTATACGCTGCTGGTAGTCCTTTTCGGTAATTGAATAGTAGCACCAGTATTCGTCATCGTCCTCCCATTCGCCCTGAAGTTTAAGGAGCGGCGTGTCCAGAACCTGGTCAATGAACACATCATCAAACGATGATGAGTATTCACCTTTAAGGATGAGCTGGCCAAGCAGTGAGTTTGCATCGACCGACAGACGGAGCGAACCCAGAATCTTTTTCTGTGCCTCTTTCTTGCCGGACTCCTTGTATTTGTCGTTAAAGAAGAGCTGCGACACGATTATTGACGATGTGGGAACAACCGATGGATTCTCGGCAGCCTCGCCATCGGGGTTCATGGAGCGCTTTGAAACGCTGGCAATTCCTACGTATGTATTCTTGACGGTGGGTGCTTTTGTTATCCAGGCCGGCTGCTTGGTTGATGTTTTGGCTTGTGCCACCGCAGTTTGCGGAGTCATTGAAAACAGGGCCAATCCTAATAAGGCGACAACAAAAGTTGAACTGGTTTTCTTATTCATTGGGTGTAGTTTTTGAACTGTCAAAATAGTGTTAACGATGCAAAAATAAAATAAAAGAATCAATTTATGTATAATGTGGGACAAAAAAATATCCCGCTTACTGACAAGCGGGATAACTTTATGTGTGACAGGTTTTTTTAGAGAAAAAAGCTCAGGGCCTCGCGGTACCCGTCAAACCCTTTGCCCATGATTGTCTTGGCTGCATAAAGCGATACAAAAGAGTGGCGGCGGAACTCCTCGCGTTCCGAAACGTCGCTTATGTGAACCTCGACCGTGGGAATGGCTACGGCCTTAAGGGCGTCCAGGATGGCCACGCTGGTGTGGGTGTATGCGGCGGGGTTTATTACAATACCGTCAAACACCCCGTATGCCTGCTGGATCTTGTCCACAATAGCACCCTCGTGGTTTGACTGGAAACACTCCACCTGCAGGCCAAGGCTGCGGGCACTCTCCTTGATAAATTCAATAAGAGCATTAAAATCGCGGTTGCCGTATATAGCAGGCTCCCTTAATCCAAGCAGGTTAAGGTTTGGCCCGTTTATTACAAGAATCTTTTTCATGCCGCTAAATTACACTATTTCCTGATACGTGCCAAAGTACTTGAACTGCTCGCCGCAGTGGTCAAGCTCGCTTATGAGCGATGCAAATTTCTTGTCATATATGGACAACTCAATGTCAAAATAGAACATGAACTCAAAGTCACGGCCCGGTATGGGACGGCTCTCCAGCTTGACCAGGTTGGCACCTGTGGCATTGAACTTGCTGAGCACCGAGAACAGCGTTCCGGGCTTGTGGCTCATGACCATCATTATACTTGTGCGATTGGCTCCCGGATATATGCGGGCGTTCTTGGCAATGCAGATAAAACGGGTGTGGTTGCTGTCAAAATTCTGTATATCCTGTGCCAGAACCTCCATGTTGTAAAGGTCTATGCAGCTCTTTGAAGATATTGAGGCCGATGTCCGGTTGGGATCCTTTGAAACCTTCTGGGCAGCCATGGCGGTGTTGTCAAAAGGAATTATCTCAACATCCTTGAGCGCGCTCAGGAAATGTGAGCACTGGTTAATGGCCTGAGGGTGGGAGTAGATGGTCTTTATGTCCTGGAACTTTGCACCCTTGGCTGCCAGCAGCTGATGGTCAACCCTGACACGGGTGCTGCGTACAATGTGCACGTTATATCTAATGAGCAGGTCATAAATCTCGTTTACCGAACCTGCGGTTGAGTTCTCAATGGGCAGGATTCCGTACTCGCAAAGGCCTCCGGTTACCATGCGGATTACACCCTCAAAGGTGTTGTTGAACATTATCTCGGGTACCTCGAACAGCTTTTCGGCTGCAATCTGCGAGTAGGCGCCCTCACGTCCCTGGCATGCCACCGTGGCGCGTTTGGGGAACGGAGCGGGATCGGCATTGATAAGGCTCGATATGGCTTTGTACAGCGGGGAATCCTTTTCCTTGTACATGGCCTCGTATGCCTTGCTTATGTCAAACATGGAGCGGTATAGCACACGCCCAAAATCCTCCAGGTCCTCGGGCAGTTGTTTTGAGATGCGTGCCAGCACCTCACGCTCGCGTGAACCGCTGTTTACCGGCACGTCATGGTCACGTTTGTATTCACCAATGTGGTTCACCACCTGCATTCTCTGGGTGAACAGTTTGCAAATCTGATCGTCAATGTTGTTGATCTGTTCTCTGTAGTCTGTAAGGTCCATGTTACGTTGGATTTGGCGTTGGCCTTGGCTGTTAGCTTTTGGCTTTTAGCTGTTAGTTTTTAATTCTCAATTATAATGTCTCCTCCTAATGCTTTGAAATCGTCAAAGAATGATGGGTAGGATTTGGCAACACACTCAGTGCTGCTTATTGTTATGTTTATATTTTTTACTATCGCTAAGACTGCTGCCGCCATAGCCATGCGGTGATCGTTGCACGGGTCGTATTTTGTGTTGCGTGCAATTCCGCCGGTAACGGTAAGCGTGTCCTGGGTTGCGTAGGCGCTTATGCCGGCGCCCGACAGCATGCTCAGGATGGCTTCCACACGGTCACTCTCCTTAATGCGCAGTCTGTTTATATTGTTAAAGAGGGTCGTACCCTGGGCAGCCGATGCGGCAACCGCCATTACAGGTACCAGGTCGGGGATATCGGCGCAGTCAATTATGCATCCGGTAAGCTGTGACGGACGTGCCGTAACGCTGCCGGGGCCGATGGTTATATCGGCACCCATGCTGCGGAGTACGTCAATTATGCGGCGGTCCCCCTGGGCTGAGTGGTCGTAGTCAAGACCTGTGCAGGTTATGCTCTTGCGCCCGGCAACACCTGCCACAATCCAGAATGCCGCACCTGACCAGTCCGATTCAACGGCAATCCTTGCACTTGGTGCGGTGAACTTTTGGGATCCGGGAATGTGATATCCGCTATCAGTCTTTTCTACTTTTATTCCAAACAGTTTTAGTGCGTTAAGGGTAAGCTCAATGTATGATTGGCTCTCTTTTTTGCCGGTAACGGTAATGGTGCTGTCCTGTCCTGTTAGAGGCAGTGCCATAAGCAGACCCGATATGAACTGTGACGATACGCCTCCGTCAATGGTGTAGTTGCCGCCAGGGAGTGATCCGTTACATGTAAGGGGCATGCGGCCGTTCTGTGACATGCGTACGCCGTGGGCTGTCATCTCCTCGTAAAGCGGGGACAGGGGGCGTTCCGGCAGGCGGCCCTGGCCTGTAAATACGGCATCGGCACCGAGTGCTGCTGCAACTGGTAGCAGGAACCTTAAAGTGGAGCCGCTTTCGGCGCAGTCAAGTGTGGCGCCTTTTGTGCATTTGCCAACGGGGATTACGTTAAAGCATCCGTTGTTGTAAGTTATTTTCGCGCCAAGAGCATTCAGGCAGTTTACGGTTGCCTCCATGTCGCGGTTAACGCTCTGGCACACAATTGAGCAGGGCTCACCCGACAGTGCGGCGCAAATGAGCATGCGGTGTGCCACCGATTTTGACGGCGGTACCTGTACTGTTCCCGATAGTGTCCCGAATACCTCAAGTGTCATAACCTCACTTTTTTCATTAGTTCAAGAACCTGCATGGCAGGCATCTTTTGCAATACGCATTTGCCTATTGACTCAGGCAGTACCAGTGTTATATCGGCCCCGCTGCGCTTTTTGTCGGACAGGATTACGTTGTACATATCACTGGCGGAGTAGGGGCATGAAAGGTCAAAACCGTAGCTTTCCAGAACCTTGGCAATGGCGTTGGTGTAATTGGTATAACCGTATGCTGCAGCTACCTTGGCTGCAATCACCATGCCGCGGGCTACTGCACTGCCGTGGCTTATCGTAAACGAGCTGAGCTTTTCTATTGCGTGTCCGAACGTATGTCCAAAATTGAGCAGTCCGCGCAGACCCTTGTCAAATTCGTCCTGCTCCACCACATCGCGCTTTATGCTTATGCAGCGGGCAATGACCTGTTCCAAATCAAAAGTGCCGGGCCTGGCAACGGTGTCGGCCAGATTGCGGTCCAGTATTATTCCGTATTTTATTACCTCGGCAAATCCGTCACGCATCACGTCCGGATCAAGCGTTGAAAGGGTATCGGTATCCAGATATACCATTGACGGCTGGTGAAACGCTCCAACCAGGTTCTTGCCGGCGCTAATGTCAACGGCAGTCTTGCCGCCAACCGATGAATCGACCGCTGCCAGCAGGGTGGTGGGTACCTGGATATACGGTATGCCGCGCAGGTATATGGCCGATGCAAAACCTGCCATATCGCCAACCACACCGCCTCCAAGAGCCAGGACCATATCGGTACGTGTAACCTGGGCTCCCACCATGGTGTTTATGAATTCGGTAACGTTGTCAAGTGTCTTGGACTGCTCGCCGTTCTCAATTACATGGCTCACGGTGGTGAATCCAGCCTTTTGGAGTGAGTCCATAACAGTCTTGCCGTACAACGTGAATACCTTGTCATCGCTCAGAATGGCAATCTTGCAGGGCTTAAAGCGCTCTGCTGCAGCCTGTCCAATATGTTGCAGACCGCCTTTGGCAAGCAGTATGTCATACGTGCCCGATGCCTTGACTGTTATTTTTGCCGTATTCTCCATATTCAGTTCTTTTCGGACAACTCCTTGGCAATACGGCCGTCACGCAGCAGCGAGCAGAGTCTCTTTGCGTCGTTGGCCTCCATGGCGTTGGCGTATTGGGTAAGGTTGTCAATGATTGTATGTATCTCTTGCAGCAGGTTGTCCTTGTTTTCAAGGAACAACTCTGTCCACATGTTCTCGTTAAGCCATGCCACACGGGTCAGGTCGCGGAAACTGCCTGCGCTGTAGCCCTTGTGCTGTTGGGCCGACGGGCTCTTAATGTAGGCGTTTGATACCACATGCGCCAACTGTGACGTAAAGGCAATCATGCGGTCGTGGTCCTGGGCTGTGGTAAATACCACACGCTTAAGCTGCATGGGTTCCAGCAGTCTCTTAATACGGTCCAGAAGCTGTATGTCATCGTGTACCGGGGGTACTATTATCATTGATGCGTTCTGGAACATTGTGGCGCGTGAGTTCTTGTAGCCTGACAGATGCGTACCTGCCATGGGATGGCCTCCGGCGTAAGTGAAACCGTATTTTGCGGCAACTTTCATTCCGCATTCAACTACCTTGCGCTTGGTTCCGCAGTCATCAATCACAACAGTACTTTTTGCAATCTCGGGGCCGTGCTGTTCAAGCCAGTTGCAGGCGGCATCGGGGGTGACGGCTATGTGAATAAGGTCACACTTTTTTATGTTCTTGCTGTCAAGGACGGCATCAAGAGTGCCTTCAAGTTCGGCAAAACGGCTTACGGACTCGTTCAAGTCAAAACCGTAAACGGTCCAGCCGGCCTCCTTGTATGTCTTGGCTAGGGAGCCTCCTATCAGGCCTAGGCCTATTACTGATACTGAGTTCATGTTACTTTGGCTATTGGCTGTTGGCTGTTAGCTGTTAGCTGTTGGCTATTAGCTGTTGGCTATTGGCTGTTAGCTATTGGCTGTTAGACTATTTGTTTCAGGGCTTTGACTTTGTTGGCTACTTGGTCAAACTGGGCGGGGGTGAGTGACTGGGCTCCGTCGCACAGGGCGTGGGTGGGGTCGTTGTGCACCTCTATGATCAGACCGTCGGCTCCGGCTGCAACTGCGGCCAGACTCATTGACGGAACCAGGCGTGACTTGCCTGTGGCGTGGCTGGGATCCACAATTATGGGCAGGTGTGACAGCTCCTTTACTACCGGTATGGCCGAAAGGTCAAGCACGTTGCGGGTGTATGTGTCGTAGCTGCGAATGCCGCGCTCGCACAGGATTATGTTCTCGTTTCCTCCTGCCATTATGTACTCGGCGCTCATGAGCCATTCCTTTATTGTGCTTGACAGACCGCGCTTAAGCAGGATTGGCTTGCGGGTGCGGCCAAGTGTCTTTAGCAGTTCAAAGTTCTGCATGTTGCGGGCTCCTACCTGAATCAGGTCAACGTCCTCAAACAGGTCCAGGTGCTTTTCGCTCATTATCTCAGTTACTATGGGCAGGCCGGTTGCCTGGCGGGCTTTGCGCAGCAGCTCAAGGCCATCGGCTCCCATTCCCTGAAAATCATACGGGCTGGTACGGGGCTTGAACGCTCCTCCTCTGAGCAGTGTGGCGCCCGATGCCTTTACGGCCTTGGCAATCTGGGTTATCTGCTCTTCGGACTCTACTGAGCAGGGGCCGGCTATCATGGCAAAGTTGCCGCCGCCTATCTTTACTTTGTTTTCTCCCTGGCCTATCTCTACTATTGTGTCGGCGGGGTGGAAACGGCGGTTGGCGCACTTAAAGGGCTCGCTTATTCGGGTTACGCTCTCTATTATGTCAAGGCCGCTCAGCAGGTCGGGGTCTATTCGGCTGGTATCGCCTATAAGGCCTATTACGGTCTGGTACTGACCTTCGGATATGTGTACGTCAACTCCCTGGCCTTTGATCCAGTTTATCAGGTTCTTTTTTTGAGTCTCGGAGACTCCTGCTTTTAGTACTGCTATCATATGTTTATGTTTTAATCTTTGCTGGTAAAAAAAGGAGCCCGAATCATTGATCCGGGCTCTCTGTTATTTCTTATTTGTAGGCATACAACAAATTACCCGGCATATTGTCTGGTAAACCAAAAGTAATAGAAGTATGCGTTTACTGTTTTCATTCTGGGTGCAAAGTTATGTAACTTTTTCGTCCGTTGTCATAAATCGGGGATATTTTTTTTATCACACGAGCCATTGGGGACGGTTCCGTTTGGCTCGTTTTTAACAAATGAGCCAAACGGAACCGTCCCCAATGGTATCATTTGATAGTGTTGCGAACCAGGTCAAGGAGTTTTGCAGACGGTTCAGCCTTGTCCTTGAGGGGGATAAGGTACCAGTCAACAACCCAGGTGAGGCTCTGGCCGGGTTCAAGAGTCTTGTACTCGCCTTGGCTCTCCAGCTCTATGTAGGTCTTGCCCTGGTTTACGTAGACCTGTATCTCGGCTTCATCGGGGGCGGGCTGCGAGGGGTTTATGTCATCGAACTTCTTGATCATGAGCAGGCCGTTTGCAGCGTATGCCAGCCAGCCTTTGCCATCGGCATTTATCTTGCGGTTCTGGGGCGCGGTCTCAAAGTTGTACCATGATGCGCCGGCCTGACCCTTGAACGGGATAAGGTTTGCGGGTGTGATGCCCTCGACTGGTGCGTCAAAGAATATCAGGCCCTCTTCATCGGCCACTACACGGGATATTTCCCACGGTGCAACCTTGCGGGTCTCTTCACCTTTGTTTATGATGGTGTATGATATGCGGATATACTTGCCTTTGGAATCGGGCGTGTACTGCTTTTGTATCTGGAACGGCAGTTTGCGGGCCACCTGGCTGGTCAGAGTCAATGACTGGGCGGCTTGGGACTCTACGGTGTATGCGGCGCGGTCAAACTCGGTTACGGGAGGCCAGTTCCACTCTTTCTGGGGGCTTGTCCAGAATGTGCTGCCGTACTGGTTCTGCATGCGCAGTTGTGAGAGCATCTCCTTGTCATCATACTTGTATGACATTATTTTGCCGCCCTCCTTTGCGCTTACGGTCATTGTTACGTTACCGGCCTTGATTTGAAAGCCTTCATCGGCTGAACCACTCACTGTCTGTGCACTTACGGTGCAGAATGTTGCTGCAGCGGTTAGGGCTGCTAATAATGTTCTGGTTTTCATTTTTCTGAATTTTTGTTTCAAAGATAAAGAAAAATTCAATGCTACCAAGTTTGGTTGAGGATGTAGGGGATGCCGGAGGCGGTAATGCCGGTACCGCGAATGGTAAAGCGGTGAGTAAAGTTGTTGTTGTAAAACTCAACGCGGGCGCGACCTTCCTCATCGGTTATCACGTTGGGATTCCAGTACAGGGTGCGACGCGGATCAATGTTGCCCTCAATGGGACCGTCGGGATACTCGGGAGCGTAAAACTCCACGGGCTTGGTGAAACCTTTAACGGTGGTGGTCCTGTAGCCAAGATTTGCAATTTCCCAGTCAAAGAGCATCTCGTTGGGTTGTTTTATTTGAATGTCCACAAGGTAAAATCTTTCCCAGCAGGTCAACACCCACCAGAACCAAAGGGTATTGATTCTTTTATTATTGTATTCAACCTCCAGTGGAATCAAATCCAAAAAGTCATACGGATACTTGGGCTCATCGTATACTATTATGCTCTTGACATCGATCATGTCTATTTTCATGGGATTGGCATATGGTGTTGGTGACAGACATCTATCCAGGTCATGCACATAAAAGTGTGCTTTGATGGTGTTGTCACTTGAATGCATGTCCACGTTTACGCCTCCGCTTTCTCCACCGACCGATGAATAATCGCTAAGCTCGTTCATATCTTGTTCAATGAGCTTTTCCTCTTCGCTAACATAGTCAAATCTTATTCCGCGTTCCAGAAAATACCCTTCAACATCGGTCGTGTATTCACCCTGGTCCAGTTCAAGCTCGGAATCCTCTTCGGCCTCGAACGATGTAAATGTGTCGTAATCAATAAAGCGCCTTTTTTCGCTCTTTGCCTCTATGTCAACGTCATCGAGCATGATTCCCAGCTTTTTGCGTTGCTGGGCAGTCAGGTCATTGTCGGTAAAATCAACCTTATAATCATCAATTTGAGGCGTGTTGTGGCTAAGGTCAGTCTCCTGTAAAAAGTAAGCTCTGGGCGCCGGCCTGTCACCTCGCTCAAAACGGATTCGCTTGCTCCTTTCGTGTTTGTTTTCACCTTGGCTGTTGGGTTTCATCAAATGGATTGTAAATGTTCCCTTTCCGTAAAAATCACTCAGGTTAAATCCAAAATAACCCGTGGAATCGGTCTGATAATCATAGCTTTCAAACATTGCCTTATCCTCGGTGGGTGTAAGCGCGGCATATACGTTTATGTCCGATGAAGGTTCACGTTTTCTGAACGAGAGCACCCATCCGTTCATGGTAAGGCCCTCCTCAATACGGTGCCGCTCCGTAAACTCTTTGATTCCCGTCATGGTCTGCCATTCGTACCGCTCCCAGCCCTGAACCATGGTGAGCAGGTTCAAAGCCTCCCGATGAATGGAGTCGTTACTCTCCAGATACCACGCAGGATCGTGAATGTAACCCCTAAGGTCCGATGACAGCAGCAGGTTGGTCTGCAGGTTGTCGGTCTGTCCGCCGCCGTAATCGGTGGCATCACGCACCGACAGGCAAAAGCGGTCACGGAACGGATTACCTTCCTGGTCAGTAAGTTGAAAATCAAGCACCTCCTTGCCGAACACCTTGCGTGACAAGCTGTCCGTATTGACCTGTATTACAGGGCCGCTTAACTCATTGCTGCTGTGGAATATGCTGCGTGAAGAGAGAATGTTGCCGCTCTTGTCAAAAAGAGTCACGCGGCAAACGCCAGCGGGCCAATCGGAACAGTCTATATCAAGCTGGGTGTTGTCAACATCGGTTATCTCCTTAAAGTATACAACATCGCCACGGCAGGTTACGGCCAGTGCAGTCAGTTCGCCTATCAGGTCCTCGGTTCGCCATATGTTTACCTGCAGAAGTGAGTCGGACAGGACATCGGACATCATGGAGTATCCGCTGTATGCCACCTGTGGAAGGCTTACGCGGGTCCTTGTACCGTCAGGGGTGACAAAATGGGCGTTCTCGTTTTCTCTGGGGGTGATTATGAATGATCCCATTCCGTCGTGGACAGTATAGACCGAATCATAAACGCCCGGAATCTTAAGCGCTCCGTCTATGCCAAAAGCATCGCTGCCTGTTGCCTTGAACGCCACTCTGCATGGAAGTCCCCTTATAAGATCGCCTCCCTCGGGGTAGAACGATACGTTTACGTCCTTGATTTTCTTATTGTTGGAATTGCCGCGAAGTTTTTCTACTAGCGGATTGTCCTGGTTGCTTTCTACATGTGACCTGTCATACTCTCCCTCAAATTTGGGCTGTGTGTAAACGGGAATCACGCGTGAAAATATGGCATCGGGACTAAAATCAAGCATGTTCTGCGTGTAAGCCCTTATCTCGTAAAAGCCGCTGGGGTAGGCCAGGACGCCCTGTTTTTCGCGCGTCTGGTACGTGCCTGCGTTAAGCAGGGGAATGGCGCCATCGGCCTGACCGGCCACAATCTTTAGCTTTTGCTGAAGCAGAAGTTGTCCTGTGGGGGCCAGGAAATCCACATAGAGCACTCCGCTGGGCGCCCGCTCCAACGTGGTGGCGTTTGTCACAAATGCCTTGTACCATATGTTCTCGCCCTGAAAGTATGCCGTGTTGTCAAACTCCAGATAGACCTTTTCCTGCGGGAACATTTTGTTGAACTGGCCTATGTTATCGGTAAACTGTATCATCTGGCTGGCATAATCGGCGTTTTGGACAGAATCGGGCTTGATTTCATCCACGGGAGGAAAGTAGTCATCGGGCAGGCTGGCTCCAACCATTCTCTTGGTCATATCGCCGGTAAGCTGTATGTTGTTGTCAATGGTAATGCCGTTTTTAAGGAATGTGCAGGTGTCCTTTAGCAGCCCTATCCAGGACTCCGAATAAAGGTGAATGCCTTTGCCTTTCTGCCTGAAATTCAGCGGTGTACCGTCCATCAGGTGATAGTATCTGACCCTGAATTTCTTGTCGTTGAGTCCGTAAACCTGCATCATGTTGTCCGATGTGCTTATGGAATAGTTGTTTATGTCGACTGGCAGATAGGTTGATATGGTCTTTTTGCCTTTCTTTACTTTATTGGGCAATGCCAGTACGTAACCGTTTTCGGTCAGCTGGTTTTTTGCAAAAGACCTCAGGAAATGCTGCGTTGAGCCGTAATATGCCTTTAGACGGTTTTCCTGGATGCTTTTTGCGCGCCGTTTCTTTAGTTTTTCATACGGCTTGTAGTAAAAGTATCCCAGCAGGTCACGCTGAGTCTGGGCATTATCGGACTCAACCTCAAATTTTACCAGGTCCACATGAACCTCATACCCAAGTAAAGGCAAATCAATTATTAGAGGCTCGTAGGCCCACGCTGTGAAATAACGTTTCTTTACTTTTATGGTGTCTATGTAAGTGTCACTTACTATTACCACATCGTTCGAATAATACTGCCTCCTGAATGATGTCCTGCCTGCCGGTCTAGTAAATACGGTGTATTTGATTTGATTGTCAACCATAAGTACGTTCTCGTTCATTATGGTTGCGTTCCGTCCCCATTGGTCATCGCCCAGGAACATTCTCCTGAAATACTCCAGGTCCTCTTTACTGATCATGTTTTCCTTGCCCGATACCACCACTTCCGGAAGTTCAATGTTCGGTTTAAGCCTGATTGTGAGCTTGCCCGGATTGTGTGTCAGGTCCAAAGCCTGCGGGTGATACCCTACAAAACTGAACACCACCGTACACGGAAACGGTACGTCTTTCAGTTCAAACAGTCCGTCGTTATTAGTCGTGGTTCCCAGTGTGGTGCCGTTCACATAAACTGTAGCGGTTGGCAGCGGCTCCATTGTAAGACTGTCAACAACTATTCCGGTAATAGTACTCTGCCCGAACAGACTTGCGGGAATAAGCACCATTAATGCCAGCGTAAGGATAATCCAGTGTTTCATTGCAAACAACCTTTTTATTCTTTGCAAAGAAAAACAATATTTCCGAATGAACGATGCTTTATAGTTGAAAAAAAATGAGGGGCACAAAGGGAGGGGCACAAAGGGGACGGTTCTTTTCGGGCCAAAGGGGACGGTTCCGTTTGGCAT
>CACWIN010000006.1 GCA_902760965.1 uncultured Bacteroidales bacterium | reverse complement strand
CTTGTTCTCATACCGTATTTCCCATTTGACGGAACATCTTAAGGAGAACCGTAAGGATTATAGCACTGAAAGGGCACTGACCCAGCTGGTAGGTAAGCGCAGGAGACTGCTCAACTACCTCAAGGAGAGAGACATTGAGCGCTACCGCGCCATTGTCAAGGCTCTGGGTCTGCGTAAGTAAGGCTAGAAATGAAAAAAGAAGGGGTGAACCGATTGGTCACCCCTTCTTTTTTCATTTCTGGCTATTGGCTGTTAGCTATTGGCTATTGGCCTCCATCCGGTGCGCGGCTTTCGGGCCAAAGGCCCGCTCAAATCGTATTGAGCCAATAGCTAATAGCCAATAGCTAATAGCCAAATGCCAAAGTCTAAAAGCCAAAGCCAAAGTTTTTTACTATCTTTGCGAACTTAAATTAAATTACATGAACGAACTGTACACTAACCTGCCCTACAAAGTGGCAGATATCAATCTGGCCGATTTTGGCCGTAAGGAGATAGAGATGGCCGAGAAGGAGATGCCCGGACTTATGGCTCTCCGCGACAAGTACCGTGATTCAAAACCCCTAAAGGGAGCCCGTATAATGGGTTCACTTCATATGACCATCCAGACAGCAGTCCTTATAGAGACTCTGCATGAGCTGGGCGCCCAGATCCGTTGGTGCTCGTGCAACATATATTCAACACAGGATCATGCCGCCGCTGCAATTGCTGCTGCCGGAAGTGCCGCTGTATTTGCATGGAAGGGCGAGACCGCTCAGGAATACTGGTGGTGCACCCTGCAGGCTCTTAACTTCCCGGAGGGAGGTCCCAATATGATAGTCGATGACGGAGGCGATGCCACACTGATGATTCATCTTGGCGTTAAGGGCGAGAAAGATTCCAAGGCTTTGGATTATCAGGCAGAATCCGCCGATGAAGCCGAGCTTTTGAAAGCTCTCAAGGAGGTTGCAAAAGTAAAAGGTGCTGATTACTGGCAGAACATGGCCAAGAACATAAAGGGTGTCAGCGAGGAGACCACAACCGGCGTACATCGTCTGTATCGTATGCAGCAGAACGGCGAACTTCTGTTCCCCGCCTTTAACGTGAACGACTCTGTTACCAAGAGCAAGTTTGACAACCTGTACGGTTGCCGTGAGTCACTGGCCGATGGAATAAAGCGTGCTACCGATGTTATGATTGCCGGTAAGGTATGTGTAGTTTGCGGTTACGGTGAGGTAGGTAAGGGCTGCGCCCAGAGTATGCGTTCATACGGCGCCCGCGTACTTGTTACCGAGATAGACCCTATATGCGCACTGCAAGCCGCAATGGAGGGCTACGAAGTAGTAACCATGGACGAGGCCGCTCCTCTTGGCAATATATTCGTGACTACCACCGGTAACATTGATGTCATAACAACCGAGCACATGAAGGTTATGCCCGACCAGGCTATCGTATGTAACATAGGTCACTTTGACAGCGAGATTCAGGTTGACAAACTCAAAAAGATACCCGGCATAAAGTGCCAGAACGTAAAACCGCAGGTTGACCGCTATTTCTTTGCCGATGGTCACAGCATTATCCTGCTGGCCGATGGCCGTCTGGTAAACCTGGGTTGCGCTACCGGTCACCCCAGTTTTGTAATGAGCAACAGCTTTACCAATCAGACGCTGGCTCAGATAGAACTCTTTAACAAGCAGTATCCTGTTGACGTATACCGTCTGCCCAAGCATCTTGACGAGGAGGTAGCTCGCCTGCATCTGGAGCGCATCGGAGTACATCTTTCAAAACTCACTCAGGCTCAGGCTGATTATCTGGGTGTTCCTGTTGAAGGCCCCTACAAAGCAGAACACTACAGATATTAGAAAACATTGGCTATTAGCTATTGGCTGTTAACTTCCATCCGGCCAATAGCCAACAGCCAACAGCCAAAGTAAAAAATGGAAAGAAAGACTGTGGTAGTGTATGGAGCCTCTAGCGCGGAGGCCGAGAAGGTGTTCGTGGATGCTGCTTATATGTTAGGTGGGCTTATTGCAAAAGCAGGCAAGAGGCTTGTGTCAGGTGCCGGAAGTACGGGTCTGATGGCTGCTGTTGAGAACGGTGCTCTTAATGCCGGCGGTGTCTCCATAGGTATTATCCCTCAGTTCATGGTTGATAACGGCTGGCTCCATAAGGGGCTTACTGAGACCATAATTACTCCCAACATGCATGAACGCAAAAGCCGCATGGCTCAGATGGCCGATGCCGTAGTTGCACTCCCCGGAGGAACAGGCACTTTTGAGGAACTGTTTGAGATCATTACCTGGAAGATGCTGGGCCTGTTTGTAAAGCCAATTGTCATTCTGAATACGGACCATTACTACGATCCTATGCTCCAGATGCTTGAACGTACTGCTCAACGTGGGTTCATGAATCCGGTCTTTAAAGATCTGTGGGCTGTAGCCGAAACTCCCGAGCAGGCAATGTCCCTTATTGATACTGTGCCCGATTGGGACAATATAACCAGCAAGGTTAATATTGACCGATGAATCCTGTTCCGTCCCTTCTGCTGAACAGTCCTGCCGCAGTCAACGACTGGTTGGTCTGCGCCATTATAGTTGTATTTTTGCTCTTGCTGTTTGCAATGGGCCCGTTCAGGGCGTATTATATCAAGACAGTCAAATCAATGTACCGGTTCAGGAATCCGGACCGCGATGTATGTTTCCCTCCGTATTCCTCGTTTGGTTTTGTCTCAATATTTATACTCTCTTCGTTCTGCATAGGAATAGCAATATTGGTTTATACCAGGAACTGCGCGTACTCCAATCCTGAACAATTGCTGGACTTGCTCTCGTTTTCAGGTCTGATTTCGGTTGTGTTTGGTATCAAACTTGCTATTTACCAGATGGTAAATACATTTCTTTTCAAGTCGCAAACAATAATGCTTAAACCCACCCGGTGGAACTGCTTTTTTGTTACCACTTATGCTGGCGCCGGTTTCCTGATCCTGTTGTTATCCGTTTTGGCATTATTTGTAGGTTTACCCAATTTGCTTTTGCTCATTTTTGTGTTTATTGTGCGTTTTTTGGTGGTTATTGGAAGAGTTTTCAAGATAAAAACCGTCATATTTAAGAATAAACGATTGAATATGGGAATAATTATGTACCTTTGCGCGTTCGAAATTGTTCCTATGTTGTTGACATTTGTCATTTGGGGCAGATTTATTAGTTTAACTTAAACCGTACATACTTTGAAAGTTAAGAAGGTTCTCATTTCACAGCCGCAGCCTACAACAGGCAAGTCTCCCTATTTTGACCTGGCTGAGAAATATGGCATTGAGTTTGTATTCAAGCCTTTTATTCGTGTTGAGCCGCTTCCTGTAAAGGATTTCAGACAGCAGCACGTTAATATCCTTGATCACACCGCCGTTGTGTTCACATCGCGTCATGCAGTAGATCATTTCTTTAATCTTTGTGCCGAAATGAGAGTCAACATCCCTGAGGACATGAAATATTTCTGCATAACCGAGACAGTGTCGCTGTATATACAAAAGTATGTCCAGTACCGCAAGCGTAAGGTCTTTTTTGGAAATACAGGTAAGGTAGACAGCCTTATGGCCCCTATACTCAAGCACAAGACCGAAAAGTATTTCATTCCCATGTCAAACGTGCATACCGGCGAGCTCAAGGCTTTGCTTGATGCCAACAAGATTGCCCATACCGAGGCTGTCATGTATCGTACGGTAAGCAATGAATTCCAGGCCGGCGAACTTGATGATTACGATATGCTGGTATTCTTCAGCCCCGCCGGAATAGAGTCTCTTAAGCAGAACGCACCTGATTTTGTTCAGGGTGACAAAGTGATAGGTTGTTTTGGCGGAACTACCGCTATGGCAATACGCGATGCAGGTCTGCGTCTTGACATTGAAGCTCCCGTTCCCGGAATCACATCAATGTCGGCTGCCATTGACCAGTGGCTTGCTGCAAACAAGTAATTGTTTATAATCCATACCAGGGTTCCTGATTTCAGGCGGCAGCCTGTATTCGGAAACCCTGTTTTGTTTTCATAATGGCATTGAACACATTCAGCAAGGAGGAGCGTCTTTGTAGCGGAACGCTAATCGAAGCTCTTTTTTCAAAGGGAAACCGCTCCATCAGCTCTTTCCCTATCAGGCTTGTGTGGATGCGAGTGCCATTGACCGACAATAGCAGGGTAAAGATTCTTATCAGCGCACCCAAGCGTCATTTTAAGCATGCTGTGGACCGTAACAGGATAAAGCGTCAGATAAGAGAGTTTTACCGCACCTCATCAGGACCGCTTAAAGAGACTCTTAAGAACAGTGGGACAGCTCTTGCCGTTGCGTTCCTTTTTACAGACAATAAGCTCTGGACAACGGAGCAATTAACCCCAAAGCTACAGTCTGTAATGTCCCGATTAGTCGATGAAATGGCAAATTCCTGCAATGAGTAATGAAAGAACTCTTTAAAATATTGGCAAAAGCCATAGGGTGGCTGCTTATTCTGCCCGTAAGGTTCTATCAAAAGTTCATTTCGCCCCTAACCCCTCCTTCGTGCCGTTTTACCCCCACTTGCTCTCAATATGCCATTGAGGCCATAACCAAGCATGGTCCAATAAAGGGCTTGTGGCTTGCCGTAAGGAGAGTCTTAAGATGCCATCCCGGTGGTGGTTCGGGATATGACCCAGTCCCATGAAAATTAAGGATATACATACTCATGTTTTGCCCCAAGAGCCCGGAACGGCGCTTGTGTGCATAGGGTGTGGCCCGATGCCCAAAGCCCAAGGGCATTTGTTCAGCGCCGGTCTCCATCCATGGGATGTTACAGGACATGACCAGGAGGCCTATGATAATCTGGAAAAGCTGCTCTCTTTGCCCAATGTCCTTGCAGTAGGAGAATGCGGCTTTGACACGCTAAGAGGCCCGTCCCATGAACTTCAGGAACAAGCCTTTGTCCGTCAATATGAGCTCTCCGAGCAGTTTAAAAAACCAATGATCCTGCACGTTGTCCGCGATTTTGACACCGTAATCCGCCTCCACAAGCAACTTCACCCAACCATGCCCTGGCTAATCCACGGCTTCCGCGGAGCCCCCCAGCAAATGCACCAACTCCACTCCCAAAACCTCCTCCTCTCCCTAGGTCCCAACTGCAACCCCCAATCCCTCCACCAACTTCCCCCCGATAAGCTCTTCCTTGAAACCGACACCCACCCCTCCTTTGCCCAAATACTGAATTATGCCTGCACAGTAAGATCCATCCCTCCAGATGATTTGGAACAACAACTAGTAAAAAACACCACCCGTTTCCTTTTGGAGTAGCCCGTAGCGGCATACACTCAAATACAATACTACGGCGTTATTTTGTGATTTAACGAAAGAGTGCTATATTTGCGAACTTTTGTGGAAAATATTGAAAATCTAAATCATAGTGTAATGACTAATTTTGTTGAAGAACTTACCTGGAGAGGCATGATTCACCAGATGATGCCCGGTACCGATGAACTTCTTAACAAGGAACAGGTTACAGCCTACGTGGGTTTTGATCCCACAGCAGATTCCCTCCATATAGGACATCTGTGCAGTATAATGATTCTCCGCCATTTTCAGCGTTGCGGTCACAAGCCCCTGGCTCTAATAGGAGGAGCAACCGGAATGATAGGCGATCCCAGTGGAAAATCGCAAGAGCGTAACCTGCTAAACGAGGAGACATTAAAGCACAATGTTGAGTGCATCCGCAAGCAGCTGGCCAAGTTCCTGGACTTTGAGAGCGACGCTCCCAACAAGGCCGAACTTGTAAATAATTATGACTGGCTCAAGAACGTAACTTTCCTTGATTTTTCACGTGACATAGGCAAGCATATCACCGTAAATTACATGATGGCCAAGGACTCTGTTAAGAAGCGTCTTAACGGCGAAGCCCGTGACGGTCTTTCATTTACCGAATTTACGTATCAGCTACTTCAAGGTTACGATTTTCTGTATCTTAACGAGCATAAGAACTGTAAGTTGCAAATGGGAGGTGCAGATCAGTGGGGTAACATTACCACAGGTGCCGAACTGATCCGCCGAATTAACGGAACCGAGTGCTTTGCGCTTACATGCCCTCTTATAACCAAGTCGGACGGCACCAAGTTCGGTAAGACCGAGGGTGGTAACGTTTGGCTCAACCCCGAGTACACTTCGCCCTACAAGTTCTACCAGTTCTGGCTGAATGTAAGTGACGAGGATGCAAAGCGTTACATAAAGATATTCACCAACATAGAGAAGGAAGAGTGCGAGGCCCTGATTGCCGAGCACGATGCCGCTCCTCACCTGAGACTCCTGCAAAAGCGTCTGGCCAAGGATGTAACCTGCATGGTTCACAGTGAGGCAGACTATGAGGCAGCAGCTGGTGCATCCGAGATACTGTTCGGTAACACCTCGACATCAAATGATATTAAAGCAATTGATGAGTCAATGCTCCTGTCGGTATTTGAGGGCGTGCCTCAGTTCCGTTTTGACCGTGCGGTTCTTGGACAGGAGGTTAAGGCATCCGATTTCCTGACCGATATTTGTCCGGTTTTTTTCTCAAAAAGCGAGGCCCGCAAAATGATGCAGGGCGGCGGTGTTTCAATCAACAAGGAAAAGACATACGACCATTCCCGCATAATTACCGAGTCTGATCTGGTTGACGGCCGATACATAGTTCTTCAGCGCGGAAAAAAGAACTACTATCTGCTCATTGCCGAATAATTCGGATAATTTGAGTATATTTGCAGGCCCGTTAAGGGTATAAGGCAATTGTCGTATGGTGTAATGGTAGCACAACAGGTTTTGGTTCTGTTTGTCCTGGTTCGAATCCGGGTACGACAGCTTATTCAGGAGGTTTTTGCCTCCTGTTTCTTTTTTATGCCTTCTGGATATTTCAAAGCGGATTTTTTGAAACAAATCTTAATCTTGGTGTAACAAAAACATCCCTCTTAAAAGCTGTTTGAACGGCAATATGGCACAAATCTTAATTTGAACGGCACGCACGGATTAACGGCGGCAAAAAGTTTACCTATACCTTTGCGACATAAGTTTTCATGCACATATTTGGTTAGTAATTGACTTTCGTGAAAGTCGTTCCGCTAGTCTGCGAAGATAAGCGGAAGACAAATTAAAGAGTGAGGCGCCTTAAGGCGCCTGCTCTTTTTTTGACACATTGCTATCTTCAGGATTCCTTTGGTAAATCCTTTCAGAACCCCCTTCAAGGCCTAGTACAGGGCGGTTTTGTTTCAAAAAACATCATAATTTACAATTTTTGCCCCTCTTTTTTATAAAAAAGTGGGTTAAACAGCGCTTCCAAACGAAAAAATGGTTAACTTTGGCCGCTTACTGAAAATTTTAATAATAATATATTAACCAATGAACTTATGAAGAAACGTTATTTGTTCCCCTCAGACTACATGGCAGATCCCTCTGTACATGTGTTTAATGGCAGGGTTTACATTTATCCTTCACACGACTGGGAATGCGAGAATGTTGAGAATGACAACGGTGACCAGTACGTAATGAAAGATTATCATGTCCTTTCCACCGATGACATTATGAACGGTCAGGTTGTTGACCATGGCAAGGTTATTGGCCTTGAAGATATTCCATGGGCTGGCCGCCAGCTTTGGGACTGCGACGTACAGGAGTACGAGGTTGAGGTCCCCACCAATGCTGAGGAGCAATCCAAAGGCATGGGTTTCAGCAAGAAAATCAAGCGTTATGTAATGTATTTCCCCATGAAAGACCGCAACGATGTTTTCCACTGGGGTACCGCAATCGCACAGCGTCCGGAGGGTCCGTTCATCCCCAATCCGGCACCTGTTCCCGGTAGCTACAGCATTGACATGTGCGCATTCCGCGATGATGCCGACGGCGAGGTTTACGTCTATTTCGGCGGCCTTTGGGGCGGTCAGCTTCAGCGCTACAAGGACAATATCCATCTGGAGACTCCGTACCTCCCCGAAGGTAAGGAGGATGCTCTTCCAAGCCGCTGCGTACGTCTTACCAAGGACGGCCTGAACTTTGCAGAGGCTCCGCGTCCAATCCTGGTTGTCGATGAAAAAGGCAATCCTCTCAAGGCCGATGATCCCCATCGTTTCTTTGAGGCTTCATGGATGCACAAATACAAAGGCAAATATTATTTCTCATATTCCACTGGTGACAGCCACCTGCTGTGCTATGCCACAGGTGACAATCCCTACGGTCCCTTTACCTATCAGGGCGTAATCCTTACTCCGGTTGTAGGCTGGACAACCCATCACTCAATCATTGAGTACAAGGGCAAGTGGTATCTGTTCCATCATGACAGCGTTCCGTCGGGCGGCAAGTCCTGGCTTCGCAGCCTTAAGGTATGCGAGATAGAGTATGACGATCAGGGCCGCATTAAGACAATAGAAGGAATAGACTGATTATCCATAGGTGAATATTGAATCAATATAATAATCAAAATAACCAATTAAATGAAAAAGTTTAATTCTCTGACCAACCGTTCAGGTTTAGTAAGATGGGTCATTTTGTCTGTCTCGGTTATGTTGGGCGTTTCGTCCTGCCATCCTGATTACAATCTTGACACAGAATTCCCTGATTGGCTAGGTCACAGTGTTTACCAAACCTTACAGGAAGGTTTTGAGGGAAACGGAGGCAAGTACTATCACTTCAATTACTTTGTAAGACTGATAGACAGCCTTAAGGAAAAGGATGTGCTTGACAAGACAGGTAGTAAGACCCTGTTTGTGGCCGATGATGAAGCCTTTGAGAAATTCTTTGGCCCGGATTGCCCGTTCAAGACATCTACAGGTGAAGGAGTAAAGTCCTTTGACGAGCTCAGCATTGCCCAGATGAAAATGATCCTTTACGGATCCATGCTGAACAACGTTTACCAGGTTGCGGCTCTTTCAACTACCGGTGGCAGTGACAATTCTGACCCCGTTGTAGGTAACTGTATGAGAAGAGTCTCAGCTTCCAGTTACACGGATTCAATTCCAATCTATCACCTGGCAGACCTGCCCGATTCCGAGCACAATCCTTATTGGGATGATATTCGTGCTACCGCATCGACTGTAGGCGTTCCTATTCTCCAGGATGGAACAAACCGTCCTATCGTATTCTTTGTAAACAAGTTCCTTGAGATGAACGGTCTTACAAGCGATGACTATGATTTCCTGTTCAACCAGGGTCGGTATCCCATTAAGAACCCTACCGGAAAGAAGGCTCGTGAGGCTAACGAGGCCAGTGTAAACGGTATCATGATTGAGTATCAGAACAAGAAGTGCTTTAACGGTTTCCTTCATGTAATGAGTGATGTGGTTTACCTGCTCCCCAACATGGCAGAGTATCTGTCACAGAATTCATCACAGGCCGATGCCAGCACCTCTACCGGAGTAAGGTCCACAATATACAGTTCAATCATTGAGAGATTTGCAGCTCCTTATTCGGATCCCGAAATGACAACCAATATCAAGAAACTTATTGATGACGATTATCTTAAGAGTCCTGCTCTTAAGGCTGCTCTTGAGGATCAGAATTCAGCTGTTTACATTAAGCGTTATTTCTCTGAGAACAACAGGGCATATGCCGACGGTGCAAAGCCTCTGACCACACTTCCTAACGGTAAGTCATGGGATCAGCAGCAGTCGGTTCTTCGTTTTGATCCGGGTTGGAACGGCTATTTCACTCCGGTTCCCGGCTCAAGCGAGGAGAATGCAAAACTGCTCCAGCACAATATGGCTGTAATGCTTGTTCCTACCGATGAGGCCATTAAAAAATGGTGGCTGTTTGAGGACGGTAAGACCATGCGCAGCAGATATGGAAAGCAGGAATATAAGAATTGGGACGAGAATCAGTTAAAGGCCATGACATACAGGCAGGTTGCCGATGATATGGACTCTATACCTTATAAAGTAATATCAAAGTTGGTAAACAACAATATGCTTTATTCATTGGTAGGTTCTGTTCCTTCAAAGTTCGCAACCGTTCTTAACGATGCCAATGACCCCATGTTTGAGGGCAAGGTTCTCGATGACAACGGTAACGAAATGGACGGCATCCAGGCAGCTATTGAGTCTGTTGACTCTGTTGTAATGTGCTGCAACGGTGCAATTTACTTTACCAACAAGGTATATGCTCCTACAGCCTACCGTTCGGTATCATATCCTACTCTTGTAAACGAGAAGCTGGATATCATCAACATGGCTATCGAGAACAAGACTCTCTCTTTCAGCGCATATCTTAACTCAATGGTTTCAACATACAGTCTGTTTGTTCCTGAGATTAGAGATGCTTCGACCGAGGGTATTCCTGAGTTCCAGAACAAGTTGGTCTGCATAGATCCTCTTTCATTCCAGCTTAACGCTGATACAGCAGCAATCCAGGTTATAGTATTCCGTTATGATTACGAAAAGAATACCATCATAGCCGATTGGTATCCGTACAACTACAGGGATAACGCCGTTACCGGTAAATCTCTTCAGACTTTGGAGTACAAGGCACCCGAAAAGCTGAATGATGCCGAGACTGCTGCCAGCCAGATTATCATGAACCGTTTGGGTGACCTGCTGGATTACCATATTATAATAGGTGATATTGAGAAAGACAACTCTCAGACTAACATGAACGATTACCGCTATTTCCAGACAAAGGGTAGAGGTACCGTAAGGGTAAAGACTGTTGCCGACATGGAGCATAACTTTGGAAAAGCCGAGGTTGCCGGTGGTTGGCAGATTGAGCAGAACGAGAAGATAAACATTATAGACCGTAAGGACTTCAGTAAGACCGGTAACGGTAGGACATACATCATAGACAGACCTCTGGCTACATCACGCAGGTCGGCATATGATGTACTTTCTGACTCTATCAACTATCCTGAGTTCAAAATGTTCTTCAAGCTTATGGAGAATGCTGCCGGCCGTAAAAAGGCTTCAAAGGGTAAGAATCCCGCTACAAAGAAGGCTATGTTTGCTGCTGATGGCAAATTCCTGTTTGACAGCAAAATGAACTCTCATGCAATAGGTTCCGAAAAGAACATAACTACTCTGAATACATTCCATTATACACTGTACGTTCCAGACAGCACTTCTCTCAAGGCTCTTCTGGATAACCACACTATATTCAGCGAGGATTCACTTGCACAAATCCTTAAGCTGTATAATGATTCCACCACTTACTGGTCCAAGACCCTTAAGTTAAAGAAAGCTGAGTATGAGATATTGCAGGAGGCCTTCCGTAAACGTATTGCCGAAAAATACGGCAGGCAGAATCTTCTGTACGGTGCAATTTCGGATGAGAAGAAATATACTAAGGAAGAATGGTATAAAGATCCTGAATACTTGAATGAGTTTATTGAAAGCGAGCGCACAAGGCTCAAGAATTTCCTCAAGTACCATATCCAGGATAATTCTGTTTATGCTAACGCACCGTTCAACGCAGGAAAGAACGATGACGGAAGTGTTGCAAAGTGGGCTAAGTACGAAACAGCCTTCATGGATGACGGTGAGTTTACCAGACTGACAGTATCGGGTGGAACCGAGGTTTATGTTCAGGATGATAAAGGTAACACCCATAAGGTTAGCACAAATGAGTATTCCAAGACACATGCTCCTCTTTGGAACATAATGTGCCGTGAGTACGAGTTTGACAAGGCTACCATTACTGCAGCTACAACTTCCGATTCTAAGATTGAGACATCATCGTATGTTGTGATCCATCAGATTAACGGAGCTCTGATTCATCCTACTATCGAGAAACGTTAACCCTAATCAGAAAATCAAATGACAATGAAGAAAAATATTATCTCAAGAGCAGCTTTTGCTCTGGCAGTGGCCTCTCTTCCCGGCTTGCTTCTTGCTCAGAAAGCCGGTGATGTCATCAGTGGTGTCGTTGAGGACAACGAAGGCCCTTTGATGATGGTAAACGTGACCGAAAGAGATGCTGCAGACCGTATTGTGGCTCATGCCATTACCGATATTGAAGGTAACTTCTCTTTCCGTCTTCAAAATCCCAAAGACAGGATTCAGATCTCTTATGTAGGTTACGAGACAGTCGATATACCTATTAATAAGACGTTTTTTGAGATCAAGATGAAGGAAGCAGGCCTTATTGAGGAGGTCGAGATCCGTGCTGAGCGCGTTCAGCAGACAACAGGTCTTCCTATTCCTTTGCGTGAGGTGTCCAACTCTACCCAGACAATCGATATGGAGGAGTTCAACGGACTTGGTATTACAACAGTCGATGAGGCTCTTCAGGGTCGTATCACCGGTCTTGACATCGTGTTTGACTCAGGTAACCTGGGTGCCCGTTCAACAATGCACCTTCGTGGTGTGGCAACCCTTACCGGTGATGCCAACCCGCTTATCGTTGTGGACGGTAACATATGGCAGGTTGACTCAAACCTGGAGAACAATTTTGACTTTACAAACAACTCAAACGATACTGAGAAGGTATCAGAGCTGCTTAATATCAACCCGGAGGATATAGCATCAATATCCGTACTTAAGGATGCTGCCGCTACTGCAATCTGGGGTGCCCGTGGTACCAACGGTGTTATGGAAATCCGTACCAAGCGTGGTTCTCGCGGTAAGACCCGTGTCAACTATTCATACCGCTTTAACGGTACATGGCAGCCCGAGGGTTACAAACTGCTCACAGGTGATGAGTACACAATGTTCCTCAAGGAGTCATTCTTTAACGAAAAACTGAATGATACCAAGACCGACAAGATCTGGGAAATCCAGTACGATAAGTCAAAGGATCTCTACGAGATGTACAACAACAATACCGATTGGGTTTCGGAGGTAAAGAAATTCGGTATCCAGCAGTCACACAACGTATCGGTATCCGGTGGTGGTGACAAGGCTAACTTCCGTATTTCGGCCGGCTTTGATACCCAGACAGGTTCTGTAATAGGCCAAAAGATGAACCGTTTCACTTCACGTGTCGCTTTTGACTACTTTATTTCTGACCGTATTAAGGTTGTAACAAACTTCTCCATGACCTATACCAAGAACAAGCAGAATTCAGCTGCCATCAGCACGGCCATGAAGATGATGCCTAACCTGGCTATCTATTACGAGGATCGTGAAGGTAATCCTACCGATGATTACTTTATCGTTCCCACCAGCCAGTCAAAGGAGTTGCCAACCGATACCAACCCGTTGGCCGAGGCTGACTTTAAGAAACAGTACAGCACTTCGCTGAACGTAAATCCTGAGTTCCAGATTGTATATAACCTTCTGGGTCTTGAGAATGACCAGACCAGACTTACTTATGATGCCCGTGTAACATTCGGTATCTCCAACAGTAACAATGATAGCTATTCTCCTTCAATCCTTGCCCGTCAGGGATGGTCTGACGGTAATGCCAATAAGGTTACGGAGAGTTCAAGCAAGTCTTCGTCAATAGGTACTACACACTCTCTTACATTCATTCCTCATCTTAAGAACAGGAATCATTCATTCATGGCTATGGTTAGATACCAGCTCAATACCAGCAACAACAAGAGTCAGAATACCGGCGAGAACAAGCTTCCCGGTTACTTTGAGTCAACTGCTGCTCCCGGTAACATTACCGATATGTCAACCGGTGCAGGTCGTAGCCGTAGCATGAACGTTACATTCACAGCTCACTACTCATACAAGAGTAAGTATTCGGTTGACTTTACCTCACGTTCCGATGGTAACACCCGTTTTGGTGACGCCTCACGTTGGGGAACATTCCCTGCTCTTTCAGGTCGTTGGAACGTAAGTGATGAAAAGTGGTTTGACGGTCTGCGCAAGTCAGGTCTGCTAACCATGATGGCAACCCGTCTCAGTTGGGGTATTACCGGTAACGCTCCCGGTGGTGACGGTCTGTTCTACAGTAAGTACTCAAGCGGTAAATCATATATGGGCAGCTCAACAATTTATCCTTCAAACATCAGGATGAGCTCCATGCAGTGGGAGGAGACAGAGTCTTGGAACCTTGGTTTTGACTTTGGCCTGTTCAAGGATAAACTGAACATGAACGTTGACCTCTATACCCGTACAACTACCAAGATGTTGAACAACGGTTATTCAATACCTTCATCATCAGGATTTGAGTCACTCTCTTACGTGAATGACGGTTCTATGAAGAATGAGGGTTGGGAGTTCACCCTGAGAGCAGACCGTATTTACTCTGCCAAGATATTCGGTCAGGATTTCAACATCAGCGGTAACATTTCATTTGCTGACAACACCAACCAGATTCTTGAACTGAACCCCACACTCCTTGAAAAGATGAACAAGGACTTTGACTACAACAACGGTTCATACCTGTCATATGTAGCCCTTAAGAACTCGTTCGGTTCAATTTACGGTTTCAAATATCTGGGTGTTTATCAGTACACCGAGTACTGGCCTGTTGAGATTCCCGGTGTAAAGGGTCCCAACGCTCCTGTAGTCCGTGATGAGAACGGTGAGGTTATCCTTAACCAGAAGGGTAAGTCCAAACCTATGAAGTTTGCTTGGGGTACAACCCACGAGCTTACATTCAAGGGTGGTGACGCCATCTACGAGGATATCAACCATGACGGTAACATCAACGAGCTTGATATTGTTTATCTGGGTAGTTCTCTGCCTAAGCTCAATGGTGGTTTCAGTATCCGTATGTCTCTTGGTCGTCTGTCCTGGAACAACCAGTTCAATTTCCGTTGGGGTAACAAGATCGTGAACGGTTCACGTATGGATGCTGAATGTATGTATAATACCAACAACACCTCGGCTGCCGTTAACTGGCGTTGGCGTGTTGAGGGTGATGACACTGTAATGCCGCGTGCCCTTTACCAGGCCGGTCGTAACTACCTTGGTAGTGACCGCTATGTTGAGGACGGTTCGTTCCTGCGTTGGAACTTTACAGCTCTCAACTATTCTCTTGACCCAAGAATTACCAAGAAGA
The DNA here is from genome assembly GCA_902760965.1 of uncultured Bacteroidales bacterium. Taxonomy (GTDB): domain Bacteria; phylum Bacteroidota; class Bacteroidia; order Bacteroidales; family Bacteroidaceae; genus Colenecus. Next base: position 34,960 of record CACWIN010000006.1, on the reverse strand, counting down.
TTGGTTTGGGTGGCGTAAGCTTCAATTTGAACTTGAACAACGTCCTTGTATGGACCAAGTACACAGGTATGGATCCTGAGGTAAGTGCCGGTGCCGGTAGCGTAGCTATGGATAGAGCACAGACTCCTCGTTCAAAGCAGGTAACGTTTGGTGTTCAAGTACAGTTCTAACCTTTATTTGCAGATAATATGAAAAAGATAAAATCACTGGCTTGCATTGCTTTGGTGGGACTGTCAGTTTCATCGTGCAAGGATTTCCTCACACTTATGCCTCTTAACGACATTGTGCTGGAAAATTTCTGGACTGATATGAACGATGTTGAGAGCGTTCTTTTAGGTTCTTATGCGGCACTTGAAAGTTCAGATTGTGTAATGCGTATGCTTGTATGGGGCGAGATGCGCTCCGATAACGTGGTTAAAGGCAGCGGTACCCCCGAAACTATCGAACAGATTCTTGAGGATGACATCCTGTCAACAAATGACTACGTAAAGTATAAATGTTTCTATGATGTGATTAACCGTGCCAATACGGTGCTTCACTTTGCCAAGGAGGTAGAGGATCCTAACTATTCTCCCGGCGAGCTTGCTGCAAATGAGGCCGAGGCTACCGCTCTGAGATGCCTTTCATACTGGTATCTTATCCGTGCGTACAAGGATGTTCCTTACGTAACCGAGCCTTCGATTGATGATACCCGTGACTTCTTTATCGGTCAGTCACCGTTTGATTCAATCCTTAATTGCCTTATAACTGACCTGGAATCAGTTAAAAAGTATGCTCCTAACAAGTATCCTACCGAGCTGGCAAATACTTCACGTATAACCAGGGCTACAATTTATGCCATGCTGGCCGATATGTATCTTTGGAGGGGTGATTGGGACAAGTGCATAGAGAACTGTGACTCCGTAACCTCAAGAAAGATGGTTGAGTATAAGGAGATTCTCCATGACGAAGGTACTTCGTGCATGATTGACCTTTACGGAAAGAATGCCGATATTCCTTTGTTAAGGGAAATGTTCCAGAGTTCAAGCGGTCCCAGATTGGGTTATGCCTATTCGGAGATATTCGGTTCCGGAAACTCCTTTGAAACATTGTTTGAACTGCCGTTCGGACAGGGAGTTGAGCATCCGTTCGTAAAGAAATACTATTGCGACAAGACCCAGACCGGCGGTTACAGCGGCGGTTATCTTAAAGGATCAAAGATGGCATCCAAGGATATTTGGATTCAGAAATATGACGGACGTTACTATCAGGACATCCGTTCCGCACAGTCCGATGATGATTTCATAGTCAAGTATGTTTATGAAACTCTTGAATATGACCTTACCAGCGGTACAATTGATATGACCAACCTTAGCAACAACAAAAAGTTCAAGGCTACACAGCGTAACAACTCTGAGCCTAACTGGATCATCTACCGTTATACCGATGTTCTTCTGATGAAGGCCGAGGCTCTGGTAATGAAGGCTAAAGACGACGGTGTGGATCAGGATTCTTGTTTCAAAGCAGCATTCGATCTGGTTGACGCTGTCAACAAACGTGCGCTTGGTAAATATTCAGGTGGCGGTTACAGCGGTGCAGATTATCTTGACTACAACAAGTATTCGTTAAGTGTTGACGCTATGGAGGAACTGGTTCTTGACGAGCGTCGTCGTGAACTTATGTTCGAGGGCAAACGTTGGTTTGACCTGACCCGTAAATCTATGCGTGACGGCAACACTTCTTATATGTGGAAAAAGATTCAGAACAAGTTTGATTCAAGCAGCAGCAATGCAGTTCGTATCAAGATGACGGATCTCAATGCTCTTTACTTCCCCATTTACAAGGATGAGATTAAGATTAACAACAAGCTTAAACAGAATCCTGTATATGTTGAGGACGAATTCATAAAGAAGGCTGAGTAACAAGAATCAAAAAAATAGAACAATATGAAAAGATATTTCAATTCATTAAGAAAATCCGTTTTGGTGGGCTCGGCCGTGCTTGCTCTGGCATCATGTAATGATTGGAAGGATCATTACAGCTACGATTCCAGTTATAATGGAAGCGAGCTGCTAACCGTTGCGGAGTATATAGAGAGCCTTGAAGGCACTCAGGATTTTATAGATGCGTTGAGCAGTACATATATGTTCAACGGTGACAAGCTTACGTTGGATACCTATTGGGATCTGCTTAAGGGTGACCAGTTCATTACTGTATGGGTTCCCAATAAAGATAAGGTTGATGCCGACGATTGGGCTAAATACAAGAAAGAGGATAAGACCACTTTGGAAAACAAGCGTGCAGGTCAGGAGTTCATCCAGAATCATATTGCCCGTTTCCGTCACACAGTTTCCAAAAAGACCGACGAAAAGATTATAATGTTGAGCAACAAGACATTCAGTTCTCAACCCGGCAGTATTGACGGAATACCTTATATGGCAGGAGCCAATACAATCAATATCCGTTGCAAGAACGGTATTGTACATATCCTTGACGGCCGTCTGAGGTATCGTCCTACCATTTATGAGTACCTTACCCGTAACTCTCATGATATCAAGACCGAGAACGGTAATCTGTTTGACTATCGCGGTATTATTGGCGATTGGTTTGACAAGTACACTGTCGAAGAGATTGATGAGGTTAAGAGTGTTGCTTCGGGTATCAATCCCCAGACCGGTGTTATGGAGTATGTTGACTCTGTGATTATCCGCAAGAGTATCCTGCTTGACAAGTTTGGTGACATAAGCTCCGAGGACAGTACCTATTATGTAGTTTTGCCCGATACAGCTTTGTGGAGGACTGAGTATGACTCAATCTCAAAATTCTTTGAGTATGGCCAGATTGAGACTGATCCGGATTCACTGCAGATTTTCTATACCAACTATGCAATGCTTACGGATATGTTCTATAACATGAACCCCAAAATCCAGCTTAACAAAAAGGATTCGTTGGTATCTACTTCATACAACCGTAACTATAACCTGAATCATAAGGTCCGTTATAATGTATATGACCGTCCTTTTGATGCAAACGGTATTATTGGCGGTTGCTTTGACTCTGTCAAGTGCAGTAACGGTATGGTTTATATCCGTAAGACCTGGCCTTTTGATGATTCCAAGACATTCCGTAGGGTCATCAAGATTGAGGCCGAGGATTATGATGACTATGACAACACCAAGATTAAGCATGACAGGGCTTATATAAGCGGATTGCCTGGTCAGACACTCAAGAACGTCTTTGTTGCCAAGATACAGAACAAGGACAGTAAACTTGATTGGGAGACCGAGTTCAAGATTAGGAATAACCTCAAGGGCAGATATGCGCTTAAGTTGGTTGTATTCCCCGATACCAGTAACAAGAACATTAGAAAGGAAAACTTGTTCTCTGCCAGGGTTGATTTCCTTCCCGAAGCCAATTGGGAGGTTATTGTTCCGGATGAAATAGTTCTTGATGAATACCCGTTCTACGAAAACATTGACTTTACCAATAATGTCAATACGGTTGATACAATCCTGATATGTGATACTGTCAATTTCCCGATTTGTAGTTATAACAAGGACGGCAAGAGTCAGCCAAGAGTAAGACTTACATTAAAGAGTCTTGCGCAGACAGCCGAATACAGCGGTATTATGTGGCTTGATTGCATTATTCTGGAACCTGTTGAATGATAAAAAGATAGAGATATGAATATATTGAATAGAAAAAGGTTTTTACCTCTGGGGCTGGCAGGTCTTCTGTTGTTTTCAGCTCCTGTTCTCGCACAGAGCAACGATTCTGACGGAATGGTTGTAGTTACGGGTTACGTTACCGATGCAGCTCTGGGTTCTCCAATGGCAGGTGTCAAGGTGCAGGCTTACAACAACGCCTTGTACTCAACCATGACCAAGGAGAACGGAACATACTCCCTCAGGGTTCCCGAGTATGTAGCTTCGCTTACATTCTCACTTGAAGGTTGCAATACCATTGTCCGCTCACTTAACGGTCGTCAGGACGGTATTGACGTAAAGATGTATTCTGATGATTTCTCTGAGATTTACTCCACTAAGACCGTTGGCACAAACAGTGTCGTTGTAGGTCTTGCCGATGTAAATGCCGATGTATCGGTTGACAATCAGATTCAGCAGTCACTTCAGGGTAATGTATACTCTCTTGTCCGTTCAGGTCAGATAGGAGTGGGACTTGATTTGCAGGTTGACGGTGTAAGTTCGCTTAACATCAATACCCAACCGCTTATTATTCTTGACGGAGTGTTTGTAGATAACGGTTTTGAGGATGTGTCAATGCACTCTGGTTTCTTTAACAATATCCTTACCAACATCCCGGTTGAGGATATAGAGTCTGTTACCATTCTCCGTAATGGTTACGCCATTTACGGTCCTAAGGGTGCCAACGGTGTTATCATCATCAACACCAAGCGTAACAAGAGTATGGCTACCAAGATTGACGTGAATCTTTCGGGTAACTTCCAGCTTATCCCCAAGACTCCTGTCATGATGGACGCTTCGCAGTACCGCAGCTACGCTTCGGAACTTCTGGGTGGAGTAGGATCCAAGACCAACTCATTCAAGTTCCTGCAGACCGACGAGAACTACTATTACTATAAGGAGTATCATAATGATACCAACTGGAACGATGTAGTTTATCGCAATGCATTCATTCAGAACTACAACGTAAATGTACAAGGTGGTGATGACATAGCCAACTACAACCTTTCTGTAGGTTATGCAATGGGCGATGCTACTCTCAAGAACAATAATTTTGACCGTTTCAGCCTTCGTCTTAATTCGGACATTATCCTGAGTAACAAACTGTCATTGAGATTTGACGCTTCATACAGTGATGTTACCCGTGATATGCGTGATGACGGTGCTCCCGATGACATAGACAATTCTATGATCAACTCACCTGCATTCCTGGCTCTTGTCAAATCACCGTTCCTTGCTCCTTATGAGTATGACAAAAACCATATGTTGTCTCAGTTCATTGCCAAGGAGGATAACTATCTTGACGAGGTTATCGGTACCGAGGTTTCGCTTGCCAATCCTCTGTCAATCCTGGTTTACGGTGACGGTATAAACAAGAACTATTTTGCCAACCGTCTTATTACCATGGCTGTTACTCCCAAATGGGAAATCAACCGCTATCTGTCAGTTTACGAGCATTTCTCATATACACTGTCAAATGCCGATGAGAACTACTATATTCCTCTTCTTGGAACACCTAAGTTCAAACTTGAAGGAACAGGTACCATTGACAACAAGGTATCGGCTATGAATGCCAAGAAGGACGGTTTCTCAAGCAACACCTATGTATCGTTCTCAAGGCGTTTCAACGCTCATGACGTTAGTGCCCAGGGTGGATTCCGTTACATTAACAACTCCATGAAACTTACATCGATGGAGGGTTATAACTCAGGTAACGACAAGACTCCTAACATGACACCTTCACTTAAGTTCAAAAAGACCGGAGGTACCGATGCAAGTGACATATCGCTCACATGGTGGGCTCAGGGTAATTACAGTTACCGTGAAAAGTACTATGTATCGGCCGGTTTGGGTATCTCGTCTTCATCCAGATTTGGTGGTGATGTATCAAACGGACTCAAGCTGTTTGGTGTGCCATGGGGACTGTTCCCGTCGGTATCAGGTTCTTGGGTAATGTCAGCTGAGCCCTGGTTCAATGTTCCTATGATCAATTACCTTAAGTTGAACGCAGGCTTTGATCTGACAGGTAATGACGGATTTGACGATTCTGCAGCCAAGACCTATTTCTATCCTGTAAAGGTTGTCCAGATGAGTGGTGTTTCTCTTTCAAACATTGGTAACAACTCTCTGCAGTGGGAGACTACCAAGAAACTCACAGCCGGACTTGACCTTAAGATGTTTGACAACAAGCTGACCGTATCCGGTAACTTCTTCTACAGTCTTACCGACAATCTGCTTTCAGTAAGCAGTCTGTCATACCTGACAGGTATCCCCAATTCGTGGACTAACGGAGGTTCACTCTCTAATGTTGGCTTTGATCTTGCTTTCAATGCAAAACTCATCAACACCAATAACATTAAGTGGGAAGCCGGCGCAAGTCTGGGACACTATAAGAACAAGGTTGAAAAGCTGCCCGATGGCAGAGCTATCAGCAATACCTACTACGGTGCAACTATCAGAACTCAGGAGGGTAGCCCTGTAGGCATATTCTACGGTTATAAGACAGACGGAGTTTTTGCAACCACTCAGGATGCCATTGATGCCAATTACAAGATTTCGACTGTAAACGGTGACTTTGATCCCGAGGGCGGCGACATGAAGTTTGTTGACGTTAACGGTGATCATGTTATAGATACCAAGGATATGGTTCAGATAGGTGACCCCAATCCTGATTTCTATGGCCGCGTGTTTACAAACCTCAGTTACAAGAACTTTACTCTTAGTGCTACTGTTACCTATTCTATAGGAGGCGACATTTACAACTATCAGCGTATGCTTCTTGAGAGTGGTTCACGCTTTATGAATCAGACTGTAGCTCTTACCAACCGTTGGTCAACCGAAGGTCAGGTAACCGATGTTCCCAAAATCACTTATGAGGATCCTCACGGCAACTCACGTTTCTCTGACCGTTGGATTGAGGATGGTTCATATATCCGTTTAAAGAACATTACCTTGAGCTATAAGATTCCTATGGCTACTACTTATCTGCAGGGTATTACTATCTGGGGTTCAGCCAATAACCTGTTTACCATATCAAAGTATCTTGGCTCAGATCCTGAATTCTCAACAAGTAATGATATCCTTACACGTGGAATTGACCGTGGACTGTTGCCTCAGTCTACCAATTTCTCAATTGGATTAAAGATTAATCTATAATACTGGAAGGAATATGAAAGCAAAAACAATATTCACATTAGCTGTTGCCGGTCTTATTACGGCAGGAATCTCCTCATGTGAGGATATGCTCAGGGTTGATTCCAAGACTTATGATTACGGTCATGATATGACTGCACAGGATACGGTATACTCTGTTATGGGTATTATCCAGAAACTGCAGACTATAGCTGACCGTACCGTGCTTCTGGGTGAGATACGTGGAGACCTTGTTACCGTTACCGGTAAAGAGAGCCCCGATATTGCCGAACTCTACAATTTTGATTTTGCAAAACTCAGTGCCGATAACAAGTACAACAGGCCTATTGATTATTACTCTGTAATTAACAACTGCAATTATTTCCTTGACAAAGTTGATACTACTCTGTATTCAAACGGAACCAACGTATTCTTAAAGGAATATATTCCCGTGTTGTGTTACAGGGCCTGGACATATTTGCAGATGGCTCAGGTTTACGGACGTGTTTATTACGTTGACAAACCAATAACCAGTGGTGACGAAGCTACCAGCGGCAAATGGCCTTTGATGGACATCAAGACTCTTGCTGCCGAACTGGTCAAGGAGTTTGAAAGAGAACAAGACAGATATCTTGACTATAAGCTCCTTAATTATGGAAGCCTGGGCGGTGATGACAATGACGAGGGTTCCAAGTCACAAAAGCACGATTCCAAGGACCTGCTCATTCCTGTAAGACTTATTATGGGTGACCTTTATCTGTGGTCCGAGCAGTACGAAAAGGCAGCCAAGTATTACGCTCAGTATCTGTATTACAACAATCCCGCAAAAAGCATAAGGAATACGGTAAGTACCGGTAGTGCCACAATCCTGTGGAACGGAACAACTTACGCCAAGTTGGGTGACGACACATATGCCGGTACTTTCGGTTCTCAGGCAAAGCCTATTACCTATATTCCTATGGAATCCGAGGAGTATGCAGGTACAACCAGCAAGCTGCCCGACATTTTCAACTCAACCAAGGATAACCACTATTATCCTCAGCTTACCTGGTCAAAGGCCATGGCAAGTTTGAGCCAGCGTCAGGTATTCTGCTATCACATAATCAGACCTAATACAGGTGTTGTTGTTGATGACTATATGAGCAACCCTGAGGGTATGCAGGTTAATCCTTTGCTCCGCGGCGATTTAAGACTTCAGTCCATCTATGAAGTCAAGGCTGCAAAGGCTTCGGATATCAAATCGTTGCTTGACAACACCAACTGGCAAACGTTAAAGAAAATAAATTCTGAAAAAATTTCTTTATATCGAAATGATGTAGTATATTTGAGGCTTGCTGAGGCCCTGAATAGGGCAGGTGCTCCTAATCTGGCATTTGCAATACTCAAATACGGCCTCACAGACGAGTTCATTGAAGACAGTATATGTGTTGAGGAGCAGACTCTGGCAGACAGAATAGGTTTGGAATTCCCATATTCCTATTTTGAACCCGTAAGGTACAGGATCCAGACTGAGCAGGTTAATATCAACAATGATCCCAACAACCCGTCGGCTGTGGATTATGTTAAGATTAACTCCGGTCAGAACAATGAATACAACACAATGGGTATTCATTCACGCGGTTCCGGTGATGCTGCAATCAACAAGTATTATAAAGTTCAGATCACCAAACCTATTGACGGTTATTCACAAAAGGATACCATCCGTAGGGTAGAGGAGATGATACTTGATGAGATGGCGCTTGAAACCTGTTTTGAGGGATACCGTTTTGGTGACCTTATGCGTATTTCAATGCACCGTGCAGCCGATACTGACGAGGAGAGCGGATATGATACCGAGTTCTTTGCCGACAGGGTGGCTTCGAGGGATGACGCTACAGTTGCCAATCCCTTTGCTGGAAAGAACAGCGACCTTTGGGATGTACTTAAGGGCGACGGCGGTTTCCCTCAGAGTTGGTTCCTGCGTCTTAATACGGCAGTATACTATTGATTTGGTCTCTCTTTCTGCAGTCGGAGTTAATCCGGCTGCGGAAAGAGGATTAAATATGAGAACAGAAAACTATTGTTAACCTTAAAAAAGAGAGAAAGTTTTTTTCAACCTAATTATCAATTTAAACTTTATTTTTATGAAAAAACGAGACTTATTTTTGACAGGTTTCATGATGTTGGCACTTCCTGCCAGCGTTATGGCACAGGTCACTGAGACGACCGTTGTTCGTACAAAAGATGATGCTAAGGTCATGTTTGAACAAAGGTTCGAGGCTTCCGAAGGTAAGGATGCCGAAGCAGCTTGGGAAGAGTGGTCAACAACACCAGTTGATCAGATGACTCAGATTACCTATATTGGTCATGTAGGTGAGGCTTCAAGCCTTGACATTTATGGCGCCGATTCAAATGAGTACAAGATGAGATTCGTTAAGGACTCTCTTATTAACATGTTGAACGGTGTTATGACTACCGATGATAGTAAGGATATTGCAGCCCATTGTTTTGATGCTGACGATTATTCTTTGGTTTTTGATGATGGTAAAGACGTTGACCGTAACGAAGCTTTTGACGCATACGGTGAGAACGGTGGAAAGTATTATTTCCAGTACATCTCTGATAACGCTAAGGGCGCACAAAACTACCAAGACGGTGTAGTTCCTAACTATCGCCGTAACCTTTTTGTACGTGGTCTGAATGTTGAGGATAATTCTTCATATCGTCTGACCCTCTATGTTAAGGCTGCTGCCAAGGGTTCAACCAAACCTACATTCTATGCTGATGTAATGCGTGGTTATTTCCATTCAGAGAAGCCTTTCACAATGGGTTATGTTGATGATGCCAACCACTATCAGTACAACAAAACATTTGAGTACAAGAAGGAAGACTTTGAGTATGACAAGTGGGAGAAGGTTACATTCATGACCTACTATCTGAATGACTCAATTGCCGATGGTTGGTGTTATAAAGGTTATTGGTGGTCAGGTGGTTCAGAGTGGGCTTTCCGTCCGTCTGATGAGGCTCTTGCAGCTGCTGGTCTGGAACTTAAGGCAGGCGACTCACTTAAGCACGTTATTCAGCCCGACAAGTTCTTTGTACGTCTGTCATTTGCTTCCGATAGTACAATCTTCTCGGTTGATAACATTTCTCTTACCAAGTCATGGATTGGTGGTGTTGAGTATTACAATGACATGATCCGTGTTGACTTTGGTTATCAGACCAACCTTAAGGACCTTGCAGTTGCGGCCGGTAAGAACAGCTTTGTAAATGCTATCGAGCTTAGCGGTGAATACTTTGACGTTATTGGTTACCGTAAAGCTAGCGGCAAGTATTATAACGTTCCTATCAACTCTGCCGAGTATCACGATGACGGTTACATGTACATGTGGACCAAGCCTTCGTACATCAATGGTAAGTATGTTGTAAACAAGTTCGAAGTTTATGATTCAATTCTTGTAAGTTTCCGCAATCCTGATACTAAGGAGTTGCGCCTAAATTATAGCGGCAGCAATTTCCCGATGGCTCTTGATACCGCATGGATCAAGGACGGCAAGAAGGTACACGATTTCTCAAACGAAATAGCTACTCCTAACCCCAACATTGGCAAGGGTGTTTATTCGATGAAGAACCTGCCTCCTGTACTTACATCGCTTCAGTATGAAAAGGGTTCATTCCAACTTGACGGCTCAATTTCTGAGGTAGGTTTTGAATTCTCAAGACCTGTTACTATTGATCCTGCATCAGGTGCTTCATCAGCCGAGGCTCTGCTTATGGTCGAAAAGAACGGTGTAAAGGAGTTCTGGATTCCTTCTGCAACAGAAGCTGGAGCTGATGCCGATTCAGTTCTGGTATTTAAGCGTCAGGCTTCTGATATAGCAAAGAACGGTCGTCTTGTAGGTGACTATGTATTTACTCTTGCCAACGTTCGCGGTTACGGCACAGATTACGCTCAGAATACCGCAATTGATTACTCATTCGGTGAGACAATAATGGCTACCGACCTGGCTTCGGTTACATTTGATGATTATGATGAAGGCAGCTTTACTACCGATCTTTCAACTCTTGGTATTGAAGGATTCAGCGGTTTCAGATGTGCAGCTAAGATCAAGGCATTCAGCGGTCTTTATGAGAAGGCTCTTATGTGGGGTCTCTATGGCGTAAGCACAGGTGCTGAGCCTGATGGTACTTGCGCAAAATCCTGCAATCTGTACTATACATTTGAGACTAAAGAGGATGGTCCTGTAGCTCTTGCATTTGGTGTTACCGGTTGCAACAAGAGTTCTTGGAATGATGACGCCAATATGACTGTATTCATCTACGATGCTAACAACAAGGAGATGGCTAAGCAGGAAAATGGCGGTAGCGGAATCAAGGTTGACGAAGGTGGAAATGTTGAGGCTGTTAAGGAGTACACAATAGCCGCAAACCTTCCTGCAGGTACCTATAAGTTGGCGCTGGCACTTCCTAAGGAAGGTTCTTATGGCGGTGGCCACAAGGGTGGTAAAGTTCTTTATTACATAAACATCAAGTCTAACTTTACCAACGGTTATCCTTATGTGAACAGCCTTAACAATGCAATCGCTGCATTGGAAGCTAATTTTGAGAAGGTTGAGGAAGAGCCTCTCCAGTATGGTGGTGTAGCTTATACATCAACATATGAGGTTTATGATCAGTATGATGAATTTACTGATACCAAACCTAGTCGTTACAACACTGTAACAGACAGTCTGAACAAGGCTAACGATGTTCTCAAGGCTCGTTTCAAGGTTGTTGACGGTATGTGGAATGAGTACAAAGCTCTTGAAAGCAAGCTTGAGGTTTATGCTGATTCAATATCAGATGCCGATGGTGTTGAATACGATCTGACTGATGCTTATCTTGCTGCATCACAACTCTTGGATGATAATGCTGATTATGAGTGCGCTGACAAGACCGACGCCGAGATAGATTCCGTTAAGAATCTGTTCATTAACGCAGGTAAGGCTCTTGATGCACGTAAGGCTTTGACTGATAGCTACTTTACCACAATGGATGCTGCCGACGCTATTCTTAGCGATGAAGGCTCACTCAAGACAATTGATGAGTTCGAAGCTCTTATGTTTGCTTACGATGCAGCATCTTTGATTTCTGATAACAATCAGATTGAGACTATTTCGGACGAAGACTTCCAGTCTTCAATCGATGCTGTTTCAAATGCTATCAAGACATATAACGGATATATTGCTGCAGCTGCTGCAACAACAGTACGTCTTAAGGCTCTTGCCGAATTGGCCGAAAAAGTTGAAGCTGACTTTGGTGATGAATCAACTATTATTGAGCAGGCTAAGTCGGCCGCATTTGACAACGACGGACTTGCAGAGATTCTGATGAGCGGTATCAAGGTTGCCATTTATAAGGATCTTGCTGCTGGTACTGGTGAAACTGAGTATGACCTTACATCATTCATCAAGAACTTTAACCTGTATGCTACTATCGGTGGTGTAGTTGACTATTCAGACAAGACTCTGCCTGGTTCAAGGAATGATGCAGCCCTTAAGGGAGCCAACAATCCTGGTTATCAGATCATGAAGGTTGGTCACCAGTGGGGTCAGGATAAGCTCGGTAAGAAGATTTGGGTATTGCTGCTTGATCAGGATTACGATGATGTATTCCCCGGATGGACTGTCAAGTCATATATTACCAACAATCACAGTATGGTTACTCCCGATCCTACTGCAACTGATAATTACAGTTACTTGAGTGAGGGCATGTCAATATTTGACGGTGCAGTGACTATGGACTGGAACTCAAAGGCTGAGCTTAAGACCACTCTTGAGGATCTGCCTACCGGTACATATAATCTTGGTGTAACTCTTGTTAAAGTTGATGCTTCTTCGAGTGTACAAACATCATTGACAGTTGCCGCCGGTGATACTACAATTACCTACACAAGGACCGAGGATGGCAGCAATATTGCAGCTGCTTGCAATGAGATCCCTGTTACCGATGGCAAGATGTCAATTGACTTTATCCTTGCATCAAATGATGGTGGTTCAAAGGCCGATGACTTTACTCTGACCTTCATTCCTTCCGACACCTTCAATTATGGTGACCTGGTAGCTGCTGAGCAGGCTAAGCTTAACAACCTGATCCTGTTTGTTGATGGTCAGGAGGTAGCTCCCGCATCTGTAGAATACACTACTTTGAGTGGTATTCCTGTTACAGCTCCTCAGGCTGGTCAGATTCTGATTCAGACTGTAACCTTTGCTGACGGAACAGTTGAGAATAAGACTGTTATTATCAAGTAAGGTTATTCTGTAATAATCCTTTAAAAGGACAGGCGGATAGCATTTGCTACCCGCCTGTCTTGGTTTAATCAATATATAGTTAATAAAGGTTAATTTTGCATCATTAATTAGCCTCTATGGTTTAACTTTGGATTTATCCAATTATAAAAAATAACAGGTTTATTCCCTAACAATGAAATAATCCTATATTTATTTATATTATTAACCTTTTTAATAACTGTATTTATGAAGAAATTCTACTTGTTCATGACGAGCGCTCTGCTGGCTGCCATGCCTGCAGTTGCTCAGGATGATGGATTGGAGCGTTTCCCCGACGATCCTAAGGTAATCTTCAATCAGGACTTTGAGGTTCCTGACGGAGTTGATGCCGATGAGGCATGGGATGTATGGAGTAACACTGCTGTTGACACAATCAAAGAAATAACCTATTTCAACAAGATTGCAACCGGTTCGGTAAGTGGCGCCGACATTTATGACGGCTCGGTCGATTATCAGGTATTTATGGTAAGAACCGACTCTATCATTCCACTTAAGAACGGTGTTGTTACATCAAACAACAAGAGTGACAAGGCCGGTAATATTTATGGCAATGAGGATTACGGCCTGGTATTTGACGGAGGTCAGGATCCGGATCGTAACGAGGCTTTCAGCAAATATGGCCAGAATGGCGGTAAGTACTACTTTAGTTATACATCGGCCGATGCTACCGGTGCCGATACCTACAGTTCAAGCGCTCACAAGGTTGACAACTATCGCCGTAACCTGTTTGTTCGTGGTTTGAACATTGAGGATCAGTCCTCATATCGTCTTACCTTCTACATTAAGGCCACTCCCAAGGCAAAGGTTGCTCCTTATTTCTATGCAGATATCATGCGTGGATACTATAACTCAGAGAAGCCTTTCTCAATGGGTTTAAAGGATGACGCATCTCATTATCAGTATAACAATCGTTTTGAGTTTGAAAAGACCGACTTTAACGGACAGTGGGAAAAGGTTACATACATGACCTATTACCTGAATGACTCAATTGCCGACGGTTATGTATATCGTCATGGTTACTATTGGTACAATGACTGGAACTGGCGTCCCACCGATGCTCAGCTTGCAGCTGCCGGTAAGACCCTTAAGGCTGGCGATACCCTTACCTGCATAAATCAGCCCGACAAGTTCTTTGTACGTCTTTCATTCTCATCGGATAGTACTGAGTTCCTGCTTGACAACATGTCACTTACCAAATCATGGATAGCAGGTGTTGAGCACGATAAGGATATGTTGCGTGTTGACTTTGGTTATGAGACCAACCTTAAGGAACTTGCCAAGAAGGCCGAGGCTGAGACCGGTATCGCAGCTATTGAGCTTGGTGGTGAGTACTTCAAGGTTATGGGATATCGTAAGGCATCCGGTAAATGGACAACAGTTGACATCAACTCTGCCGAGTATCATGATGACGGTTACATGTACATGTGGACCAAGCCTTATGTTAATCCTCAAACAGGTAAGGTTACCCCGAGTCTGTTCAATGTATATGACTCTGTTCGCGTATCATTCACTAACCCCGACGATGAGGCTCTGCGTCTGAACTATAACGGCAAGCTTTTCCCCATGGCTCTCGATACCTTATGGATTAAGGCTGGCAAGAAGGTTCATGACTTCAGGAATGAGCTTTCAACTCCTAACCCCAACATTGGCAAGGGCGTTTATTCAATGAAGAACCTGCCTCCTAAGATGGTAGGTGCTCCTTACGAGGATGGTTCATTTGGTCTTGATCCTATTACCTCTATCACCGTTAACTATACCAGAAAACTGGAGTTTGACGATGAGGGTGAGACTTCGGAACTTGGTTGGCTGCGTGTTACCAAGAGTGGTGTAAAGGAGGTTTGGACAATCAGCGAATCAACCGATTCTACAACCACATACGTTCGTAGCGCTGCCGATATTGCCAAGGGTGCTCTGGACGGTGACTACACCTTTGAGTTTGTAAACATCAAGGGTGAGAATACTGATTATGCCAAGAACGTAACCTTGAGCTATGGCTTTGGTGAATTTGACCATAATCCTTCAAGTGATCTTCCTGCTCTTGTGGAGACCGATTGGAGAGCTGAGGCCGAAGCTAACCAGTGCGTTCCTAAGGGTATCACAATTTGGGATGCAAACACTACATTTGCTGCAGGTCAGGGACAAGGAAAGAACATAAGCTCCAAGTCACGTCTTTACTTTACAAATCCTGAAACAAGTAATGGTTTTGACTGCGGTCTGTATTTCTCATCAAGAGGTGCATCTGCCGGTGGTCATGTATTCTACGGATATGATGACAATTACAAGCTGACTCTTGACAAGGGTGTTTACACTCTTAGCTTCAGTGCTTCAAAGTGGGATGGCTATGATAATATTCCTGTAACCATTTACATCTATCCCAGAAGCCTTTCTGCCAACCCGCAGTTGAATGCAATCGATCCCGATCAGAAGACCAAGATTGCTGTATTTGAGTCAACAAAGAACTCAACTTCGGGCAATGTTCAGAAATACGACGATCCTTACGGAACCTGGGATCAGGAGGAATTTGATTTTACATTCACAATCTCGGCTGCCGATGACTATGTAATTGAGTGGAACTCAGCTATGGGTGCCAGCGGTAACGCAAAGAATTATGGTGGTTGCGTAATGTCCAACTTTAAGATCTTTGGTTCACCCGGACTCTCTTACACTTATGTTTCAAAGCTGAACAAGACCGTTCAGGCCGCTCTTGACAAGATTGAATACATTGATGATAACGAGGAGGTTGACGGCCAGTATCATGGCGACCAGTATGACGAACTTGGCAGAATAGCAGAGTTCTATTCATATGAGAATTGGGAGGATACCAAGCCCAGTGCTTATATGGCTGCTGCCGCTGCCGTTCAGGCTGAGATAGACAAGATGCAGCTCCGTATGGATACTGTTGACCTGTACTATAAGACCGAGGACAAGGTTTATGAAAAACTTGGCGAGTTTGAGGATGACGACAAGGTTGATTTCCAGGATCTGGCTGCATACGTAACACTTTCAGAACATATTGAGGCTAACGACGATTGGGATTGCTCCGTAAAGACAAATGCCGAAATTAAAGCTGAGATAGATCTGTATGAGGCTGAGATAAAGGCTCTTGATGATCGTGTAGCACTGATCGGCAAGTATGATGAGAAGGTGGCTCAGATTAAGGATTCTATCGACAAGTCTGTATTCAAGTATTTTGATGAGTTTACTGTAATGCAGAATACATACCAGGAAATCACTTCTTCTGCTGACAGGATCAATGATTCCGACGATGTTCTGACAGGTTATTACAATACTCTCTGCTCAGTTTACAATAACTTTATCTTTAAGCCTGAATTCCTTGAGGCTGAGACAAGGCAGATTAAGGAACTGTTTGCTTTTGCAGAATCTATGGGTTATGACTTTGGTGGCAAGAAGGATGAGATAAAGAGAACTGTTGACAATCTGCAGGCTAACGATCCCGCTCTTGAGAATATGCTCCGTGAGGCTTCCATTCTCCAGGTTTACAAGGCTCTTGCAGCCAACGCAGACACTATTGCCGAAGGTCTTGACGTATCTGTCCTGATTCCTAACTACTATATGGCTACTAAGGCTGAAGCTAATGTAGATATGAGAAAGAACAGTAGCGGCAAGTGGGTTGTCAAGTCCAGCCCAAGTACTACTGTAATTCCTGAATGGACAATTACATTTGCAGGTTCTTATGGTAGTTCAGGTTCTTGCTATCCTGGTCGCGAAGCTATGGATTGGGAGAATGACGGTCATGAGTTCATTGCCGGTATCCACTTTGAAAATAACACTACCGGTTCTGCAAGCACAACTGTTAGCGGACTGCCGGCTGGTATCTATACCGTTAATGTAAATATGATCCAGAATAACCTGTCTAACTCTAAGTTCAACTTTGTAACTGATTCTGTTAAACTTGAACTTAAGGGTTCTAAGTCAGCATCACCCAAGACCTTCTCTCAGGAGAATGTTTGGGTTCCCACAAAGAGTAACCTGTCAATAACCTACACCATTACTGGTGCTTCCGGTTCAGGTCATGTTGATGTTGGTAGTGCTGGTCTTATCCTGACTGCTCCCGATGAGAAGGCTAACTATGCTGATCTTATTGTTGAACAGCAGAACAAACTGAATGAGCTGATTCTGTTTGCCGATGCACCTCAGGCCGAGCAGATTGGCGTAGAGTACATCAACCTGAACGGTATTGCCGTTGAGGCTCCTCAGGCAGGTGAGATCCTGATCAAGCGTATTATCCTGAGCAACGGTCAAGTTGAGACTCAGATTGAGTTGATCAAGTGATATTTTGATTAAGTCTTAAATAAACCGGCGGAGAGCGCTAAAGCTCCCCGCCGGTTTTGTTTTATTAAAAAATGTTGATTTTTTATTGCTATTTTGAATTCAATTGAGTAGTTTTGGATTTATATATGCTCTTTGCTTGTAAACCTAATTACTAAAATGATATTTATATGAGGAAATTTTACTTGTTTTTTAGTGTTGCCTTATTGGCTGTAATGCCGGCAACATCGCAGGATCTGGTACGTAATCCTGATGATCCAAAAGTTATTTTCCGCCAGGATTTTGAACCTACAGACCAGACAATTTCGGCCGATTCGGCCTGGAGAGCGTGGCAAACCGTTGCGGTTGACACAATCAAGGAGATTGCTTATTATTCAAAGATTGGAACCAGTTCGGTAAGCAGTACCGATATCTATGACGGTTCCCCCGATTGGGAGATTTTTGCGGTCCGAAAAGACTCAATCATCCCAATGTTTAACGGCGTAGAGACATCGACCAGTTCAAGTGACCTTAAAAAGAATCCGTTCCCGTATGCAAATGACCAGTACTCAATAGAGTATGACGGAGGCGTGGATGCTGAACGTAACGAGGCTTTTGCTGAATATGGCGAGAACGGTGGCAAGTACTACTTTAGATATTTGTCGGGCGATGCCACAGGCGCCAGCGGATACAGCAGCAGTACGGCAAGCGTAAGCAAGTATCGCCGTAACATGTATGTTCGCGGACTTGACATTGAAGACGAGTCGTCATACCGTCTTACATTCTATATCAAGGCCCGTAACCTGGCCAAGAAGGCCCGCAGTCCTCTGTTCTATGCCGATGTGATGCGTGGTTACCATCATCAGCGCGCAGCGTTCAGTATGGGCGCTAAAAGCGGTGTAGCATTTGAGTATCAAAAGTCCAGCTTTACCGGCGATTGGGAAAAGGTTACATTCATGACCTACTATCTGAATGATTCGGTTGCCGAGGCTTATACCTATTATGACAGCTATCAGTGGGCCGATGACTGGCGTTGGCGTCCGTCCGATGATGAGCTGGCCGCTTTAGGCAAGACCCTTAAGGAGGGTGATTCACTAAACTACATTGTGCAGCCTGACAAGTTCTTTGTACGTTTGGCTTTCTCGACCGACAGTGTTGAGTATCTGCTTGACAACCTTACTCTTACCAAATCATGGATTGGAGGTGTGGAGCACTATAGGGATATGATCCGTGTGGACTTTGGCTATGAGACCAACCTTAAGGAACTGGCCATTAAGGCCGAGCGTGAGACCGGTATTGCAGCCATTGAACTTGACGGACAGTATTTTGATGTGATGGGTTACCGCAAGGCTTCGGGCAAATGGACAAAGGTTGACATAAATTCGGCCGAGTATCATGATGACGGTTACATGTACATGTGGACCAAGCCTTATGTAAATCAGCAAACAGGCAAGGTTACATTGAGTCTTTTTGAGGTATATGATTCGGTTCTGGTATCATTCAGGAACCCGGATGATGAGTCTATGCGTCTTAACTATACAGGTAAGACTTATCCCAAGGCTCTTGACCAGGCATGGGTTGAAGCAGGTAAAAAGGTTCACAACTTTACCAACGAGCTGTCAACTCCCAATCCTAACATTGGCAAGGGCGTTTATTCAATGAAGAACCTGCCTCCCAAGATGGTAGGTGCTCCTTATGAGGACGGTTCATTTGGCCTTGATCCAATCAATTCAATTACCGTTAGCTATACAAGAGCGTTGGATTATGATGATCAGGGTGAGGCATCGGCTCTTGGTTGGCTGCGTGTTACCAAGAGTGGCGTAAAGGAAATATGGACAATCAGTGAGTCCAACGATTCTACAACCACATATGTACGTAGCCAAAGCGATATTAACAAGGGTGCTTTGAGCGGTGACTACAAATTTGAGTTTGTGAACATAAAGGGTGTAGGTACCGATTATGCCGACAACGTTACCCTGAATTATCATTTTGGCGATTTCAGTACCCAGGGCTCGGCATCGGAAGCGTATTGCAATTCCGATTGGCGAAGCATGATTGCCGACTTTAACGAGAACCAGGGTTGTAACCCCACCGATACATATGTTCACGATACTGATTCGGAATTCCGCAAGGGTGACGGAACCAGAGCCAACAAGGCAAAGACACGTCTGTATGTACTTGACTACGGCACCGAGAGCGATGTGGATCTGGACAACTGCGGCTATTATCTGGACAGCCGTTCCGACAGCGAGGGTAAAGGCCTGACAGGTAACCTGTATACAATCATCAATTTCAGTAAGGCAGGCGGCTATTCAATCAAGTTCAAAGTGGCTGCTTGGGATAATACTGCAGCCGATGGCGGTGCCACCACAAAGCTACTGTTCTATCCAAAACCGGACGGAACCTTGGCCGATGGAAACAGTAACGGATTCAAGACCTTTGAGGATGTTGAAAACAAGACCAATCTTGGCAGTTTCAACCCCAATAAAGTCATTAAGAAGTCAACCGTAGAGGACAAGAGCACTGGTAAGTGGCCCGATGAGGTTGAAACCTTTGTATTTACGTTTGATGTTCCTGCAGCCGGCGATTATGTATTTGAATGGGTTGCCATAAAGGGTAAAAAGAAGGGTGTATTTATTGGTAACTACTTTATAAGCAGTGTTGGCTCTACTGACCTTTCAACCAAGTATGTGACCAAGCTGAACGATGCCATTCAGTCGGCCGAGGAAAAACTTGAGGAAGCCGATCCGGATGAGTACAGAGGTGCTGCATACGATGCTCTTGAAAAGATTATAGAGGAGGGCAAGAATTATAAGGGTAATTTCCCAAGCAAGTATGATTCGGTTGTGGCATATATAAACCAGGGTATTACCGCTCTTAAACTCCGTATGGATACGGTTGACCTGTTCTATGCTACCGAAAATATGGTTGTTGAGAAACTGGATGAGTTTGAGGCTGATGATATGGTCAAATATCAGGATCTTGATGCTTACGTAACTCTTTCAGACCATCTTGACGCTAATGTGGACTGGGATTGCTCCGAGAAAACCAATGCAGAGCTCACGTCCGAGATAGCTTTGTATGAGGCCGAAATTAAGGCTCTTGATGACCGTATGGCGCTGATAGAACTGTTCAATGACAAGGCTACCCAGATTAAGGCTGCCATTGATGCTGCAACTTACGGTTATCTTGATGAGTATGCCTTCATGAAGAGAACATATGATGAGGTGATGGCTGTGGCTAATCCTGTAACAGATTCTGATGATGTGTTCCAGGGTTACTACAATTCACTCTATGATGCATACAACGGTTATGTGTTCAAGATTGACTATGTAGTTGCCAAGACAAGGCAGGCTAAGGAGTTGTTTGCTCTTGCCGATGCCTTAGGATATGATTTCAATGGTGACAAGGATGGTTATAAGGCTAAGGTTGACGCTCTTGCTGATGATGATGCAAAACTTACCGAGTTCTTGCGTGAGGCAGCCATTCTCCAGATTATAGGCATGTACAATGAAAAGGATGCCGATAAGATTGATGCGTTTGACGGTTATGACGTAAGTGCTCTCATTCCTAACTATTTCCTCTATAACGAGGCTGATATTGACCGTGATATGGAGCAGAATAGCAACGGCAAGTGGAGGATCAAGAAGGGAATGACAAATAATACGGCTATTCCCGGCTGGACAGTAACCACTTTGAGCGGTGACCTGCATCCGTCATACGCTAAGATAGGTGAAGATAACAGTTGGCTTGATTGGGAGGAATACGGTCATGTGTTTGTGGGCGGTCTTATCTGCTCCAGCGCCGGTGCAAAGAACTCCATTATGGGTGAGATATCAGGTCTGCCTTATGGATATTATTGGGTTGGTGCCAATGTATCAAACGGTTCCACCGGCAACTCAATCACTTTGACTGCAACATCGGGTAATGCCAGTCTTCAGAATAAGATTGGCAGCGTAAGTTACAAGGATGCAGGAGTGGATTCTCTCCTTGTAAACGGCACGCTTAATATCAATGCTGATTACAAGATCTCTTCGACAAGCAGTAAAGAACTTGATATCAGATACTTTAAACTCCTGTTGAGCGGTTATGACAAGAATCATGACTATTCGGCTGACTTTAATGACCAGAAATCAAAGGTTGATGCCCTGATCCTGTTTGCCGACGCTCCTGTTGCTGACCAGATTGGTGTTCAGTACTTCAGCCTGGGCGGTATACAGATTGACGCTCCCAAGGCAGGTGAGATTGTCATAAAGCGCACAATCCTGAGCGACGGTCAAGTTGATTCTCAGATTGAACTGATAAAGTGATAGTTTGATCAATTCCTGAATAAACCGGCGGGGAGTCTCATTACTCTCCGCCGGTTTTGTCATTTTTTTGACTATAGAATAGTGAATTAGGCAAAAATGCAATATCTTTGGGGTTGCTTTTTTATGCATATTATTAACCTCATTATATTTATCAATGAAAGCAAGACTTACCATCATGGCCACTCTTATGTTGGCCGGTATTGCCTCTCAGGCACAGAATCCAATTATCCGCGACCAGTTCTCGGCCGATCCTTCGGCTCTTGTGGTGGGAGACCGCGTTTATGTATTCCCTTCACATGACATTAAGGCTCCGGCTGAATATGCCCGCAAGGACTGGTTCTGCATGGCCGATTACCATGTGTTTTCATCGGCTAACCTTACAGACTGGACCGACCACGGTATGATTGTTGACCAATGGAGCGCTCCCTGGGTTAACGAGAAGGGTTACTCAATGTGGGCCCCCGATTGCAAGCAGAATCCTACAAACGGTAAGTATTACTTTTTCTTCCCGGCCGGTGCCAAACCCCAGCCCAGTGCAAACGGTCGTCGTGGAATGGGTGGAAACCGCGTAGGTATATGCACCTCCGATTATCCCGAGGGTCCTTATACTCCCGAGGCTACTCCTATTGAAGGAGTTGGAGGCATTGATCCCTGTATCTTTGTTGATGATGACGGAACCGGTTATCTGGTTATGCCCGGAATCACTATCACCAAGCTGAATCCAGACTGGAAATCCGTATCAACAGACCCAGCTGACCGTCATCGCGTAGAGGGCGTTCCCACCAAGGGCCTTGTAGAGGGTCCTTACCTTTATAAGCACGGTGGAAAGTACTACATGACTTTCCCTTGGGCTCGTGACGTTGAGGAGGTTCTTGCATATTGCGTTGCTGATAATATTTTCGGCCCCTATGAGTTTAAGGGTGTTTTCTTTGAGGAGCATGCAAACAAGTGCTGGACCAACCACCACTCAATCATAGAGTTCAAGGGTCAGACCTATCTGTTCTATCATCACAATGAGTTCTCACCTGAGTTTGACAAGAACCGTTCTGTTTGTGCAGACAGTATTTTCTTTGATGACGCCAAGGGTGAAATCAAGATGGTTAAGCCCACTCTTCGCGGTATAGGTGTTACCGAGTCAAATACACAGATTCAGCTTGACCGTTACACTGCTCTCAGCCAGAAGGGTGACTCTATCGCTTACTTAGAGCCCAGCAACTATTTTGCAGGTTGGAAGACAGTATTCTATGAGAAGGGTGCATGGGCACAGTACAATACCGTAAACTTTAAGAAGGCTCCCAAAAAGGTTACCGTTAAGGTTGTAGCTCCTTCGGCAGGCCAGCTTGAGATTCTTCAGGACAACAAGGTTATTGCTACCGTAAATGTTCCCTCTGACCGTCAGCTTGTTACAGTTGATGCTCCTGTAAAGGGTGCCGTCAAGGGTGTACATAACCTTAAGGTTCGCATGGCTACCGAGGGTAAGATTCAGGTTGACTGGCTTACTTTCAATTAATTAATATACTACCTGTTTTTCCATCTTTATTATTATGAAACGAAAGTTATTACTATCAGCGTGTGCGGTTTGTTTGCTTTTCTTTTCAGTTAGCTGTACCGCCAAGAGCAAGACTACCATTTGTGTGAACCCGCTTACCTATACGGATATTCCGGATAATGACTGGATTCGCGTGGGTAATGATTACTATATGGTTAGTACAACCATGTATTTCTGCCCTGGTGTACCTATTATGCATTCAAAGGATCTGGTCCACTGGGAGATTGTAAGTTATGTCTGTGACTTTATAGAGGATGACGATGTCTATAACCTCCGTAACGGCCGCAACGCATACGGTAAGGGTCAGTGGGCAACCTCATTGCGATATGAGAACGGTACCTACTATGCCCTGTTCATTGCAAATGACCAGGCTAAGACTTACATCTACCGTACCAAGGACATAACCAAGAGCAATTGGGAGCGTTCGGTCATAGACCGCCCGTTCCACGATGCCAGCATGCTGTTTGAGGATGGCCACCTGTACGTGGTTTGGGGTAACGGAGAACTCCGTATCATAGAGTTGGAGCCGGACGGATCGGCCATAAAGGCCGGGGCCGAAGAAAAGATCCTGATAGATTCTCCGCGTCAGGGTTTCAATCTGCGTGCCGAGGGTGCCCATATATATCACATTGGCGATTACTACTATATTCTTGAGATTGACTGGCCAAGCGGTGGCGTACGTACCGAGACAGCCTGGCGTTCCAAGGATCTGTTTGGTCCCTATGAGCGTAAGGTTATTCTTAGCGGTGCTTTTGACGGTCGTGGCGACGGTGTTGCCCAAGGCGGTATCATTGAGACCCAGAACGGTGACTGGTACGCAATCATGTTCCAGGATCACGGTGCTGTAGGTCGTATACCTACTCTTCAGCCTGTAAAGTGGGTTGACGGTTGGCCTATTCTTGGTGATGAAACCGTACCTGTAAAGCAGTTTACGGTAAATTTGCCTGAAAGCGGCAAGAACCGTACATGGGATAATGACGAATTCAATTACAAAAAGAACCAGCTTGACCTGGTATGGCAGTGGAACCACAAACCCGACAATTCCGCATGGAGTGTTACCGAGCGCAAGGGTTGGCTCCGTCTTAAGACAGGACAGTTGGCTACTAACGTAATGAACGCCCGCAATACTCTTACTCAGCGTACTGTAGGACCCCGTTGCTATAGCGAGGTACTTATGGACGCCAGCGGTATGAAACCAGGTGACAGGGCAGGTATCATTGCATTCCAGAGCAATTACTGCACTATTGGCGTTGAGGTGGCCGATGACGGTTCAAAGAGTCTGGTGGCATTGACACACCGAAACATGGGTCGTCGCCGCGGCCCACAGGCGCAAGGTGCAGAACAGCCCAATCCGGATACTGAGGCGCTGCGCATACCTCTTGCCCAGGATAAGGTTTGGTTAAAGATCCGCTACGTGTTTACACCTCAGGCCGAGGGTGAGCGTGCAGACCAGGCCTTTATGAGCTACTCACTTGACGGAAAGAGCTGGACCGATGTTGATGCCACACTCCAGATGAGTTTCAGTCTGGATTACTTTACCGGTTACAGGACCGGTCTGTACAGCTTTGGCACAACGCAGTCTGGCGGTTATGCGGACTTTGACTACTTTAAACAGGAGGTTTATTAACTCCTGGCTATTGGCTATTGGCTATTAGCTATTGGCTATTGGCTATTGGCTATTAGCTGTTAGCTATTGGCCAATGGCCAAAGTAGGAGCTTTAGCTCCGTAATAGCCAAAGTAGGGGCGCAGCCCCGAAACAGCCAAAGTAGGGGCGCAGCCCCGAAACAGCCAACGTTAAAAAAGCATAATTATTTAACTTTTGTGACATTCCTTTATATTAGGAATGAAGCGTGATTAGAATGACAGTATGCAGAGTCAGGGATCCCTTTCAGTGAGCGATGAATCCATTGCCCGTATGCTGTGTGATGACAGTCACGTAGAACAGGCGGTGCGCCTTATTATGAGCAAGTATGGTGAGCAGTTGTACTGGCACATACGCAGAATGGTAGTGGCGCACGATGATGCTGAGGATTGTTTGCAGGAGACAATGATTAACGTGTACAAGTACAGGAGCACTTATTCAAACGAGTTTCCGCTTTCATCCTGGCTTTATAAGATAGCTACTAACGAGAGTCTCAAATTACTAAAGAACCGGGCCGGTTTTACATTATCGGTTGATGATTTGGGTGATTCGCTTAAGGAGAGTGTACGTGAGGAGGCAAGCCCCAATGCCGATGAGACTCTGATATTGCTACAGGAAGCCATAGCGTTGCTGCCTGCAAAACAAAAGATGGTATTTAACTTGCGTTATTATGACGACAAGAGTTATGAGGAGATTCATCAGATAGTTGGAGACAGTGTAAATACACTTAAGACCAATTATCACTACGCGGTACAAAAGATAAAGGATTATATATTAGAACACCAGTTATGAAAGAGTTTGATCTGGAAAAATTGAGTAGGGAAATGCCTTACAAGATGCCTGAGCATTTCCTTGATGATATGACGGAACGCGTTGTATCCCAGATTGGAAAGCAGCGTAAACAACGCAAGGAGCGCAAGTTCATTGCCATGTTTGCGGGTGCTGCAAGTGCAGCTGCAGTAGCGTTACTGCTGTTGCATCCCTTTGGATCGGCCAGGCTTGATATACCTGACTATGAGAGCATATCACAGTGCACCAGCGTTGATGATCTGTTCCAGACTATGTCGGCCGATGAGCTGAACATTTATTCCATGATGAGTAATTATTACGGAAACTGATATGAAAAAGCTGCTGACAGCATTGGTCGTTGCCTTTTGCCTGTCTCTTTCCTGTTTTGCACAAAACACGGATAGAGATGAGCAGATGATCAATGCGTCACTGCGATTCATAAAGGAGAACGCAAATCTCACCAAGAAAGAGTACGAGAAGTTTGCCAAACTGTACATTGAATACAATGAGCAGCTGGCCAAACTGAATCGTGAACTTAAACCGGAATCACGCGATTACATGAAACGCTGGTCATCGGTCAACAAGGATTACATGGATAAGCTTGAAAAGGCTTTACCTGACACTACACGTCAAAAGATTGGTGTGGCTCAGTTTGAACTTGGTCAAAAGATCTGGAGACAAAGGTCTGAGCAGAACCGTCAGAATACAGAGCGTCAGTTCCGTGTAATGGGTCAGTGGAACCAGATGAACCCACAGTTCATGATTCAGCCTCATATGTATGATTTTCAGCGTCACCGCCAGCGTGAAATGCAACAGGATGACGAACAGCAGCAACAGTGGTGGGAAAACTACTGGCGTAACTGGCAAAGGCCTGATTCGGCTACTATAAGACGCATTGAGGAGAGTCGTAAACGTTATGAGGAAAGCCTAAGGTCTTATCCGTTCGGTTTAACGCCGGGTAACGGCAATTCCGGAAACAGACAGTTCAATATGCCGGGTTATAACTGGAACCAAGGTTCTTTTCCTCCTGGTCGAACCCAATGATATATAAACAAGAGTTATGGGGATGATGCAAATCATCCCCTTTTTTTGTCCCTTTTGCCTTGTTTTGAGTAACTTTACGGCCTATTTAATAAACACAGTAATATGAACTTAAGATTTGTTGCAATTGCTCTTGCTGCGGTTGTTCCGGCGTTGTGGAACGGGAGCAATGCACAGGAGAACAATTGGCATAAGCTCATCATAAATGAGGTAATGCAGTCAACTCACAGCATCCGTGAACTGGATTTACTTATGGAATATCCGGACGGCTGGGTAGAGTTATATAATCCGTGTGATGATCCGGTCTCGCTCAAAGATTGGCGTATAGGCAAAAAGTCCAAGTACAAGAAAGGATATGAACTGCCTGACATTGAAATACCTGCAAACGGCTATTTTGTTGTGTATTGCGATAAATCCGATACTGTGGTAACAGCCAATGGAATAACCGAGGTTCATGCCGATTTCAGGATAACTACCGACACTGTCAGTTACATATATCTTTTTGACTCTCAGAAAGGGATTGCTGACTCGGTTGAACTGCCAAAGATGTTTGTACCTGATGTGGCATACGGCCGTGAAACCGATGGAGCCGATAAGTGGGGTTATGAACTTAAGGTTACAAAAGGAGGCAGCAATACAGGTGGCCTTGCTATAGCCATATTACCTCAGCCGTTCCTTACTCCCTCCAGCTACATAAGTACCGATGCGGAGCAGGAACCTGGATCAACGGGAACGGCATTGCAGGTTAGGCATATGACCGACCCGTCACTGGTTTGTTCAAATGGAGAACCTGTTCCTGACGAGGCGGTATGTCATTATACTCTTAACGGGACAGAACCCACCCTGGATTCACCTGTCCTGGAGCAATCGGCATTCAAAGGACTGTTTATAAGACATAATACCCAAATCAAGGCTTCGCTGTTCATGGAGGGCTATATTACGCCTCCGGCCGAATCACATCTGTATCTTTTGCACGGCCGTAAGCTTGCAATCCCCACGGTAGCCCTTTCGGTTAATAATGAGGATCTTTTGAATGCAGAGTACGGTATCTTTGAGAATCAGCCCAAGAACAGTGATGAGGCCCATGACAAATCCTTGATGAAGAACTGGCGTCGTCCGGCTCAGTTCCAGTACTTTAATGCATCAGGGGGAGAGCCCAGAATGACAAGACTGTGCGAGATTCGTGTGGGTGGTGCATATACCAGAATAAATAAGCTAAAGTCACTGATTGTTTATGCCGACAAACGGTTTGACGGCAATGACCTGTTTGATTACAACTTTTGGAATGCTACCAAAAAGAGCATAGCTGGAGTACCTTCGCTTGGCTTGCGTGCCAGCGGCAACGACTTTGGAAACTCTTATATGCGTGACGGCATTGCGCAGATAATGATAGGAACTTATACCGATGTTGACTGGCAGGGCTATCAGCCTGCTATATATTATATCAATACGGAATATAAAGGTGTAATTAATATCCGTGAGCGTGCAAATGAGGACAATGTCTGGACTCACTATGACGGTCTGGAGGATATTACCCTTGTTGAGATAACATCAAAACAGCAGCGTGGAGAACTAAAGGAGGGTAATTATCAGGATTATTCCGATTTTCTTGACTGGTGCATTGACTCCATAAACCATCATACTCTGGCCGAGTATGAGGAAAGGATGGATGTGGTAGAATATACCAATGCAATGATATGTCACATATTCTTTGGTAATACTGACTTTCCTGCCAATAACGTCATTGTGTGGAAACCCAACACTCCGGAGGGCCGTTGGAGATGGATCCTTAAGGATGTTGACCGTGCCTTTGGCCTTTGGAACTTTTGTCCTGCCGACGGAGAGTCTTTAAAGTGGATTCTAAGAGAACCTAACAATATAACCAGTGATAATGAACACAATTCCGCTCTGGCCACTGCAACTTTCCGTAACCTGATCAATTATGTCCCTGAGTACAGAGACCTGTTTATTGACAGGCTTTCGGTCTATATGGGCGATTTCCTGACTTCGGCCAATATGAATTCGTGGATTAAGTGGGCTCATGACCTGATGGCTACCGAGCAACCTTATTTTAAGGAGGGTATGAGCAGTAACTGGAACAACGAGGTGGAGAATATGAAAAAGTGGGGGGCTGCCCGTATTCCTTCTATGTATAAGCAGTTGCAGGAACGTTTTGAGTTGGGAGACATTATACCCGCCAAGGTCAATAATGGAGTAAAAAAGATGGATTGCAAATACTATAGGGTGTCTGTAAACGGTGTTCCTCTTACCGAGGCAAAACTGAACGGTTCATTATATACCCAACGTGAGTATGTTTTTGAAGGTCGTCATACCAGGAATGGGTATGAGATCCTGGGCTGGAACCTTACCGAGACTGTGAACGGAGTGGAGCGCAAGACAACACTTTGGGGCAGTACCGTAAGTTATACTCCCGATGCCACTGTAACCGCCTTCAGTATTGATGCTATTGGTGGCGTAAGCGGTGTTGAGAGTTACGATAACGATCTGCTGGAGATTAAGAACATAATATATTACAATACCGCAGGTGTTCCATCGGATAATCCTTATAAAGGACTTAATATTGTAAGGTACATTTATGAGGATGGCAGTATGAGTACCGAAAAACAGTATATGGAGTAATCCTTCGGAGTATGACAATAAAATAAGGAGTCCTTGACGGGACTCCTTATTTTATTGATGTTTTATTAACTCCGGATTAATGTCTGTCTTCCGGGGTCTCGGCATCGTAGATGCTCTTTGATGCAAGCTCAACAAAACTGAACGGCATTACACCTGCGGCAAGAACCTGACGCATTCTCAGGTAGTAGTCCTGATTTGCTCTCATGAACTGCTTGGTAACAATCATTCTGTAGCAGTTCTCACTATCAGCAATGTTCTTGTAAATATCAGGAGCCTTCATGTAGCCGTTGTTGTGCATGGTTCTGTCAATTGCCAGAGAGTCAGTGCTTGAGCTGTACTGTACCCAACCAACGCGTGGGTTAGAACCGGCAAGACGCATATCAAGCGGGGTCGTGCAGGCTTCCCAGTCACCGTCTTTACCCTCACGGAAGTAGAAGATAGCCATACCGCGGTCATTCTTTGATGATGTACCCAGAGAGTTGTTCCATACGCGAACCTCATAAGTTCCGTCAACAGGAACTGCAGGCAGGCGGTAGTTGATGTCATATACGTTCTTTACGGTTATCTCATCACCGTAAAGAGTGCCGAATCCAGCGTTACGATAGCGAACGTAGAACTCTGTCTCCTGTGACCAGTCAAAGTTCTTGCAGAATCCGTGCTTAAAGCCTGTGGTATAGTCGTCGGCATCGCCCTCGCTCTTCAACAAACGGCCACGGGCGCCACTGTTGATAAAGTCAGGTGACATTGTACTTGACATAACCCTGATTCTGGTGTTAAGGGTCCTTCTTGTTGCGTCATCGTAAAGCAGCAGGGTGTCAACGTAATAATAGATACCGTTCAAAGCACTTGATTTGAAACTTGTAATGCTGCTCAAGTCGTGAATCTTGATACCGGGAACAAAGGGCTCTCCCTTTTCGGCCAGCTCTACAGTTCCTCTACGGTTAATGAATATACCTCTGCGGTTCTTCTTTACGTTGGGCTTTGAAGCTATATCGTAAGCAGTACTGATACGCATCAGTGAGTGCGGCAGCATTGTCTCATAGAAATCCTCAACATCGAGCTCGTCACAGAATACACGGTTGTCAAGCAGTTCCTGCTGTGATGTATTGAGCTGGTCATAAGTAAGGATCATAGGCAGGATGTGATATGAGATAAGCTGGTTGAGAGAACTCTCTCTAAGGGTGTCAGCCTTTCCCTTACCATCGGGGTAAACGCTTTCGGCATACTTACGCAGAGCATCCAGTCCTGCATTCTCATCATTGTCGCCTTCGGCAAGGCATCCCTGATTGATAAGGAAAGGTCTGAGAATTGAATCAGGTACGGCAAACAGCGTGTACATGAACTTACGCTGCTCAGGCCATGTGGCATGCTCGTCGGACTCATATGCGGTAGAGTAGATAACTGCGCACAGATCAGGTGTGGTATGATAGCAGGTTACAGTTGAGTCATATGATACGGGAGTGTAGTTGGGATCAACATACATATCCAGGGTGTCACTGAGCTTGGTAGCAAAGATGGCCTTGGTAAATATTGAGATTTCCTTATTTTCTTTTAACAGACCTGACAGGAACTTGTTACTTGGACGGAGAACCTTGTCAATGATATGTACTACACCGTTCTGAACTGAGTCATCGTCCTCAATGATCTTTGACTCCTGGTTAACACGGTAAGCAACCTTGATCTTGAAGGTGTCTCTTCCTTCCTTGTTCTTGAGATTGTTGCCGTCCTCATCGGTCCAGATGGTATCCTCATATGAGTAATATGAAAGGAAACGGTCCAGCATGTTAGGATAAGGGAATGCACCGTCACCACCCATATCGGCGCAGTAGAATGTCTTGGTGCAAAGGTGAGTCTTGGCGATGGAGTCACAAACCTTGAAGGGCAGGGTTTCAACACTGGCAAAGGCTGCGATGATTGAGTCTCTCTTGTACTGGTCCTTTACAAGTTGGGCCTCTTCTCTTCTCTGCTTGAGGTACTCATCAATGGCATCGTTTGTGGGAGCAAAAAGGGTATGCTCTCCATAAGTTTTCATTTCACCCCAAATATTGGCGGCCTTAAGGATGTAAACGAACTTGGTGAATTCGCCCGAAGGATGATTCTCAAGGAACGTTGCAACGGTTTCGCCTGAGTTGATGTAATAGTTACCTGGATGCTGCTCGCTCCATACATCACTACAAGAAACCTGTAAGGCACCGGCAATAGTTGTCACGGCTACGGCCAGCATAAGCTTGCCGAAAGGATTTTTTTGTCTAAGTGAGTTCATATTAGTTGGTTAATTGTTATTAAGTTCGGGTTAATTAGGCTCGTCTACGTGTATGCGCATATGCGCGTACTGCAGTTAAAGCGCGTAAAGATAACAATTATTTTATGCAAACCGGCAAGTTTTGGCAAAAAAAATGAGACATCATTTTGGGTGATGTCTCATTTTGTAAGGATTTTTTATATTACCATGACATGCGGTAGTTGCCGCTCAGGTGGAGCAGGGCGAACAGGTAGATCAGTCCGTCATAGTAAATGTCATAGTAACCGTCCTCATAGGGCTCGTGCTTTAATGAGAACATATGCTTTACCAGTTCCTGGTTGTACTCGCTGTCACACATAAGGGCTGTGGTGGCCATTGTGCCTACAAAACCTATTGAGTGACGCAGGTTGGGACGCCAGCGGCCGCCGCCCATGGGACGCTTTGACTCGTCACCGTTCAGGGCGAACTGGTCCTTGAACTCGGTTACGCCGTAACGGCCTACTATAGCCTTTTGGAACTTGAGTGCATATTCGGTCTGCCAATCGGCATCCTTATGATACCATGTAAAGTCCATTGCAATGTTCATAGGAACGCGCCATGAATCGTAGTGGAACTCGCTGCCACGGTTGGGAGTGCCGTCAAACTGGCTCTGGTCGGGGTTGATACCGGTTACAGGGTCGCAGGCGCGATGCAGGTATGCACGTGCGCTGTCAGCAAGTTCGCGGTATATTGCCTCACGGCCGTCCTTAGCTGTCTCGGCCCAGATCTCATAGAATGCGGGCAGATGGTATGAGGGATCGGTCCACTCGTTGGAACGTACATCGGGGCAGAAGTTGATGAGCTTCTTTTCCATGTTGATGATGTTGGTTACACCGCCTGTGCCGTCCTTTGAGAAGAGGTCGTTAAGGAGTTCCTGAGCCTCGGCCAGGTAGTTGAACTCCTCGTAGCTGCCCCAACGGCGTGAAGCCAGCAGAAGGTCTGTTACATAGTAAAGTTCACCGTCACTGGCAGATCCGTTTGAAGTGCGGCGGCCGTTGGTGCGGCATGACCATGCAAACAGGCCGTGTGAGGGACCCTCCTCGTTATGACGCATATAGTGCTTTGACCAGCGCCATACACGGTTGAACAGTTCGGGTTTGTCCATCTGGACGGCTATCATCATGGCGTATGACTGGCCCTCGGTGCGAACGTCGTTGTTCTTTACGTCCGATATGTAACCCATGGGCACCATCTTGCCGTCAACCTCAACGTCAACATCGTGGTAAGCGGCTTCTTCGCCCTCAAAGATGATTGAATAGATTTCCTGGATCTTACCGTCAATCTCGGCCTGACTGAAACCAAGTTCCTTAAGGTAGTTGCGGTACTTTCCGGTCTCGGCATATCCCTTCTTGGCAGGTGCCAGCTTGGATGCGCCCTTTGATGATGCGCATGCGTCCAAGGCAAGAGCTGCGCACAAGAGTGCCATGAAAATGGCGGTCGATGTTAGTTTTTTCATTGTTTTATGCAATTGACTTAATCTTGATTAATGTACGATTTCCAACGCTGGTAAGCCTCGTCGTAAGCCGGCATATCTGATGCCTTGGGCTCTATGACGCGAATCTTCTGGAGTGAAGCGAATGCCTCGTTGTGGTCATTGTAGATATGGGCTCCCATACCTGCACCCTTTGCGGCACCTATTGAACCGTCGGTGTCGTAGAGCTCAATTGTGGCTCCGGTTACACCGGCAAGAGTATTGCGGAAGAGCGGGCTGAGGAACATGTTGGCATTGCCGGCGTGAATCTTATTTACGGGCATTCCCATGTCCTCCATTATCTCAATTCCGTACTTGAATGAGAATACAATGCCCTCCTGGGCTGCACGAAGCAGATGAGAGCGGTTGTGGATGTTAAAGTTTACGCCGTTAAAGCTGCATCCGCGTTCCTTGTTTTCAAGAACACGCTCGGCGCCGTTGCCGAAAGGCAGGACTGATACGCCGCCGGCACCTATGGGGGCCTGGGCAGCCAGGTCGTTCATTTCGGCATAACCAATGCCCTCGGGGACTATGTTGCGTTTCATCCAGGCATTCAGGATACCTGTGCCGTTAATGCAGAGCAGTATTCCAAGACGGTTGTAGCCGGTCTTGTGGTTTACGTGGGCGAATGTGTTTACCCTTGACTTGGGATCATAGCTTATCTCGCCGTTTACACCATATACAACACCCGATGTGCCTGCGGTCGATGCAATCTCACCGGGCTCGAATACGTTCAGTGAAAGGGCGTTGTTGGGCTGGTCACCGGCACGGTAGGTTACGGGTGTGCCCTCGGCCAGGCCAAGTTCTTTGGCAGCTGCCGATGTTAGCTTGCCCTGCTCGGCGAATGTGGGAACAATCTTGGGTATGAATGAACGGGGAATTCCGTAGTAGTCAAGCAGGAAGCCTGCTACCTCGCCTGTCTGGAAATCCCAGAACATGCCTTCGGAAAGTCCCGAAATAGTGGTTGCAATCTCACCGGTAAGACGCATGGCAATGTAGTCGCCCGGGAGCATTATCTTGTCTATTTTGTCAAAAATTTTTGGTTCGTTGCGCTTTACCCATGCCAACTTTGAAGCGGTAAAGTTTCCGGGGGTGTTAAGCAGATGGGTAAGGCACTGTGAGCGGCCAAGCTGCTGGAAGGCCTCCTCGCCTATACCCACGGCGCGTGAATCGCACCAGATGATGGCAGGACGCAGAACCTTCTGGTTCTTGTCAACACATACCAGACCGTGCATCTGATATGATATACCAATAGCCTGAACATCTTTTGCATCTACCTTGCACTGTGAAAAAACATCGGCCGTAGCAGCCTTGAGATATGACCACCAGTCTTCAGGATTCTGCTCAGCCCAACCCGGGTTGACTGCTTTAATGGGTGCTTCACTCTTGGGGGCGAACGCTGTTGCCACGCAACTGCCGTTCTGGACATCTACAAGACTGCACTTCACTGAAGAGCTGCCTATGTCATAACCTAACAGATACATAATTTATTTTGTATAATTGATTGTATTTTCAGTTGTCTTGCAATAAGGCAAACAAAGGTAGTGAAAAAGTTACAGAAAAGTAGTATATTTGAACTCAATTACTAATTTCAACCAAAAATGAGAAAGATATTATTTACTGTTCTGGCTGCTGCCATGTATGTAGGTTGTTCTGCCGGAACCGAAAGTCAGTTAAAACTGTGGTATGACGCCCCCGCTCGCCAATGGACCGATGCCTTGCCACTGGGTAACGGACGTTTGGGTGCCATGGTGTTCGGTACACCGGCCCAGGAACGTATTCAAATCAACGAGGAGACCATTTGGGGCGGAGGTCCTCATAACAATGTAAACTACGCCGCCAAG
>CACWIN010000005.1 GCA_902760965.1 uncultured Bacteroidales bacterium | reverse complement strand
GTCAATGGCATTAATGCCAAAGCTAATGTGTAATAAACAATACTTTTTTTCATATTTGGTACTGTTTTATGAATACCATCCTTTTACTCTTCAAGTTGCAATTATAAAAAAAAGTTTTTGTTTTTGTTTTTGTTTTTGTTTTTGTTTTTGTTTTTGTTTATATATTTGCCTAATAGATAATGATTTTGCTCACAAAGAAAAGCAAAACACATATTATTGATGCCTAAATCCGACATGTTATGAAACGAATGATATTTAATCTGAAAAGGTCAATGACAATAGCATTGCTGTTATTTCCTTTAATTGGTCATACAGAAATAATCTCCCCGTTATATCAGGATTATGTTGTGATACCTGATAGATTCTTTGTCAAGAAAAGTACTGATGTAACACAGGATTATCTGATTTCATTTTTTGAAGATGAGTTCAATGGAAACTATCAGATTGAAGGTTGGGTAGGCGATGACATTTGCAAGGTAATAGTTGTTGATTCATTGATAGACCCTGTGGTTTCAAAATTACTAAACAACAATTCAATATTGGTTGCACGCAGGATATACGCAGAGAGAGTTAGCTATGAACAATACCTCAATGGAGATCCCATTAAGCTTGATGAGATTGAAATGTGCATATTCAACGAGATAGCTTACGGAATCAGGAATGGGTACAGCCAGAATCAGATGGACAGCATAGCAGATGTGTATGGTTTGGTCAATACTCCCAATCCTTACAATTCTAAGAAGGAAGGCATGTTTGGACTCTCTAAGACAACTGACATATTTGAAATGTCACGTACACTCTATGAGATTGGATGTTTCACATACATCCAACCTAATATGTATATGCAAGTGGTATTATTAAATCCTACCTTGGTTGAAGAAAAAGAAACTCAACCCGTTCAAGTCTTGGAAACAAAGTACTACAATATTACAGGCCAGACAACGGATTCGCCATCTGGCCTGATATTGGTAGTGACACGCTACAGTGACGGTACGGTCAGCACTGAAAAGAAGCTGTTTTATTAAGCTGGCTGGTGCTGAGGACGCAAAAGGTCATTAACCGTCTTTACGGGGTTGAAGGTGCTTAGCGGAACCTCAACAAAGATGGTGTTCCAGTCACTCATGGCACCGTTCCACAGACCGGGAAGTTCCAGGGCCTTAAGCTCGCGACCGTTCTTGGATTTGCTTGATATAAAGCCGGTTGATTTGTCAACGTAATCGGGCAGGTTGAACTTTTTACCCTTGTAGTTGCGTACTGCGCAAACCAGGTCAACTGGGTTAAAGTGGGTGCCTTTGGTGAACATCTCCTTTTTACGGGCGTCATTCAGGTCAATCTGCGAGCTTTCAAGAATCTGGAGCGATACGGTACCGTCGGCGTTGTATGCCAGGAACGGGCCGCCACCGGGCTCGCCTACGTTCTTTACCATGCCGCATACGCGGATGGGGCGGTCCAGCTTGCTGCGGAGCCAGTCTGCAAGTTGCTTGCTGTCAAGCTTGTCAAGGTCTTTCTTGCGGCAGCACAGTGAATCGGCTACAAATTTTGAAATCTTTTTTAGCTGGGCGGGGGTGTATTTGCCGCTGTCAAGGATATGCAGATAATCAAATACCTTGCTTTGGGCATCGACCAGGATTCCGGCCAACAGTTTTTTGTATGTTATGGTATCGGACTTAAGGTGATCCGGTACCACATTATCTATATTCTTAATGAACACAATGTCGGTATCCAGTTCATTAAGATTCTCAATGAGTGCGCCATGACCTCCGGGACGGAACAGGATGGAGCCGTCATCATTGCGGAATGCTGTACCGTCGGCAGCTGCGGCAACGGTGTCGGTACTGGGCTTTTGCTCCGAGAAAGATATGTTGTAACCGGTGCCGAAACGTTTGGTAAAGCTCTTGCTGCAACTGGCAGCCAGTTTCTTGAACAGCGGCCAATGTTCAGGCGATACGGTAAAATGGATGTTTACTATTCCGTTGTTACCCGATGCATACATTGAACCCTCGGCCATATGCTCCTCAAACGGGGTGCGTGCCGTGTTGCTGTATTTATGGAATTTGAGCAGGCCTTTGGGCAGTGCTCCGTAATTGAGCCCCTTTGAACCAAGAAGGTTTGAAACCACAGCCTTGTAATTGCCTTGGGCAATCAGGTCCTTGATTGACTTTTGCTCATTTGCAATGCAGGCAGCATCCAGGTCCTTGTAGAATGCAAACTTTTCGATCCCTTCAAAGAATGTTTTTTCAAACTTGGTGGTGGGAACCGAGTAATCGGCATCCAGAAAAGCGAACAGATCCTTGAACATGCGGCTGGCAGCGCCCGATGCGGGTACAAACTTGGTGATGGTATGCTCACTGCTGCAGTAAGTATCCCATGTCTTGATGTATTTGCTGCACTGACTTTCATCAACCGCCAGAATTCCGTTGCCTATTGAGGCGGCAGAATCCAACTCCAGATAGGGGAATCCGTTCTTTATCAACTCCAACTGTGCACTTACTTTTTCAGCACTGGTTCCCTTGGCTTTAAACTGTTCAAGATCTTTCTCGTCAAACATATGTATTAATAATAAGTCCTTATTGGTATCAAATATAGTGCTGTTTTTTTGATTTTACAAAGAAAAGCCACTTAAACAGTCCGATAAGGTGCTGAATGAATTTTTTTTCATATTTTAGCGACCGAATAACACATAAAACAGGTTTGATATGAACAAAAAACTTACAATTGTTTTGTTTGCATTGGCATCGGTATTGCCGGTGTTGGCTAAGAATGGCCTTAATGAAGAGGACGAAAAATACCCTGAGATAACCTTTGAAAAGACTACCCAGGATTTTGGCCTTTTTGACAGGGCACATGGTGACAAGACGTGCTGGTTTGTATTTAAGAATACAGGTGACAAGGAGCTTATGATTCTGTCTGCAAGTTCATCGTGCGGATGTACTGTTCCGGAATTTCCAAAGACAGCCGTCATGCCCGGCATGAAGGATTCAATAAAAGTTACGTACAACGGCTCAACACGCAGGGTAGGCAAGATGAGAAAGACAATCTCGCTTACAACCAATTGCAAGGTTAATTCCGCTTACCTTTATATTACTGGTGAGATGGTTGAGGAGCTGGTGGCCGACAGGGTTAAGCCCGAAGACCAGAAGTAATCCTGTTACCTGATACGCTTTATCTCCGTAACAATAAGCGTGTCAGGGTCAGGAACCTTGAACTTTACGGAATAGCCGTCAAAATCAAAACCGTATATGCGTTCCGGATCATCCTGGTAACGTGGTCTTGGATCCTCGGCAAGAATACCCCGGAGTGCTTTGAGCGTTCCGGGTTTTATTTTTGACTCAATCTCAGGGGGAATAGTAATGTTTAACTTATGCATGCTTACCGTTCCGGTGAATCCGGCCGTAGCATCGGGCTGACAGTCTGTGTACGGTATGTATGGTTTTATGTCATAAATGGGTGTGCCGTCCATAAGATCGGCTCCGCTGACATGCAGTATGGGGCCCTGAGGGGTGTTGAGTTCAATGGAGTCCAGCCTGACGCACGAAAGACCTATGGGATTGGGACGGAACGGTGACCTGGTGGCAAACACTCCAAGACGTGTGTTGCCTCCAAGTCTGGGAGGGCGCACGGTTGGGGACCAATCAGTCCGGACAGCCTCCGAGAATTCCCATATGAGCCAGATATGGCTGAAACCCTCAAGACCCCGCAGTGCATCCGCGTTACGGAATTCCGGCTCAAATACTATGGTGCCTTTCAGCTCAGGCACAAGCCCGCTCTGTCTGGGAATGCCGAACTTGGATGGAAATCCCGTCCTGATTGTAGCTATAGGAGTAACCTCCATATCATTTTTCAATTTGAATGGGGCTAAGGTACGGAAAAAAGGAATACATTTGTATTGTTATGGCAATATCAAGGCTGTTACAGAAAGCGTATCTGCTGCTTGCGGTATTTGGAATGGGTGTTGCAGAGACTATGTCTGCCCAGGTCCTGCCTGTTCTGAACAGTTTCAGTAACAGGACATTCAACGGAACGGTTAATGTGTCATGGCCGGTATTGTTTGACCATTGTACTTTTGTTACTGACAGCATAGTGCTGAATCATTCTTACGGGGCTGTATTCAGGAATTGCCGTTTTGAGAGCGGCAACAGCGTCCTGTATCTGGCCGGGAGTGGTGACGGTATGATTCTGTCCGATTGTGATGTGAACAGTTGCGGATGTGTAAGGTTCAGCCTACAGCCGTCAATGTGTGACAGGAATTATATTCAGAATGTCACCGTTAACGGTCTGGAATGGCTGGTCCCTGATGACCAGGAGTCAATAACGGATATTGACGGCCTTGAACTTGGACAGAGTGTCCAAGGTTTGCCTACAGGACCTATGCTGATGCTGGTAAGTGCTGATAAAACCACGCTCAAAACCGGTGATGCCGCCAACCTTAGGATTCGCGGGTTGGAAAAAGGGATGTTTGTGGGATGGCATTCGGCCGATTCGGCAGTCGTGTTGAGTGTTGTTGACGATTTTTGTTGTTCGGCTAAAGCCACACAAAAGGTAACCCAAAGAAAGGATGTATTGATTACTGCATATACCGAATACGGTTTGGAGGCGGCATGTATGCTGACTATCATTCCTGATGATCCGGTAGTTGCTGATAAGGGAAAGAAAAACAAAAAGGATAAGCCATCACGCCGAAAAAAGAGAAAGTGAGACCGGCAAGATTTAAATATCTGTTTTTTTGTGCGGTGATTTGCCTTGCGGCTTGCAGGCAGAACATGGCACCTGGTTCAGGGTTGACAGCGTTTGACCTGAACGAGAAGGCCATTTCATATCTCTGGAACAATCTGGATTCGGCCGAGCAGTATGCTCAGTTTGCCATGAATGTTTCCCGCCGCCATTCTGACGAACGGGCTAAGGCTGTCAATACATTGGCACGTATATCGTTCCTTAAGATGGACTATATGCATGCGTGGGAACTGTACAGTTCAGTTCCTTCAATAACCAACAACACCTTGGAGATAGTTGCATCACAGATAGGGCTGATGCGTATCTGCCAGCGTACATCGGACAACGTATCATTTTATGAATACCGCAACAGCATTCTTTTGAACCTGATGGCTCTTAACGAGGAGGTTGCTGCGCTTGACGATTACCAAAAAGACAGACTGTTGTCATTGGAGAGGTCGTTCCGTATGGAATCGGCCCGATATTGGTTTGAACTGGAGCAATTGGGGCAGGCGGGCCAGGAAATGTCGTACGTGGTGCCGGATAATCTGCTGCGTCAGGATCATGACCGGTATCTTATGTACACGTATATGCACGGACTGGGTATTGGTCTGGAGGCATATGGACCTGATGATATGGCATCGCAAAGGCTGCGCAGTCTGGATAATTGTCTGCGGAGCGCTACCCGTTACAACAATGTCAGGATGCAGGCTTTAAGCATAAGCGCTATCTGTTCTCTGCTGCTGGAATATGGTGTTGAGAACATGCTGTCAGGGGTAAGCGGTGATATGCTGTCACGTCTGAATGCATCGGACGTACAGCCGGAACTGCTGCCTACCCAGTTGGCTCTTAAGGCATTGCATCTTTCGGCATCATACGGAGGGCAGTATGAGATAATAGAGAATGAACGCCTGTTGGCCTCGTGTTATATAAAGCGCGGAATGTATAGGGAAGCGTTGGGAGCATTGGGCACGGCGCTGGATATGCTGAATGACAATTTCCGCCTGAACGGTGCAGGGCGGTATGCTCTTGAACCGTTGGAGAACTATCGCAGTGACGGAGTCATTGTGGAGGAAATGTGGATGGATGCTATACCTCATGGCGTAGTACCGGAATGTATGGCGTCATTGCGTGAGCAGATGAGTCTGGCGTATTCCGGACTGGACGACAAGCTTGCATCGGACTATAACAGGACGGTTTATCTGGAAATACAGAAGAACATACGCCTGGACCGCAGGTATGAGGCGCGCACCATTCTGCTGGAGCGTTCCAACCGCAGGCTTACGGTAATGCTATACGCTGTTGCCGCTGCCATAGTATTGCTTATTGTCTTTATTCTTTTATTCCATAAACGCATTGCCGCTGCCAACAGGAAATACGCAGAGATGATACAAAAGACTGTTGGTCTGTGCGAGAATATCTTAAAGCCTGTTCCGGCCGGTAGTGACATTATTGAGTGGCTTAACCGTACGGCGGCTCCGGAGCTTAAGGAACTAACAGGCGCTGAGTCTGTTACGATTGATGATACGGCTCAAGTCTCTGTGTCATGGGGAGCTAAACATGCCGATCGTGACAGCCGTGCGGTTTTGAATACGGTTGCCCCGTACCTTAAGGCAGCATTGAGGAATTCCGATGAACTGATAGGGCAGGCAGACCTGTTAAAGCAGGCCGAAAAACAGCATTATCTGTACCAGATGCATGCCCGGAACAATAAACGTGAGAATCTGGCCCGCAAGACCTGCTGTCAGGTGGTTGCGGAGTGCTTGCCGTATATTGACCGAATGCGTTCCGAGATACGTCATCTTTCCCAAATGAAGGCTGACAGTGTCCAATACGAGCAGAGTCTTGAATATATACGCGAATTGGCCGAACGCATAAACCAGTACAATGACCTTCTGTCTCAATGGATCCGCATACGTCAGGGCGTTGTGGCATTGAATATTGAAAGTTTTCCGTTGCAGTCCCTGTTTGACATAGTGAGTCGCGGAAGCCGTAGCTTTACTCTGAAAGGTGTTCAATTGGATGTATGCAAAACCGATGCTGTTGTACGTGCGGACCGTGTTTTGACTCTGTTCATGATAAACACTCTTGCCAATAATGCATGCAAGTTTACTCCCGGTGGCGGCAAGGTTACAATTCAGGCCTTGCAGGATGATGATTATGTGGAGATTGCAGTCTTGGACACCGGGGTGGGCTTGAGTGAGGAGGATGTTCATCTGATACGTGACGAGAGAGTATTCTCGCCCGACAAGATAGGGGCCGGACAGCGTCAGGGTAAGGGCAGCGGATTTGGTCTTATGAACTGCAAGGGTATTATTGAGAAATACCGCAAGTCCGATGAAATTTTTAAGGTTTGCAGTTTTAATGTTGAGAGCACTCTTGGAAAAGGAAGCCGTTTTTCGTTCCGTCTGCCCAAGGGCGTAAAACGTATTCTGTCATTACTGCTCTTGATTGGGCTTGGTGCAAATGCCGGCGCTCAGGATGCGGCCGGAATAGGGGACAGCCTGCTTGTAACTGCTTACAACTATGCA
This sequence comes from uncultured Bacteroidales bacterium, assembly GCA_902760965.1. Lineage (GTDB taxonomy): Bacteria > Bacteroidota > Bacteroidia > Bacteroidales > Bacteroidaceae > Colenecus. Next base: position 82,776 of record CACWIN010000005.1, on the reverse strand, counting down.
AACCAGACATATCTGTGCAATACCGAGGGCCGTTTTGAGGATGCTTTGCTTTATGCCGATTCGGCCTTTGATGCTCTGAACAGGGATTATCTGTTGAACGGAGGCTCAAACGATATGCTGCTTACAGTTACCGATACGCTGGTTCCGGCTGAAACCTATTGGCTTCAGGACGGATTTGCCACCGATTACGAGACTGTTCTGTGGCTAAGGAATGAGATTGCCGTATCGGCCCTTGCCATGCGCGACTGGGATGTTTACCGTTACAACGACGATGCCTATCTCAAGTTGTTCAAGCTCTATTTTGGGGAGTGGAAAATTGAGGAGGATTGCCGTGACCTACAGCGTACCAACAGTAATCTGTCCATTGCCGTAATGGTGTTTGTGTTGATATTCATTTTGATCCTGCTTGTAAGATATATGGCCCACCTGAGGCATTGGATGAGGTTCAGGAGCGATTTGCAGCAGGCTCAGAGAATAATTAACCGGATATCACAAATACTGGCCGTTAATGATCTTGACCAGTTCAATGCAGATAATGTGGTACGCAATCTTGCTGAGGGAATCTTTAATGACCTGGAGCACCTTATTGATATGCGTCAGCTTATCATATCCCTGAACAACGAAGGACGCATAATTACCGCAACCCGTTATCAGGGCGAACCTGACGAGTTGCTGGCAGACAGAGTCCGTTTGTGTATGGACAGTTCACAGGAACAGACATCACTGGACGGCCTGTGCAGGGCTCTGCCGCTTAAGGTTGTCCTTGATGACGGGGAACATGCGGTAGGTGCTGTAGGATTCAGGCTTGAACATGAGGCTGACGAATCCTGGAATATAGTAAAGGGAATGATAGCAAGTTACCTGGCTACAGCCTTGTATAGCTGTGTGATAAGATTCGAGTCCGGATTCCGCGATATTGAACAGATCCGTGAAGAGTCGCAGAGGATTCATTATGAGGAGAATAGGCTGCATGTGAGCAATCTTATCCTTGACAACTGCCTTTCTACACTTAAGCATGAGACCGTATGGTATCCCAACAGGATAATGCAGATGGCTCAGGATATCAAGTCAACCGCTGTTGCCGAGCGTTCCAGTACTCAAGTGTCCGATATGGAGGAACTGGTTAATTATTACCGCGAGATGTTCGGTATGTTAAGCCAGTATGCCTTGTCTCAGACAACCGGACAACTTGTTCACAGGGAACTGATTCCTGTAAACGGGATATTGGACAGCCTCTCTTTATATATAAACAAGGTGAGCGCCAGAACAGGTTATACAGGAAAGGTGAATATTAAAGAATGCGGCTTTAATGTATGGGCCGACCGTGTAATGCTTGAATATCTTGTTGAGAGCCTTGCGGACAAAGGCATGGCTCAGGGTGGGGATATGACCGTTTGCGCTGTAGCCGATGGCGATTTTGTCAGGTTTGAACTTCATCGTAAATGTGAATCATGGGCCGAAGATATTCTTGACGAACTGTTTACTCCATTGATGAACAAGGACGATATGGCATATGTTGTGTGCCGTCAGATAATACGTGAACATGATGAGGCGTTTGGACATCCGGGATGCCGCATAAATGCGGAAAGTGAACCTGGAGGCGTGGTCATCTGGTTTACAGTACCCAAAGCAGATTAATGATATTAAGATATGGAAAAGATTAAGACTATTGTAGTCGAAGATGTATCGCTTGAGCTTAAAGGCACGTTGTCTATCATCAGGAATGATATCCCTGAGATAGATGTGATAGGGACTGCTCAGACCGAAAGGGACTTTTGGAAACTTATGGATGACGGTGCTGAACCTGATCTGGTCCTTCTTGACCTTGGGCTGGGTGGCTCTACTACCGTTGGCGTTGACATATGCCGCAAACTTACCAGGAAAGGTGGGGTAAAGGTGCTTGTGTTTACGGGCGAGATCCTGAACGAAAAACTCTGGACCGATGTCCTGGATGCGGGCGCTCATGGTATTGTCTTAAAGACAGGCGAGCTGCTTACCCGCAGTGAGGTTATGGATGTTATGGCAGGCAAGCATTACGTATTCAATCAGCCCGTGCTTGAAAAACTGGTGGAGCGTTTCAAGAAGGCCGTTACAGACGAAGGCAACCAGCGCCGTGCAAGCATAGAGTATGAGATAGACGAATATGACGAACGTTTCTTGAGGCATCTTGCTTTGGGATATACCAAAGATATGATCAGTGAGTTGCGTACTATGCCTTTCAGCAGCAAGTCGCTCGAAAAACGTCAGGCGGACCTGATATCAAGGCTGTTCCCAGAGGGAGAACAGCGTGGAGTGAACGTAACCCGTCTGGTTGTCCGTGCAATTGAACTGCACATTATTGACCCGTCAAACCTTATAGCCGATGAATAAACGTTCCAGGTGGCTGCTGCATCCCGCAGTGCTTTATTTCATACTGCTTATTCTGGTAATAATCATTTCATGGATAGGCAGCATAATAGAAATAAAGCATTCCGGAGGTAATGGGGATCTGTCTATCCGAAGCGTCCTGGGGATATCGGGCGTAAGATGGGCTGTCAGAGCCGCATCGGACTGTCTTAAGAATGCGCCTGTAGGAAATGCCGTTATGCTCTTTATGACTATTGGATTGGCAAAGAGTTGCGGTTTGTTTAACGCTGTGCGACATTTTAAGAGCCTGTCTCCCAAGGAGCAGACATCGTTGTATGCAGGTTTTGCCGCTCTGGTAATATGTCTGGTGGTTGTTGTACTGGGATTGTTTGTCGGAAGCAATCTGTTGCTGAGCGTGACCGGAAAACTGTCAGGCAGCCCATTATATGACGGCTGTGTATTCCTGTTGCTGATGGCTGTTTCAATTCCGTCGCTGGTTTACGGTTTGCTGTCAGATACCATTCGCAGTCTGAAAGACTGCATGAATGCGTTTGCGTTCATGGCTGTTCCCATGTCTCATTTCATAATTACAATGCTGATAGCCTCGCAGCTTATCCAAACCCTGGAATATACCAATCTGTATCAGTTTGTGGGCTTGAACTTACAGTCATTAAAGTATTTTGCTTTTATAATCTATTGGATACCGCTCCCTGTTATCCTGATGCTGTACGGTTCACCAGCCAAAAATATTTCTAATCAGAAACCATAACAGGATGATTGCCAGCAAAGTCCACGAAAAGACAGTGTTGTGGCTTGCTGCATACAGGCGCGGAAATCTTGAACGCATGATGCGTGCAAATGCAAGGAATGCAATGACAGGAACAAAAGCTACCATGCATGCGTTGTAGCTAAAGGCCTGTGCAATGTTAAGGTGCAACAACTGGTGCAGGGCACGCTGAGAACCGCACCCCGGGCATTTTAAGCCTGTAATGAGATTGAAAGGACATCTTGGAAACGGAACCGTGGCGGGATCAAGCAGCCCGTAAATGAGTACAAAAAGAAAGATGGCAATAACAGTCAGAGTTATTGCCACCTTTCTTTTATTCATTTACTGCAAATTTCAGAATTTAGGGAATGCAGCCATTGAAGCTGCAGCACCGCAAGCAAAAAACAGGACTGATGCTATGACGGAAAGAACGCCTACTACTACGCTTATAATGATCCATGTCTTGGCGGTCTTGTTGTTCTTTTCGGACTCATAATAGAGTGACTGCTTGGCATAATCGTCCGATGCTATAATTGCACTGTTGTATGCACTGTTTGAGTTTGATGAATAGATGATGGCTATTATTCCGCCTACAAGGCAGCAGAATATGGTAATAAGTATTGACCAAACCATCAGATTGTTGTGAGGTGGCAAAACAAAGGAGGTAGTCTTTGACTTTTCTCTTTCATCTTTTGAGTAACCGGTTGTCTCTTCCATAATGACTATTGTTTTAGTTTTAAAAGTTTATGTATAATGCAAATATAGGTTTACTGACGTATATTACCAAACGTGTGACGTCTATTTTTTTTATTATGCATGGTTTAATGCATTTTTCTGTGCCGCTTTGTCTTTTTTGAACGGAAGTTTTGCTAAATTTGCGGTCGCAAAACAGGTTGGTTAACATCGTTGACCTCACCTTCAGGTTCGGTTCCGTAGCTCAGCTGGATAGAGCAACAGCCTTCTAAGCTGTGGGTCTTGGGTTCGAATCCCAACGGAATCACGACATAAAAAGGTGTCCGGAACATTGTTCTATGGACACCTTAAATTTTATTCGGTATTAATATGCCTCCAAAAAAAGTCAGGACAGCTGTCCCAGCTATCCTGCCTCCCGAAAATTCGGATATTGGTTACAGAAACCAACCAAATCTTCTCTCCTTGTTTGCGGGGGCAAAAATACATCAAATCATCAAGATAGCAATATAACTATCCTTAAAAAAGGTTTCAATCTTCGCCTGCTGCCCTAAATATGAACCATGCTGCGATTATACCTACAACTATCAATACGGTATGCATAATTATTGGTTTAAATGATTAATGGAAAAGGATTTTATTACTCACTCAATGGATGTTTTCTGTAATAGTTGGTTAAGCAATGCTTCCAGTGACTGGTCAAGGTCACGGTAGGTTGTTTCAAAATCACCGGTATACCACGGATCGGCCACATCGCGGTCTAATCCGGCGTATGACATCATAAGCTTGACTTTTTGCTCCGGGTCATCAGGAATGATGTATTTTAACCATCTCAGATTCATCCGGTCCATGCAAATGATAATGTCAAACCGGTTGTAATCCGAACGGGTGATCTGTCTGGCCGTTTTGCTTTTGTCAAATGGAATGCCGTGCGCAGTCAGGCAACGTTTGGCGGGAGGGTAAATGGAATTGCCAATCTCCTCGGTTGATACAGCGGCCGATTCTGTGTAGAATCTGTGCTCCAATCCTTTGGACTGTACCATATCCTTGAACATGAACTCGGCCATAGGGGAACGGCAGATGTTTCCGTGACATACAAACAGTATGCTAATGACCTTGTTGATTGAGGATTGCATGAATTGGACTATTTTGGCGCAAAGATAATATAAATGAATCAATCTTTTTCTTTTCCGGCATATGTTATTCAAGTTTGTATGTTTTTTTGAACATGCGATTATTAATTTAATTATTAAAATTATTTTTTAATGCCAATCAAATTGGATATCTTTGCAGTTGTAACTTGTTCATTACAGCATAGATGCAGCAATATTTCATCCTTTTGCCGTGCCTAATCAGCATGTTCTGGTATTTGGGATACCTGCTGATGTCTCCATCGTCGCCGTTACACCGAAGACTGGAGTTTTTCTTTGTTGTATGTTCCCTTTACCTGTTCATGATATTCCTTTCCTATAATGATTTTGGCCAAAGGTATATACTGCATTTTTATTGCTTGACCCAGTTTGTCTCGCTCACCATCATTCCTATCCTTATAGCGTACCTTGACCATTTTTCAAAGATAAAGAGGCATGACGTGATGTTCAACATATGTTGCACGCTTCCGTTTGTCCACATCATGATGTGTATGGAGACTACGTTCGTTGCAGGATATGTGAATGCCCTGAACGTGCTTAACAACATTCTGTTGGGGGTACCTCCGTTTACTTCGTCTCCTGACCGTAGCCTTTTAGTTTTCCTTGCGTGTATCAATTATGTATATAAATCTTTTGTCATTACAGGCTTTATATACTTTGTCATTAGGATGACATCGGTATTCATAGGCGGTGACCGCTCCCTTAAGGATCTGTTTATGTTCTATCTGAGGGGAGGGCAGGCAAGTACCCATGTGGTTCAGTACTCAACATCGTTCGTGATGATCATGCTTTTGGTCATTCTGGTGGTTTTTGGCAAGGGTAATGCTACCGGAAATGTCTGGGTGGTGTTGGCAATGTGTGTGTTGGCTTGTGTCGTATTGAGTCTGATAGCATTGGTGGGATCCGTAGGTCCGGATAGCCGTCAGTCTGTCGGGGGTCTGTTGGACAGGTTGCGTTTCCGTGTGCCGGTGTATATCCAGGATGAACCAAGAGTTGAACCGGCAGGGAACAGTTCTGATAACGTTGTTGTGCAGCAGCATGCCGATATGGTGATGCAGTCCAGCATCTATGGCGCGTCCTGGTCGCCTCAGCCGTTGAACATGCAGTCGCAGGAAGGAACCTCCGATGAGCTTGCGTTGCTGGAACAGAACTTTGAAAAATGCGTTCTATATGACAGGATGTTCCTGGAGCAGGGTGTATCACTTTTTGATGTGGCCGAAAAACTGGGCGTAAAGAAAGGGTTCCTGGCGGATTATGTTGGCGAAACATACGGGATGACGTTCCTGAACTATATAAGTATGCTCCGCGTGAACTATGCTGAGCAGTATATTCTGAATCATCCTGATGCTACCCAGAAAGAGATAGCCAATGCCTGCGGTTATCCAAGTGCCCCTGCATTCAATGCCGTTTTCAGAAAGATGACAGGTATCACTCCTAAAATATGGATGGACCGTTATACTGAACTGATGCATCGTAACAAGACTAATTCCTGATAAGATGGCAGAGATGGATAAAACCCAATTGTTGGGAACGGAAACCAAAGGAATTAAAGTCCTGGTGGCCGATGATATACCTTTTGGCCTGATATATGCCAAGAAAGTGTTGAGCCGTTTGAATCTGGAGGTTATTACAGCCGTTAACGGTCAGGAGGTACTTGATAAGGCTTTAAGTGAAAAACCGTCTTTACTGTTGCTGGAACTGATGCTGCCGGTCATTGACGGTTATGAGGTGCTACGCAGGTTACGTTCCGATCCTCAATTGTCTCAGTCAAGAATTATAGTTATGTCGGCTTTGAGTACCAACGATAATATTGTGCGTGCCCTTAATCTGGGTGCCGATGACTTTGTGGTAAAGCCAATAGCTACCGACAAACTCTTAAAAAGTGTTTTAGGCCAGATAGAACTAATACGTGCTATGGAGGCCGATGCCAAAGGGTGACCTAAGGCCCTGAATGGCAGAAATCCCAATCAATTTGGAACATATATAAAAAACAAGAGACTCGCTTACACAGCGTGTCTCTCGTTCTCAATAGTCCTTTTCCAATAATTGAAATTTAGATGAACCGGTTTCACAACCAATCTTCTCTCCTTGTTTGCACTACAAATATATGGTCAATTTTTTAATTATCTACTATTTTTTTCAAAAAAGTAGCGAAAAACGTTCATTTTTTACGAAATGGCCATAAAATATTGTTTATTGATGTTTCGATTATATGCTGAATTGTATATGTTACATACAAAAAGAACTAAAATACGTAAAAAAAGCAGGTGAGCGGGACTTCACAGTTCCGCTCACCTTGAAATAAAATCTAATACCATGAAAAACACGGAGCAAAGATAACATCCAGTTTGAATATATCCAAGAGATACGAACTTTTTTTCATAATTTTGTTCCCGTATTGAAAAATCAAGTCTTTAAATGGTCCGTAATCAGGGTAACAGGAGGCTTACAGCCGATAATATCAAGAATTTTGAAGTGAAAGAGGAGGTAACATTGCTTCCTTTCCTTTTTTCATCTTTGTCTGGTTTGAGTAAATCCGAGGTTAAGTCAATGCTCAAATACAAACACATTGCCATTAAAGGATCTGCCGTCACACAGTTTGATACTCCCTTATCACCAGGTGATATAGTTCAGGTAAATTTTGGGCGTTCTTTCTATAAATTCAACAATCCCCAGGTAAAGGTCATATATGAGGACAAATGGTTTGTGGTGATAGAAAAAGCATCGGGACTCCTGTCTGTCGCAAATGACACTGCCCGTGAAAAGAATGCTTTTCATATTGTAAGGGATTATGTCCGTCACGATAATCCCGATGCAGAAATTTATGTTTGCCACAGGCTTGACCAGTATACGTCGGGGATACTTGTCTTTGCCAAAGACGAGAGCCTTATGATGGAATTGAGGTCTAACTGGGATTTTTATGTAAAGGAAAGGCGTTATGTGTGCGTTACCGAGAATATCCCGGCCCGTCCTGAAGATACAATTGAGAGCCTGCTTACCCAGAATGAACACCTTAGAGTACATTCTACCAACGATGAGACCGTTGGACGTCTTGCCGTAACGCATTATAAGGTAATTCAGACACGTGGCAGATATGCTCTTGTTGACGTTGAGATATTTACCGGTAAAAAGAACCAGATAAGAGTGCATATGTCCGAGATGGGTTGTCCTATTGCCGGCGACATGAAATATGGAGCCGAGACAAACCCCGTACGCAGACTTATGCTTCATAATTACCGTCTTTCATTCATACATCCGGTTACAGGAGAACTGATGCGTTTTACGCTGCCTACACCGTCTGTATTCCGAAAATTAACACAGCCCGAAAAATGAAAAAGAGTTTTAAGCCAGGGACAATGATCTATCCCTTGCCCGCAGTGCTGGTAAGCTGCGGAGCAACACCTCAGGAATATAACGTTCTTACCGTTTCGTGGACTGGAACCGTATGCAGTAATCCTCCAATGTGCTATGTGTCAATCCGTCCGGAACGCCATTCGTATGACATAATAAAGCGCAACGGTTGTTTTGTAATAAACCTTACTACAAAGCAACTGGCCAGAGCTACCGATTTTTGCGGCGTACGTTCAGGCCGTGACTGTGACAAATTCAAAGAGGCCGGTATTACTCCGGGCAAGGCTGAGATTGTATCGGCACCTACTGTTCAGGAATCGCCCGTTTCAATTGAGTGCAAGGTTGTTGATATCAAGCCTTTGGGCTCACACGACATGTTCCTGGCCGAGGTGGTGAACGTGCTGGTCGATGAAAAGTACATTGACGAGAACGACAAACTGGATATGGCTGCAATGGATCTGATTGCCTACACTCATGGCGAATACTTTGATGTATCCAACCCAACGGGCTTCTTCGGCTGGTCTGTCCGCAAAAAGAAAGTCATCAAGCGGGAAAAAGCTTAACTATTTCAGGAAGTTCAGGAAGTTCTCAACGTTCGGGTCAAAGGTGTAGGGGCCGGACTGGAGGTTTCCTTTGGAATCCACAATTACGTAGAAGGGCTGTGCGTTGGCGCCAAACTTATAGCGTTGCAACAGGCTCCACTTGTCACCAACGGTCCGGATCTTAACCTTTGTACCGTTCTCCGTTACCCATACGTTTTCTTTAATAGGAGTCTTGTCATCAACAAACAGCGATGTCAGGATATATTGCCCGTTAATGATCTCCGCTACCCGCCGGTCAGTCCAGACCGATGCCTCCATTTTGCGGCAATTCACGCAGCCATAACCCGTAAAATCAATCAGCACAGGTTTGCCGCTCTGTTCCGATGCTTTGAGCGCCTGGTTGTAATCGGTATACTGTGGCTCAACCGAGATAAGGTTATGTCCGATTATTTGTGTGGAAACAGGGGGCGTAAAAGCGCTTATTGCTTTAAGGGGTGCTCCCCATAATCCGGGAACAAGCCATGCTGCAAATGCAAGTGACGCTATTCCTGTTACAGTGCCCGCTATGCTGAAGCGTCTTTTGTTGCCGTTTTGCCTTTTCCCTGTAAGTCCTATGAGGTATAGGCCTAAAAGAATCGCCATTATGATCCAAAGCAGGATGAACAGGTCTCTGGGTAATATCCCCCAACCGTAAGCCATATCGGCTACCGACAGGAATTTGAGCGAGAATGCAAGTTCAACAAATCCCAGCGTTACTTTTACCTTATCCATCCAACTTCCGGATTTGGGCAAGGGCTGCAACCAGCCGGGAAACATGGCGAACAAAGCAAAAGGTATAGCCATTGCCATGGAGAATCCTGCCATGCCTACAATCGGGGCAATGATACTGCCGGACGATGCGGCATCGACCAAAAGGAATCCTATTATGGGGCCGGTGCAGGAAAACGACACTATGGTCAGGGTGAGGGCCATAAAGAAGATTCCCCAAAATCCGGACCCGGAGGCCTTTCGCTCCGTTCCCGTGCTCCAACCGGCAGGAAGCGTAATCTGGAAAACTCCAAAGAAAGAAAGGGCAAAAAAGACTAGTATCAGAAAGAAAAGGATATTGACTATAGCGTTGGTGGATAGCGCATTAAGCGCGTTCGCTCCGAATATCAGGGTTATGCCCAAACCTATTGCGACGTATACGGCAATGATGGACAGGCCATATGCAAATGCATCAAGGACGGCCTTTTTCCTGTTGGATGAGCGTTTTATAAAGAAACTCACTGTCATTGGAATGATAGGCCAGACGCAAGGAGTCAAAAGAGCCAGCAATCCGCCAAGAAAACTTGTCAGGAACAGTCCCCACAGGCTTGTCCTGTCCATATTCGTGGCATTGATGCTTACGGGAGCCCAGGTATCCGGAGAATAGTCCTTTAGCTGAGACAGGTCCGTCAGGCCCGATTGTTCATTTGGGGCGGGTGGGGGTGTGACCGATGAACTGCCGTAGCTGAATTCTACCTTTTGGGGCGGCAGACATTGGCTGTCATTGCATATTGAATAAGAAAGGTATCCTTGGGCGGACCAGTAGGGTGATGTGATATGCAGATCCTGATAAAAACGGACCTTACGCTCAAAAAACCTTATGTTGATGCCAAAGACAGGGTCAAACTGTTCCGTCTCTGTGCCGGAGAACTTAAGGTCATCAACCGGTTTGAGTCCGTATATGGAATCAAACATTATTTGGGTGCTGTTAGGCCCGCCGGACGGTAAATTGGTTGAATATACGTGCCATCCCTGGGAAATGTTGACATCAAAAACCAGTCTTATGGTGTCTTTTGCCGCATATTCCATGCTGCATGTTGCCGAGGCTGGATTTGAGGCCGGTCCAAAGGGTACCGAAACCAGGAATGATATAATCAGGATAAGTAGTGTCATTTTGTGTATTTTCCGCGAAGATAACAAATATGCCTTAGCATAATGTCAATATTAAGTGATATATTCGCATTTGTAATGATTAATCAATAAGATGGACAAGAGACGTTATACTGCATTCGGTATAGTGATTGCAGTAGCTGCAGTTACAGCTTTGATAATGACTATGGTTAAAAAAGATGACAGTAAGGTAAACATTGGCAGGAGTGATATCCGTATTGAGAACGGCAGGCTCACTCCTGAGGCTCTTTGGTCAATGGGAAGGATAGGCCAAGTGGCGGTTTCGCCCGACGGTGCCAGGGTTGCTTATCAGGTTACATATTACAGCGTAAAGGAAAACGCCAGTCACACTGTAATTTATGTGATGAATGCCGATGGCGGAAATGTCAGGTTACTGACCGGGACGGCTGTATCGGAACATAGTCCGGCATGGATTGACGACAATCGTATAGCGTTTCTGTCAGTTAAGGACGGTGTGCAGCAGATATGGTCAATGGATATTGAAGGCAAGCACAGAAAACAGCTGTCATACTATGACCGTGATGTGGAGGGTTTCCTGTTTTCGCCGGATATGAGTCATGTACTGATGGTTATGAGCGTTCCCAATCCGCTGGTTAAGGAAACACAGTATGATGACCTGCCTAAGGCAACCGGAATGATTGCCGATGACCTTATGTTCCGCCACTGGGACAGCTGGAGTACCATGATTCCCCATCCGTTCATAGCATCGTTTGACGGAAAGAAGACCGATAAGGAACTGACCGATATCCTGAAAGGAGAACCTTATGAGAGCCCCATGCTTCCGTTTGGAGGCACAGAGCAGTTTGACTGGAGTCCTGACGGAAAGAGCGTTGCCTATACCTGCCGTAAAAAGACAGGACTTGAATATGCCAAGAGTACGGATTCGGACATATACCTGTATTATCTTGAAAACGGTAAGACCGTGAATCTGTGCAAGATGGAGGGAACGCAAGACATGAATATGGGATATGACACCAATCCTAAGTTCAGCTCCGACGGCAGTTACATTGCATGGCAGAGCATGGAACGTGACGGATATGAGAGCGACATTAACCGCCTGTACGTTATGGACTTGAGCAACAACCGCAAATGGTCGGTATCCGATAGTTTTGAGAGTAATGTGGATGATTTTATCTGGGCTCAGAACAAGGACTATCTTTACTTTATAGGCTCGTGGCAGGGACGCATGTCCTTGTTCTCGGTCGATCTTAACGGCAATGTGCTGACCGTAAACAATGATGCCTGTGATTACTCTTCGCTGGCTTGTGGAGGCAATAACAATCTTATTGTTACCCGTGCATCCATGAGATTTGCATCCGAGATATACCTTGTTGATACAAGACGCGGTCTTGCTCAAAAGATATCACATGAGAATGACCATATTTTCAGCCAACTGGACAATATCAAGGTGGAGGCCCGTGCCGTAAAGACATCGGACGGTAAGGATATGCTTACGTGGGTGGTGTTCCCGCCAAACTTTGATGAATCCAAAAAGTATCCTACACTTTTGTTCTGTGAGGGTGGACCTCAGAATATGGTATCGCAGTTCTGGAGTTATCGTTGGAATTTCAGGATTATGGCCGACCAGGGGTATATCATTGTGGCTCCAAACCGCAGGGGATTACCTGGTTTCGGAAAGAAATGGCTGGAACAGATAAGCGGCGATTATGGAGGGCAGTGCATGACAGACCTTTTGTCGGCTATTGATGACATAAGCAAAGAACCTTATGTTGACAAGGACCGTCTGGGCTGTGTAGGTGCCAGTTTTGGAGGTTATTCGGTCTATTGGCTGGCCGGACACCACCAAGGGCGCTTTAAATGCTTTATAGCTCATGACGGCATATTCAATCTGGAACAACAGTATCTGGAGACCGAGGAGATGTGGTTCCCGCAGTGGGATCTGGGCGGACCGTACTGGGAAAAGAACGAGGTTACCAAAAGAACATATGCAACATCTCCCCATCTGTTTGCCGACAAATGGGATACACCTATTTTATGTATACACGGTGAGAAGGATTACCGTATCCTGTATTCGCAGGCGGTATCGGCATTCCAGGCAGCCAGACTACGCGGAGTACCTGCGGAGTTGCTGCTGTTCCCCGACGAAAACCATTGGGTCCTTAAGCCTCAGAACGGAATTCTTTGGCAAAGGACCTACTTTAACTGGCTTGACAAATGGTTGAAATAAACTATTTGCGCTGTTGTTTCTGCAAACGTTCCTGCTCTTTCTGAAGAGCTTCCAAACGGGCCATCATGCTGTTTCCGCCTTGCTTGCGCTTGGTGGGGTCGTTGCGGCTGGCTTCGTAATCGGCTTCCAGTTTAGCAAGGATGGCTTTTTCGTCGGTTGACCTGCGCAGCCATACCATTGTTATGATACCAATCAGACCGGATACAAAGTAGTAGTAGCACAGACCTGATGAGTAGTTATTGAACGAGAAGAAGAATATAACCGGCATAATGTACATCATCCAGCGCATCATCTTCATGCTGTCCTCCTGTCCGGGAGCCATCTGCTGCTGTTGCATGGAGTAGATGGTGTTGATTATGTTGGTGACGCAGAACAGCAGGCAGAATATGCTGAGATGGTTACCTATCAGAGGAATGTTGTTGCTCCAACTTATCAGGTCGTCAAAGCCTGTCAGGTCAGTAGCCCACAGGAAACTCTGCTGACGCAGTTCAATTGCATTAGGCACAAAGAAGAAGAAAGCCATCCATACAGGCATCTGTATGAGTGAAGGCAGGCAACCGCCCATTGGGCTTACGCCGTACTTGCTGTATACGGCCATGGTTTCCTGCTGCTTTTTCATTGCATCCTCGGGTTTGGGATATTTGGCGTTGACCTCGTCAATGTAGGGCTTGAGAGCACGCATCTTGGCCGATGACATATATGACTTGATCTGAGCGGGCATAACCAGCATCTTTACGATTATGGTCATAAGCAGGATTACCAGACCCATATTGAGATTCCACTTGGAGAGCAGATTGAACAGAGGAATGATAAGGAAACGGTTTACCTCGCGGACTACCGGCCAACCAAGATCTATCACTCGGTTAAGTCTTACTTTGTGGTTGCCGTGTACCAGTTTGCTGCTCTGACGGAGAATCTTGTAATCGTTGGGACCAAAATAGAACTGGAACTGAGTGGGCTCGTTTCCGCTGGGGTCAAAACCGGTATGGGTCTTGGCCATGAGCTTTTTCATGTATCCCTTGCCTTTGGCGTATGATACGCCTGACAACTGTGTACCACCCTGGTATGTATCGGGAGCAATCATTATGCATGAAAAGAACTGGTTCTTATATGCAACCCAGTCCAACTGCTCCTGAATTGTCTTGGAACTGGCTTTTGTGGATTTTTGTGTGGCGGGCGATACTGAAAGGACTTTGGCCTTGGCCTTGTCATTACGTTTGTAGGTCAGGGTAGTATAGCGCTGTTCAAATTCAAAACCCTTTTCCTGCTGGCGCAGGTTCTGTATCCAGTCAACAGCAAGAGTGTTCAGGTCAGACGAAAAGAAATTGTCCATACCTGTTGCCTTGATATCCAGATTAAGCATGTAGCTGTCCGGAATAAGGGTGTAATTGAAATCAAGATAACCGTATCCGTTGGTGTTAAGGCGCATTGTAACGGAATTTGCTCCGTTCTTGATGGGCTCAAAATACAGGTTCTTGCTTTGGATATTCTGGTTTTTGCCGTCAATCTTGAAATTAAGGCTTATCTCGTCCTGACTGAACAGGATTACATCCTCTCCCTGCTGGTTCTTATAGCCGCTAAGTTGGGCCGAGTAGGGGGCTGCGCCTTTTGACGAAATTCCAATCTTGACCAGTCCGTTATCAAGTACTGTGGTGGTCTGGGTTCCGTTCATGGCAGGAAACAAGGGTGACAGCGAATCCTGTAAATAAGCTGTCATGTCATTTGCGGTCTCTTGTGCAAACTGTTCGGAATCCTCTGATTTAGCGTTTTGGGATTCTATACTCTGCTCGTACTTTGATGTTTTTTCGGCGTTTTTCTTCTGGTTGTTGCCGGACCACAGCAACGTCAATACCAACACTACGCTGATGAGCAGTACTCCTAAGATTGTTCTTCTATCCACTTTTTTATCTAATAAAATTTCGGAGTGCAAAGATAGGTAAAATAGGGAAAGAGGGAGGCAAAAAGCCTAACTTATTAGCACTTTTATAGATTTGAACGGTTTTTGTTGTATTTTTGCATCACATGAAGCATGTGCCCCGAAGACTTATGAAAAAGCTAGTAACGCTTTTGCTGTCAGTTTCCATGTCAATTGCTGCCATTGGTCAGACCGTATCTGACCGTGATTCTTTGTCATTCCCTGACAGCCTTGCTATTCTTCAGGAACTTGCATCGGAACTGGATTCCGTTCCAATGGTTTTTATGGACCAATCAGTCATTTCGTACGAGGATATATCGGACAATCCGTTGTACTATAAGTTGTTCATGCCTATTGTCCTGTATCGTTCCGCTGTGGCCGATGCCATAACCCCTGTTGAATCATTTGATAAGGACTATGATGACGACCTTCTTCCTTTGGATTCGGTTCCAGAGGTTGTGGATATGACTTTGGCCAGGATGATTGATGAGACTTTGGTCAGGCTGTATCTGGAGCATCCTGAGCTGGTGAAAATGACCGAGCAGGAACTTATGGGCGTTCCCGGAATAATACCCATATCCGATGATCTGGCAAGAGGTATTGAATTAAGGCCGCAAATTACATCGGTACGCCGTCCGGGAAAAGAAGATTTATTGGATTTTGACCGGAAAAAACAGCGTTACTGGAAGACTTTCGGCAATTTCCAGTGCAAATACACCCAGAGTTACTATTCCGAGAACTGGTACAAGGGTGGTGAGAGCAATCACTCTATCCTTGGGCAGATAAACCTGGAGGCCAATTATGCCAAAAAGCAAACAACGTTTGACAACAAGCTGGAGCTTAAACTTGGTTACTATACCACCGAGATTAACGGCGAAAAGGCGTTCCGTACCAACGATGACCTAATCCGCTTTACTTCAAAATACGGACTGAAAGCATGGGAAAGCTGGTATTATTCGGCCCAGTTCCAGGGTTATACCCAGTTTATGCCGGTGTTTGATACAAAAGTGACTACCAAACTGAAATCCAAGTTCTTTGCTCCGGCTTACGGTAACATATCCATTGGTTTGGATTACAAGCCCAAGTTCAAGAATAAGAACATAACCCTCTCGGTCCAGTTGTCACCGTTCTCCTATAACTGCCGATACGTGAGCGTGGACAGTATTGCAACCAATTTTGGTATTGACCAGGGTGAAAGATTCAAATACACAATGGGTTCCCGGTTTGACGGAAACATAAAGTGGAAATTCTTTGAGGACCTTACGTGGACCTGCAAGGCCCAGTTTTATTCCAGTTTTGAATCAGTTGAGGCCAACATAGAGAACACCATTGACTATAAACTGTCCAAGTATCTGTCACTTCAGTTCTTTTGCCATTGGCGTTTTGACGACAGCGTAAAGCGCAAGAACGACAAAGAGGGTAACCTTATGGGTTACGATCAGTTCAAGGAATTCCTGACGCTCAACTTTAATTACGCCTGGTAGGAATACTTTGGCTGTTACGGAGCTGACGCTCCTACTTTGGCTGTTACGGAGCTGACGCTCCTACTTTAGCTTTTGGCTTTTCTTTCTTTCAGGATTTCGGAGCGGCGCTTGAATGGCGAGTCCGGTTCACGTGCCATGTACCAGTATTCCATATGGTCGGTTATGGTTGGAAAGAGTCTGGTCAGTACAAGCAGCAGCTTGCCGGTAAACGTAAGGGTGGCTCTGCGGGAACGTTTGCGTATGTGGTTGAGCATTATCATTCCCACTTTCTCCGATGTCATCATCTTGCCTTCCTCGCGAGGGGTCTCGCCCTGTTGCGATCCATCGGCCATAAGTGCGGTCTTGCGTATGTTTGAGGCCGTAAATCCGGGTGCATAAATCATTACGTGAAGTCCGTCATACAGATGTTCAGACCTTAGTGTATCCAGGAATCCGTTAATGGCAAACTTGGAGGCCGAGTAGCCTGTGCGGCCGGGCAGTCCCTTGTATCCGGCAGTTGATATCACGCCTACGACAGAACCCTTTGATTCCAGCAGATAGGGCAGGGCATATTTTGTGCAATATACCGTACCCCAGAAATTGACATCCATCAAACGGCGTATCACATCCAGGTCCAGATCCTTGAACATGGCGCGCATGGAGATTCCGGCATTGTTTATGAGTATGTCAATCCGGCCAAAAGTTTTTACGGTTTGTTCTATAAGATTCCTGCAATCGTCCTGGACCGAGACATCGGTCTTTACACACAGGACCTGGGTGTACTGGGACAACTCCTGGCTGAGAGACTCAAGTTTGTCCAGGGATCTGGCTGCAAGGACTACCTTAGATTTGTATTTGGCAAGCAAGGTGGCAGTTGCTAGTCCTATTCCTGAGCTTGCGCCTGTAACTATTGCAACTTTATCCTGAAAATATTGTCTGTTATTCATCTGAACAGTCTTTATATGCTGTAAAGATAATGATTTTTTATCATTTGATACTCTAAAGAGCGTTTTCATGGCACAAATGATTCTTTTTGTGTCCTTTTTGTGTAATTTCGCGCCTTGAAAAACAATCATGTTATGACCGTAACACTATTATTACACTGCCCCGACAGACCGGGAATCATTGCTGATATAACCAATTTCATTACAGAGAACCGCGGTAACGTGGTTTATCTGGCTCAGTTCGTTGACCACGTTGAGAATGTGTTCAACATGCGTATTGAGTGGAACATTGACAATTTCCTGATTCCTAAAGATAAGATTGCCGATTACTTTGGTACTCTGTATGCCAAGAAATATGATATGAATTTCCGCCTTTACTACAGTGATACCAAACCACGTATGGCCATATTCGTATCCAAGATGTCACACTGTCTTTTTGACCTGCTGGCACGTTACAGCGCAGGCGAATGGAACGTTGAGATACCGCTCATTGTCAGCAATCATCCTGATATGAAACATGTGGCCGATATGTTCGGTATTCCCTATTATGTATATCCAATTACCAAGGAGAACAAGCTGGAACAGGAGACTGCAATGCTGGAGCTGCTTAAGGAGAACAACATTGATTTTATTGTTCTGGCCCGTTACATGCAGATTATAGGCGACCGTATGATTGCCGCATATCCCAATAAGATCATCAATATACATCACTCATTCCTGCCTGCATTCGTGGGCGCCAAGCCTTATCAGGCTGCGTTTGACCGTGGCGTAAAGATTATCGGCGCAACCAGCCATTACGTAACTGCTGAGCTTGATGCCGGTCCCATTATCTGTCAGGACGTGGTACGCATTTCACACAAGGATATGCCATCGGACTTGGTCAACAAGGGAAAGGACCTTGAAAAGATTGTCCTGTCCCACGCCGTCCAAAAGCATATTGACCACAAGATCCTGGTCTACAAAAACAAAACGGTGGTCTTCAGTTGACCACCGTTTTGTTTTACGTTGGCTATTGGCTGTTAGCTATTGGCTCAATACGATTAGAGCGGGCCATGGGCCCGAAAGCCAACAGCCAAAGTAGGGGCTTTAGCCCCGAAAAAGCCAAAGTCTTGAAAATCTCAGGAAAACCTGAGATTTTCAAGTTTGAACATTTCGTCGCGGTATTGGGCGGCCTCCATGAAGTCCATGCGTGAGGCGGCTTCGTTCATGAGGCGGCGGGTGCGGGCAATGGCCTTGTCAAGCTGCTGCGGCGTCATGGATGCAATGACCGGGTCGGCTACTGACCTTGTGCGGTCTTCAATGACGTACGGCTTGGGTTCGGCATCCTGACTGGCAGGTACCAGAAGTGAGGTGTTGAGCGCCTTTTCAATCTGTTTGGGAGTTATATGGTGCTCCTCATTGTAACGCATCTGTTTTTCGCGCCGACGGGTAGTCTCGGCTATGGTAAGGCGCATGCTCTCCGTTATCTTGTCGGCATAAAGGATTACCTTGCCGTTTACGTTACGGGCTGCACGGCCTGCTGTCTGGGTAAGTGAACGGTGGTCACGCAGGAAACCCTCCTTGTCGGCATCGATTATGGCTACCAGCGATACCTCCGGCAAGTCCAGTCCTTCACGCAGAAGGTTTACGCCTACCAGAACATCGTATAGACCTTTGCGCAGGTCGGTCATAATCTGAATGCGTTCCAGCGTGTCAACGTCGCTGTGTATGTAATTGGCACGAACCCCGTTCTTAAGCAGATATTCGTTGAGTTCTTCGGCCATACGCTTTGTGAGGGTCGTTACCAGAACCCTTTCGTCGCGTTCGGCACGGACTGCAATCTCCTCAAGCAGGTCGTCTATCTGATTCTTGCTGGGACGTACCTCTATTTCGGGGTCAAGCAGGCCGGTGGGGCGGATTACCTGGTCAACAACTACTCCCTCGCTTTCGGCCAGCTCATAATCGGCCGGAGTGGCGCTTACGTAGATTGTCTGGCCGGTCAGCTCCTTGAATTCCTCAAATTTTAGGGGACGGTTGTCAAGAGCAGCCGGCAGTCGGAATCCGTATTCCACCAGATTTATCTTTCGGGCACGGTCGCCTCCGTACATGGCGTGCAACTGTGGTACGCTCACGTGGCTCTCGTCAATGACCAGCAGAAAGTCTTTTGGAAAAAAGTCCAGCAGACAGTAAGGGCGTGAACCGGGCTGACGGCCGTCAAAATACCGTGAGTAGTTCTCAATGCCGCTGCAGTGCCCAAGTTCACGTATCATTTCAATGTCATATTCAACACGCTCCTTGAGTCTCTTCGCTTCCAGAGGTTTGCCTATTTCCTGGAAATACTCCACACGTTCCACCAGGTCATCCTGAATGGCTCTGATTGCCCGTTCCTGACTCTCTTTTGTGGTCATGAACAGGTTTGCGGGGTATATGCGGTAAAAATCATAGGTCTCTATGCGCTCGCCGGTAAGAACGTCAAACTCCTCAATCGAGTCAACCTCATCATCCCAGAACTGGATGCGGACGGCGGTGTCATTATATGCCAGGTTGATGTCAACATTCTCACCCTTTACACGGAAACAGCCGCGTCCCAACTCTATGTCATTACGTGTGTACAGGGAATCTACAAGCTTGCGCAGCAAAACATTGCGGTCCAGATGGTCACCCTTGCGCAATTCAATTACGTTGTTGTAGAAATCAGCCGGGTTACCCATGCCGTAGATGCATGACACGGATGAAACCACTATTACGTCATTGCGCCCTGACAGTAGGGCCGATGTGGCCGACAGACGCAGTTTGTCAATCTCATCATTGATGGCCAGGTCCTTCTCTATATATGTATCTGTAGCAGGCAGATAGGCCTCGGGCTGGTAGTAGTCATAATAAGAAACGTAGTATTCAACGGCGTTTTGGGGAAAGAATGCCTTGAACTCACTGTATAGCTGCGCTGCCAGGGTCTTGTTATGGCTGAGCACCAGAGTGGGGCGGCCCAGGTTCTTGATTACGTTGGCTATGGTGAATGTCTTGCCTGATCCGGTTACGCCCAGCAGGGTCTGGGCATGAGCACCGTTAAGCAACCCTTCAGTGAGCTGCTGTATGGCCTGAGGCTGGTCGCCGGTGGGCTTGAACGGTGAAACGAGTTTGAATTCCATCGGAAGATACTATTCCTGATAACTTTTTACAGATTCAATAATAGTCCGTTTTATGGTATCCCATGAATCATTAATAAACATTTTTGGCATATCCTGCATCTCGGCATCTTCAAAATATGTCAGACTTAAAAGAGCTCTATACTCTGAGTATTCCGGATATTTGAGTTTGTAAAAACATAGAATATCAGATAGACTGTAATGTTGGAGCAAAACATACAGGTCAATGAAATCCTTTTTTGAACCACGACCGATAATCGCGTTGATTTTCATTGCTGCAATATCTTTGTCCGATGCTAGAAAAAAGCCATCTTCTATCACTGGCTCGTCAATCCATTTGTAAAAGCCGTATTCTACAAAGTCGATCTTGACGTTATTGATAATAGTTTGCAGAATATTAGGGGTCTTATTAGTTACAATAAGAGAACCTATATCTTTTAGGATAGCAATTAGTTTATCCTGATCAGTGTTAAGATGACCGAAGAAATCCAAATCCACAGATTGCCTGTGCCCGTACTGCAGAGCAAGGCTGGTTCCTCCAACCAACCTCAATTCATTCAGTTCCGGTCTTGCCGACAATGTTTTCAGGAGTTCCAGAGCGTTGGGCGTGATTGCTTGAATTGATAGCATCGGTAATCTTCTTTATTGGTATCGGACATAGCACAGACGAATGACAAAGCCATAGGATCAAGTGTGCGCAATTGTTTGCAATCGCTTACAATACGATCCATTCCAAAGAAATCGCGCGTGAGCCGCCAGTCTTGGAGCGTTCCGTACTCCAAAACGCGTTGTATGAGACCTGCAGAATGTGCTTCCACATCCACAAGCGATTTGTCCATATCCCAGAACAGGACATCGGATAATTTCTCTATGTAGGACTCTGCTGACATCGACTTATTGTTTATCTTACAAAAATAGAGTATTTCACCAACAAAACAAAATGAATAAAAAAGTCTAAGTATGGAATGCTATTAGAATGGTTTGTCTTAACTTTGTATGATTCAAACAAATAGTTATGAAACGTGTTATTGATTATATATCGGTAATCATTGCTCTTTTATTAATTATCCTGTCTTGTGATAATTCAGATGATGAGAAACAAAAGGAGAGTAGTATACAAGCTGTCACACTTAGTGCAGTCAAGGGCCCATATCTTTTTGCTACATTATCTGGTCAGATAAGTGGTCTTAAGGACATTGATGGAAATTTTGAATATGGTATGGCTTTTTCAACAGATTCTACTTTATCTGTTTTTGGTTTTCTGCCTCCCAATAAAAAGAAGCTTGACATGAGTTGTTCAGAAGATACATTTTCAACAATAGTATTTGGTATACATCCCGGAGAAGAATACTATTATAGAGTATGTTGTTTTTACAAAGGAAAAGCTATTTATAGTGATATTAAATCCTTTACATTCGAATGGTCCCCACCAACCGTAACAACGTTAGATGCAGTTCTTAATGATGCCGGTGGAGTGACTTTTAAGGGATTAATAAATAACAAGGGAAATATTGTCAAGGACTTAGATGGATATTACCATTATGGTTATTATGGTGTTGAATGCTCAAAAAGTGATAGTTTTGAACCTAATTCTACTTTCATTCTCAATCCCGATAAAACGTCAGATAATTTGGAAAATGATTCGGTCATTTGTACACTTTATCAGTTTGAATATGATTATGATACAATCTATTACTATCGTACATTCTTCAAGTTGGATAAAATAAGTAATTATGGCGATGTCAAATCATTCAAGTTTGGGTGGAATGGGCCTGAGATGGTAGATTTAGGCCTTAGTGTCAAGTGGGCTTCTTGTAATGTTGGTGCATCATACCCGTGGAAATACGGTGATTATTATGCCTGGGGTGAAACAGAAACCAAGTCTTATTATCACTGGTCCACTTACACGTTCTGCAACAATTCATTCGATAGTTTGACTAAGTATAACTATTGGGAAGCTTATGGTACTGTAGACAACAAGACTACGCTTGAACAGAATGATGATGTGGCCTATGTTAAATGGGGTGGTAGTTGGCATATGCCTACTCGTTCAGATATGGAAGAGTTGTGTGATACCAACAATTGCTCTTGGACTTGGAAGACTCAGAACGGAATTAACGGCTATCTTATTACTAGTAAGAAGCCTGATTATAAGGGGCATTCCATCTTTCTCCCTGCTGCCGGTTGGCGTTTCAGAGCTGATCTTGAAGCAGTTGGCAATAATGCTGTATACTGGACTAGTACGCTCGATACAGATGAACCGGATATGGCGAGGAGTCTCGATTTTATTTCGATTCACTACCATCCATACTACAATCAACGCTTCTTTGGGTTTACCGTTAGGCCCGTTTGTCCATAACTGCTTTTATTGCATTAATTTTACTCGTATTTATATGACTGTAGAGGAAAGAGAAAAAAAGGCCGGAGAACTGTTCAAGGCCGGTTACAACTGCTGTCAGGCGGTTGCCATGACGTTTGCCGATGTGATTGGACTACCTGAGGATGAGGTAGCCCGGCTGACCAGCGGATTCGGCGGTGGAATGGGCCGGATGCGTGAGGTTTGCGGTACTGTATCGGCCATGACAATGGTGGCCGGTGCAATGATTCCTGCAAATGATGTTACCGACAAGGCTGCCAAGACTGCAAACTATGCTCTGGTGCAGGAAATGGCAAATGAGTTCAAGCAGATGAACGGCAGCATTATTTGCCGTGAGCTTTTGGGGCTTAGCAAACCAGAGGGTACCCCGGTTCCGTCTGACCGTACTCCGGAATACTATAAGAAACGTCCTTGCGGGGAGCTTTGCTCCATTGCAGCGGGGATTATAGCGAGGAGACTTGGCTGATCCCAACCAAGTTATACGTTGGCTTTGGCATTGGCGTTGGCTTTAAAGTTACGCACCGCATGGAAGCCAATGCCAATGCCATAGTTATGAAAAAATAATAATAATGAAGAAACTGATTCTAACTCTTGCAGCAGCGCTAGTCACAGCCGGCGCGTACGCCTGCACCAATCTGATTGTGACTAAGGGGGCATCGGCCAACGGTTCCAACATGTGTACATATGCGGCCGATTCACACCAGCTTTACGGTGCCCTTCGTTATACGCCGGCTGCTGATTATCCTGCCGGAACAATGATGGAGATCCGTGACGGGGATTCGGGAAAACGTCTGGGAGAGATTCCCCAGGCTGCTCATGTATACTCTGTGATAGGTAATATGAACGAGCATCAGCTGGTCATTGGTGAAACAACATTCGGCGGACTTGAATTTGTGGATACCACCGCCATATTGGATTACGGTTCGCTGATGCATATCGCTCTGCAGCGCTGTAAGACTGCAAGGGAGGCGATCCTGTTGATTGACAACCTGATGCAGGCGTACGGTTACGCTTCCGAAGGTGAGTCTTTCACTCTCTGTGATCCCAATGAGATCTGGATTATGGACATAATAGGCAAGAATCCTAAGTTTGACAGGAAGGGACGTAATGTGAACAAGGGTGCAGTGTGGGTTGCCAAACGTATTCCCGACGGCTGCATATCAGGACACGCCAACCAGTCCCGTATAACCACCATTGACTTTAATGATCCGGACAACTGTCTATATGCTAAGGATGTGATCAAACATGCCCGTGAGCAGGGAATCTTTAGCGGAAAGGACCAGGAGTTCAGTTTTTGCGACGTTTACAATCCTTTGGATTTTGGCGGTGCCCGCGAATGTGAGGCAAGAGTGTGGTCATATTTTAACCGTTTTGCCGACGGAATGGATGAATATCTGGATTACGCCATGGGTTATGACCTTAAAAAACATATGCCGCTCTATGTTGAACCAAACAGAAAAATTTCAACAAAAGATCTGGCAGACATGATGCGTGACCATTATGAAGGTACCCCCTTGGACATGACAACCGACATAGGTGCCGGCGGCAGTCATCTGCCTTACCGCTGGCGTCCCATGGAGTATGAATATCAGGGTTGGGAGTATTTGAATGAGCGTGCTATAGCAACTCAGCAGACCGGCTGGTGGTATGTGGCACAATCTCGTCCCGGCCGTAAGTACGGAGTTTTCTGGTTTGGCGTTGACGATGCCGGCACATCACCTCTTATGCCTTTCTTTAGTTGTACAAACAGCGTTCCTGAATGTCTTAAGGAGGATAATGGCTCGCTTTTGGAGTATTCCGAGACATCAATGTTCTGGATTGTGAGCCGCATAGCTCAGTTTGCGTACCTGCGTTATGACAAGATAGGAGCCGAGGTGCGCGACATTATAGACGAATATGAAAACGATATGATCCTTAAGGTGGATTCAATGAGTGACCTGGAGCCAGAGCAGACTTTGTCGTCATTTGGTGTTGACAATGCCGTCGCCCTGTTTAGGAGATGGCAGGACCTTGATAAGTATTTGTTGGTAAAATATATTGACGGAAATATTAAGCGCCAGAATAAGGACGGATCATTTGTGACCAATGGTTATGATGACCGGATTCCCGAATATCCTATATGGGAAGACTATTCCGACAAATGGAAAGAGAATGTTGTACGTGACAACGGCGATATCCTGCGCATACGTAAATAATATTAAATAACTGCTCCTTACTTGTTCTATTCACCCAAAAAGAGTAATTTTGCGGGTTGAAAAACGGTTTGATGAACAAGACTGCATTGAAAATAGGCATTCTGACTGTGGCGGTGGCTGTATTGACGGGCTGTTCGGGCTATAACAAGATCCTGAAGGCATCGGATTACAATACCAAATACAGCCTTGCAAAAGCACAGTTCGCCGAAGGCCGCTTTACAACGTGCAGTTCAGTTCTTGAGGAGTGCGTTGCTTATCAGCGTGGAACCGCTCAGGCCGAGGAGTCTATGTATCTGCTGGCAACATGCTACTATAATATTAACGATTATCTGTCAGCATCGCAGTATTACATGGCATGTTACAGGTCTTTCCCGCACAGTACATATTCGGAGAATTGTCTGTTCTGGTCCGGAAAGAGCCTGTTCCTTGATACTCCCGATCCCAGGCTTGACGCTACCAGTACCGGTAATGCAATCCTGCAGTTGCAGCGCTTTGTTGAGACATATCCCGACAGCAAGTACCGTCCGGAGGCCGAACAGATGATATACACTATGTATGACCGTCTGGTTGAAAAGGAAAAGCGCTCTGCAGAACTGTATTTCAATATGGGTAATTACATGGGCAACAATTACAGGTCATGCATAATAGTTGCCCAGAACGCTCTCAGGGATTACCCGTATACAAAGTATCGTGAGGATCTTTCCTTTTTGGTGCTGAAGGCCAAATTCCAAATGGCTCAGGAGAGTGTGATTGACAAGAGGGATGACCGATACAGGGATGCAATTGATGAATATTACGCTTTCAAGAATGAATTTCCTGAAAGTTCACATATTAAGGAGGCCGAAAAGATTTTGCGTATCTCCACAAAGAATTTAGGAAACAAGAATCAAATAATAGAAGAAGAGTAACATGGATTTCAAGAAGACAAATGCTCCGACCAACACCGTAACCCGTGACCTGGTCGATTTTGTAAAGGACACCAACAACATTTATGAGAGTGTTGTAATCATGGGCAAACGTGCCAATCAGATCTCCGTTGAAATGAAGAATGAGCTCAAATCAAAACTTGAGGAGTTCAGTTCAACAACCGATAATCTTGAGGAGATGTTTGAGAACAGGGAGCAGATTGAGATTTCACGCTATTATGAGCGTCTTCCCAAACCTACATTGATTGCTGCTCAGGAGTTTGAGGAGGGTAAGATCTATTTCCGCAATCCTGCCAAGGATAAAGAGAATTTCTGATTCCGGCAAAAGGCTGGATGCTTTTTTATGAAGATAGAATTCTACCTCCATCAAGTATGGCTGGCTCTCATCTGTGTACTGATGTTTGCCGGCCTTCTTCTTCCGCTTGGACAGCTGGTCGATGCGCAGGGTGCATCGGCACAACTCACCAATTTCCGTCTGAACTTTATTGAGGGTGACAGCTGCGGTGCCATGTGGGGTCTGGGTGTTATCCTGATAGTCATTCTTGGAGTGGGAGTGTTTGAACTGCTGCTTTCCGGTTTCAGGAATTTTGTACTCCAGAAAAGACTGCTGGTATTCATGATGCTGCTTACCGTGGGCTACTACATCCTGCTTGTGGCGTATGTGCTGCTAATGAAGGGTGAGGCATCGTTCGGTCCCGAGATAGGGGCTTCGTTTCCGCTTATCGGCCTTATTCTGGAATATATGACCATTCACGGTGTGTCAAAGGCTGAGGCCCAGATCATTGCCCGTGCCAGCGGATTCCGTCTTAGAGACTAGAATAGCGTAAAGGAGTAGGTGAGGCGAACAGAGATTGTACTGTTTGCGCATCGGGCAAAATAATCCTTCTTGGTAATGCCGTATATGTTGCCGAGTCCAAAATAGTATCGGCCCTCTATTCCAAAATTACCTGATCCGGTAAGGATTTCCAGTCCAACGCTGCCGGTTATACCGTAGTCAAGTTTGTTTTCTATATCCTTGCCGTATTGTTCTGTTACCTGGTTGGGACGATTGCTGATATCCCACGGCTCCTTTCCGCCGTATATCTCCTTTTCATTGAGAAGATATCCAACCTGAGGTCCCAGGTTTATGTATCCGTGAAATCCGCGGTATTCACGTCCAAATCCCAGATGTGCCAGAAACGGCACCTCTATATAGTTTGCAACACGGGTGTATTCGTTGCCCGAACCGTCATCAATCAATTCGGTCCAGCCGCGTGAGGCAAAGTTGCATTCAACCTGGGTGCCGCAAATCAGAAAGAAATACTTTTCCGAAATATGGCGTACGCTGACTCCGAATGTGGGGCCCAGACTGGTTGTTTGCTTGATTGTGGGGATAAATGATATTCTGCTGGTTCCCATGCCGCCGCTAAAGCCAACGGAGAGTCTGTTGCGTGAATCACCTACCTGAGCTGTTGCAGCTGTAAAGGCCAGTGCTATTGATAAGAATGTGATGAGCAGACGTTTCATTTATCAAAGTCAATCTTTTGGACTTTATAGTCGTTGGAGAAGTGTACAAAGAATACTTTGCGGTTTATGAATCCGCCCCAGTTGTTTACACGCTCAAGCTTGAATCCCATCTGAACGGGTCTTGTTTCAAAACTATTCAGATGCTGGTCAAAATCCTTGCCGTATTTGGATATGGCCTTAAGGAAGTAATAACCCGTATCATATCCGTATGATGCAAAACTTGGGTAGCTCATAAGCATCTGGCGGCTGAATGCCCTGCGGAAAGATGTTCCAAAGTCAATTGATTCCTGAAGCATATTGTTGGTGTAGAACCAACTGTAGAACCATGTGTCAACCTCGTACATCTCATCCAGATGGTCCGATGCATAGATCTGATATTCGGGATAGCCGAACAGATGTGTCTCAATATCGGGGTCCTTGGTCCTGTTGATAATCTGCAGAACGGGAAGCATGGACGTGAGCGGTCCGCTTGATTCGGAGTTTATTATAAAAATGTTCTGTTTTCCGGCAACAAGCAGGTCAAGCAACGGTTGTGCCGCAGTGTCAACAGGCACTGTGGTGTATGAAATGCTGCGTTCGTCAAGTTTCCTTTTAAGACCGTCTATAAAATCGTTCCGCTTGAATTCATCGGCATCAAGAAGAATTATGTTGGGGTTGGTGAACTGCTTGAAGAAATGGTCGTAAATCTCGTCATAAAAATATGACTGAGGGGTATTTAGCTGATATACATAAGGATTGTTCCAAACGTCATCGGCATTTGAATTCAAGGGCAGTACCAATGGAATATGGTTCTTTGTTGACCATGCTGCGGCCTGCTTGATATGGTTGTTCCATTTTGGGCCGAAAACCACATCCATGCTGTCAAGCTGTCCGCTTTCAAACAGCTGGGCAAGAGAGTGTTTCTCGTCCTTTGAGTCTATCAGTTTAAGGTTTACGGATATCCGTTCGTTCTTGAGCTTGTCAAGAGCCAGCAACATTCCCTGATAGAACTCAATCATCTTCTTTTGGTCAGTCGTGGCGGAATCCTCGAGCGAAAGAGGGAGGATAAGGGCCGCATTCACATAGTTCCTGGTGGGAACCTGTCTGGACTCGTTCATCTTGAACAGCTCCTGGTTAGGAATTGATTCTATCCTGGAAATGGCAGCCTGCCGCTTGCTGTTGCGCTCTTCAAGTTCCTTTGCGGAATAAGGAATGTTTACCTGTGCCCCGCGGCGCAGTTTGGTGTAACGGTATTCCGGGTTGGCATCCAGGAATTCGGTCTGGGAAATGTCATACATGCGGCACAGCTTGTATATTGTTTCCCTGCGGGCTACGGTGTGGACAAGTTTGTATTTTGAGGTGTCCTGTGCAAGCAATTCAACATCCTTGATGGTCTTGATTGATACTTGCGCTCCGGCCGATTCAAAAGTTGATGCCAGGGGGTCTTCGTCGGACACAGCGGGAATGGTAATTACCTGTCCTATCTTGAAGTTATCGGCCGACAGTCCGGGGTTGGCATCGCAAATCTCCTTAACGGAGACCCTGTTCTCCACAGAGAGGCGGTAAAGCGTCTCGCCTTTCTGGATGGTATGGAAATGTCCGGTGCTGGGTTGCTGTCTGTTGGGGATCTTAAGCTGCTCGCCGGCTTTGATCACTTTCTCGCTGCCGGGATTGAGTTTTATGATTTCATCCTCGGTCACTCCGTACATCCTTGAAATGGAATATAGTCCCTGTCCTTTTGAAACGGTGTGCATAAAGTATTCCTGAGCGCTGGCCTGAACGGAGAACAGCAGGGTCACCAATACCACCGATATGGTTTTTTTGAGATTACTCATGTCCATAAAACTTTCATTGGCGCAAAAGTACAAAAAAGCGTTCAATCTACGTTTATATATATGGTATCTATAACTGCTGCATAAGTTAGAATCAGACAATTATTTTAGTACTTTTGCGGTTTGAAACGGGGAAAGGAGAATATGTTATGAACGGACGCTTGGTAAAGATATGTTTTTGGGCTGTCATTATGTTGCTGACAGCACGTTATAAGGCTTGTGCCGGCACTCCTCAGGTGCAGGTCAAGGTTATTCTGGTTTCGGTTTCGGGCGATTCAACAGTACTTTCTCCCGGCGATAATGCAACAGGAAAGCTTAATGTTCCCTTAAGGGGATATTTCATATCGTCACTAACAACCGATGACGGCAAGGATTATGTAATGTTTCCGCAGTGGACAATAAAGCGTATGGAGGCAGAGTCGCCTGAATATGAGAATTATCTTCAGCGTACCGAAAACGAAACTGAATTTGAATTCTCCGACTACGGCAAGTATAAGGTGGATTTTGCCTGGTCATACAGGGAAAAGGATGCCACGGCTACTGTTCCGGGAGCCGATGTCCAGTCCATGTACTTTACGATCGATGACTCGGAGATACGTCTGTTTAACGCCTTTTCGCCTAATGGTGACGGCATAAATGACGTGTATAAGATATATGTACGTTCCATTGTAAGGATGGACATTGCCATATTCAACCGCTGGGGGCAGACAATCACGACATTGTCGGGCAAGATGGAAGATATTCTTCCGACCGATGCCGAAGCGGAGAACGACGGAGGTTACACATTCCAGATATGGGACGGCAAGCATAATGGCAGCGTTGTGAATGACGGCGTATATTTCATTAATGTAAAGGCTACCGGAGCCGGCGGCAGGACATTCCAGGAAAAAGGTGATATAAACGTGCTGAAAGGACTTGGGGAGGGGAATTGATTTGCAATGGATAAGACAAAGATTGTTGTAACGGGTGCCAGGTCCAATAACCTGAAGAACATAGATGTGGAGATTCCGCACAAATCTCTTACCGTTGTTACCGGACTAAGCGGCAGCGGCAAGTCATCGTTGGCTTTTGATACCATCTATGCCGAGGGACAGCGTCGTTACATAGAGACTTTCTCGGCATATGCCCGGAACTTTCTTGGCAACCTTCAGCGTCCTGACGTGGACCGCATAACCGGACTGAGTCCCGTTATATCGATAGAACAGAAAACCACCAACCGGAATCCGCGTTCAACCGTAGGAACAGTGACCGAGGTGTATGACTATCTGCGTCTTTTGTTTGCCAGGGCAGGCGAGGCTTTTTCTTATCTGACCGGCGAAAAAATGGTAAAGTTTACCGAGGAGCAGATTGTAAACCTTATCACAACCGATTATGACGGCCAGCGTATTTACGTTCTTGCTCCTTTGGTACGTAACCGTAAGGGACACTACAAGGAACTGTTTGAGAGCATTCGCCGAAAGGGATATATAAACGTGCGTGTTGACGGTGAGATGCGTGAGGTCAAGCCCGGTATGAAACTGGACCGATACCGCAACCATGACATAGAGGTGGTGATTGAGAAACTGGTGGTGAATGAGAAATATCGTCATCGTCTGACCGACAGCGTATCATTGGCCATGAAGCAGGGCGACGGACTTATGATGGTGCTTTCCATGCCTCAGGAGACTATTCCGGGAAGACAGGAGCAGGGTGTGCTGCGCCACTACAGCAAAAGGCTTATGTGCCCCACTACCGGTATATCATACCATGATCCGGCTCCTCACAACTTTTCGTTCAACTCACCTCAGGGTTTCTGTCCCAAGTGCAAGGGTCTGGGATATGTAACATCGGTCGATGAGGACAAGGTGTTGCCGGACCGTTCCCTGTCAGTAAAGAAGGGAGCCATAGCACCTCTGGGACCGTTTAAGAATACGCTTATATTCAGGCAGATAACAGCTCTGCTCAACAAATATGACTATACGCTTGATACGCCTATATCAGAAATGACCAACGATGTCATTGATGAACTGCTTAACGGAAGCGACGAGCGTATCAAGGTACAGATTACCGGTATAAACAGTGAGGCCGATGCCGTGTTCATGGAGTATGAGGGCGTTGTAAAGTATGTCCGTTCGCTCCAGCAGCAGACGGACCTTTCGGCGGCCGAACAGAAATGGGCGGACCAGTTTGCGGTTACGCGCGTATGCCCGGAGTGCGGAGGCGCCCGTCTGAACCGCGAAGCGCTGAATTTCCGCATTGACGGCAAGAATATATACGAGTTGGCATCGATGGATATCCAGGACCTGTATGACTGGACCTGCAATGTGGAGCCCCGCCTTAGTGACCGTCAGCGTACCATAGCCACGGAGATACTCAAGGAGATACGTACCAGACTCAGTTTTATGCTGGATGTAGGTTTGGATTACCTGTCCCTTAACCGTCCTGCAGAATCCTTGTCGGGTGGTGAGGAACAGCGTATACGTCTGGCTACCCAGATAGGCTCAAAACTTGTAAATGTTCTCTATATCCTTGACGAGCCCAGTATAGGCTTGCATCAGCGTGACAATGTACGTCTTATTGAATCCCTTAAGCAGTTGCGTGACGGAGGCAATACCGTGCTTGTGGTTGAACATGACCGCGATATGATGCTGGCTGCCGACTGGATAATAGACCTTGGCCCGCGTGCCGGACGCAAAGGCGGTGAGGTGGTGTTCCAAGGCACTGTACCGCAACTTTTGGCAACCGATACATTGACAGCCGGTTACCTTAACGGCAAACTGGATACGGCATCGGGCAATCTGTCGGAACGCAGGGTAGGGAACGGACAGAGTATTGTCCTGCACGGTTGCCGTGGCAATAACCTGAAAGGTATTGATGTGGAGTTCCCGTTGGGGAAACTTGTATGTGTGACAGGCGTTTCCGGTAGCGGCAAGTCAACATTGGTGAACGAAACCCTTCAGCCCATATTGTCACAGCGTATATACCGTTCACTCAAAGAACCTCTGGAATATGACTCGGTTGAGGGCCTTGAGAATATTGACAAGGTGGTTGATGTGGACCAGTCGCCAATAGGACGTACTCCGCGTTCAAATCCGGCAACCTATACGGGTGTGTTCAGTGACATACGCCAGTTGTTCGTAGAACTGCCGGAGTCCAGGATGCGTGCCTACAGGCCGGGACGTTTCTCGTTCAACGTGTCCGGCGGACGATGCGAGGCATGCGGCGGCAACGGCTACAAGACCATAGAGATGAATTTCCTGCCCGATGTTATGGTGCCCTGTGAGGTTTGTCACGGCAAACGATACAACCGTGAGACACTTGAGGTCCGCTATAAGGGCAAGTCCATTGCCGATGTGCTGGACATGACCATCAATATGGCTGTGGAATTCTTTGAGAACGTTCCCACAATACTCAACAAGATAAAGGTTCTGCAGGATGTGGGCCTTGGTTATCTTAAACTGGGTCAGCCGTCCACTACCATATCAGGCGGCGAGAGCCAGCGCGTAAAACTGGCAACGGAACTTTCAAAACGTGATACCGGCCGTACACTGTACATTCTGGATGAACCTACCACCGGTCTTCATTTTGAAGATATACGCGTGCTGATGAATGTACTTAACCGCTTGGTTGACAAGGGCAATACCGTGATTGTCATTGAACACAACATGGATGTCATAAAGCAGGCCGACTGGATTATTGACATAGGTCCCGAAGGCGGACGCGGCGGCGGTATGATAGTTGCCCAAGGCACTCCCGAGCAGGTGGCAGCCTCCGGAAAGGGTTACACTTCCCGTTTTCTTGCCAGGGAACTCACCTGAGTTTATTGGACTCAAAGTGAGACCTGATGCGTAGAAAGTAAAAGGTTACTCCAAATGCGTTTACCAGCCAGGCTGTCCAGAATGCGCTGTGGTATCCCCAGAATTCACTGAATAATCCTCCAATAAGTACTCCCAGACCAACACCGGCATCCCACGAAGTAAGGATGGACGAGTTAGCGGTACCGCGCTGCGAGTTTTCGGCCAGATTAATGAACATTGTCTGGAAAGCAGGGTACATGTGTCCGTTGCCTAGACCTATTATCAATGCAGCTCCATAATAGCCTATGGGATTGTGCAGGGCTGCAAACAGCAGGTATCCAAAGAATGATACACACATACCCATAGAGGCGTTGCGTGACACTTTGCCTTCGCGAAGCGCATGTGCGCCGGTCAGTCTTGACAGTATCAGGCCAATGGCGCATAATCCAAAGAACAGTCCCGTGCCGCTTGTAATCCCAAGTTCTTCTTTGCCGTATATGGCAACATATGTGGAAAGTACTCCGTAACTGAAAGCAAAACAGGTTATCCCTATGGCTTCACGCCAACCGTCAAGCAGAAAGAAACGGTCCAGTGAGAGTACCTTTTTTTCGGGGACAAAGTCACGTTTAGGCGGGTGGATGGATATCTCCAACAGCAATCCGATGAACGATGCGGCAAGCGAAACCCAGAACAAGGCTTTGTAATTGCCGCTGAAAGCCTCAAGCAATGCAATTGCAAGAGCCGGTCCCAATGCCATAGCCAGGTTGTTGCTTAGTCCGTAGTAACCAATTGCCTCACCACGGCGGGATGACGGAACTACATCGATGGCTACGGTGCTGGCAGCTACGGTAGTGGCGCCGAACGGCGCACCGTGCAGCGTGCGGAATACGGCGAACGCAGCCAGTGAACCGGCTGCCAGATACCCTACAAAGATGCCGAAGAACAGGACTCCGCATATTATCAGGACCGTCTTGCGGGGAAAACTGTCAACCATGTATCCGCTGAAAGGACGTATGGTAAGGGCCATAATGGCGTAACCTGTCAATACCAGGCCTATGGTGTCTTTTGTTGCGCCGAATGTTTCGTTGAGGTATAGAGGGAGCAGGGGAACTATGAGCATAAAAGAGAAATGGACCAGAAAATTCACGGTCCATATCTTAATGTAGTTGGCGTTCCAAAGTCTCTCTTCAGTCATTTTTTACCACAGATATCCTGCATGAGATGTGCCGTCTCAAGAGCATCCTTTGAGTAGTATGTGGCACCAATGGCACTTGCAATATCGGGCGTCATGACCGCTCCGCCCACAATGATGGGGCAGGTGATGCCGTTGGCGCGCAGATGTTCTATGGTCTCCTTCATGGAATCCACGGTGGTGGTCATAAGGGCACTCAGACCTACGGCATTTGGCTTTTCATTCAGAGCGGCCTCAAGAACTGTCTCCTTGGGTACATCCTTGCCCAGGTCAGTTACTGTGAATCCGTGGCTCTGTACCACTACTTTAACAATGTTCTTGCCTATGTCGTGAACATCGCCTTTGACGGTTGCAATTACCAGATGTCCCTTGGCGGGTTCATCATCACCCTTGGTACTGAACTGCTCGGATATGACGGCAAATGCCAGCTTGGCGGCCTCGGCCGAACGGATAAGCTGAGGCATAAATACCTCATTGCGGGCAAACTTGGCGCCTACATCACCCAAGGCAGGTATGAGTATCTCATTTATTACACGATCCTTGCCCAACTCGGGGAGCTCACGTTCCAGACACTCCTTGACACGGTCCTTGAGGCCTTGTGCAACGGCGTTGAACAGGTTGTCAACGGTCTGTTCCTCCTGTGTCTGGGTGTTGAAGTATATGAATCCTGAACAGCCGGGATCATTGCCTGTGAGTGCCATGCTGGCACGTACGGTTGCCACAGTATCATGGTCAAGCGGGTTCATGATAGGCATATCCAGTCCGCCCATGAATGCCATTGCCAGGAAGTTGCGGTTCAATGTGCCGCGTTCCGGTAGGCCGAACGATACGTTTGACAGACCTACGGTGGTCAGCACGCCAAGTTTCTTTAGTTCCGATAGAGTATTGATGGTTATCTTGGCGTACTGCTGATTTGACGATATGGCCATGACAAGTCCGTCAAATACCAAAAGGCGGCGGTCTATGCCCATGCTCTCGGCACGGGTAATGATTCCTTTTGCAATCTCTATTCGTGACTCTGTGGTTTCAGGCACTCCGCGCTCATCGAGCGGAAGTGTCACAGAGGGGCATTGATAGCGGGCTATGATGGGTAGCAGGCGTGACATGGATTCCTCACTTCCGTTTACGGAGTTGATCATGGGTACGCCGTTGTACAGGCGTATGGCTTCTTGTATGGCTTCGGGGTTTGAAGAGTCAAGCTGAAGCGGAAGGTCACAAACCTCCTGTACCTTACGTACGGCCTGGCACAAAAGCGCTTTTTCATCGGAGTTGGGTACACCGCAGTTAAGGTCAAGGAAATCGGCTCCGGCATCTTTCTGCGACAGAGCTTCGTGCTGCAGGTACTCAAAATTGCCCTCGGCAAGGGCAGCCTTGAGCTTTTTCTTGCCGGTGGGGTTCAGACGCTCACCGCATATAAGACCCTTGTCAAGTTTAAGCAGTACGGTCGATGAACATATATAGGCACCGTCCGGTTTTGAGATACCGGGAGCGGGGAGACCCTTGTATTTTGAGATAGCCTTGATGGTAGAAGGCGATGAACCGCAACATCCGCCAATGATGTCGGCACCGGCCTCAATAAGGTCCTTGGCGGCATCGGCAAACTGTTCATCGGACCAGTTGTATACAACCTCACCGTTGCGCATCTCGGGCAGACCCTTGTTGGGCTGAGCCAGGATGGGGCAGTTGGCGAAGGGTTTCATGCGGCGGACCACCTCAATGACGCCTGCCGGGTTGGTTGAGCAGTTCACTCCAAGCGCATCGACACCAAGTGATGAAAGAGTCAAGGCAACTATCTCAGGTGTGGAACCTGTAAGCGTGCGGGCCTGCTCATCAAAAGTCATGGTTGCGAATATGGGCTTGTTGCAGACATCGCGTATGGCAAGGATGGCGGCACGCAGTTCGTAAAGGTCGCTGAATGTCTCCAAGAGGAAACCGTCAACACGTTCCCTTGTGTATTCGGCAACCTGACGGAAATTGTCATAGGCCTGCTCAAAGGTGAACGGACCTACGGGCTCCATGAGTTGGCCCGATGTGGAGACGTCAAACATCACCATAGCGCGGTTGCCTACGGCTGTGCGGGCATTTTTGATGGCTGCATCGGCTATCTCCTGCCATGTGTATTCTTTTGACTGCCACTTGGCAGGGTTCAGTTCAAATGAGTTACAGGTAATGTATTGTGCTCCGGCCTCCAGATAGTCTGTGTGCATTTTCTGGACACGTGCCGGGTTGGTAAGGTTGAGCACGGCAACGCCGTTGTGCTTGGGCTTGCCTTCATCACCTGGTTCATGGGGATGGGCATCGGCCAGCACAGTACCCTGCGCTCCGTCAAATATCTGTATCTTGTCTATAATCATTCTGATGTTAATCCGTGGTTATTTAAAGAATCCGGATGCTACATAGCCTATGTTGTCCATAAGCTTGCTTATGAATCCGCTCTTGTTCATGGAGTAGATGTGGATTCCGTCAACGTCGTTGGCCATAAGGTCAAGTATCTGATAGCTTGTAAAGATAAGGCCAATCTCCTCAATGGCGGCTTTGTCATCCTTGTAGCGGTCAAACTGGTTGAGCAGTTTGAGAGGTACCTTACAACCTGTTACCTGCATCATACGGTCTATCTGAGAGTAACTTGTTACAGGCATGATACCCGGAATGATGGGTGCGGTAATGCCAGCCTTGCGAGCCTTGAGAAGGAAGTGGTAAAATACCTCGTTGTCAAAGAACAGCTGGCTGTCAAAGAACTCCATGCCGGCATCCTGCTTTACTTTCATGAACTCAATGTCGGTGGCAATGCTGGCGGCCTCGGGGTGCTTTTCGGGATAGCATGCACCGGCCAGTCCGAACTGTCCGTTATACTTGCCCTTTATGTATTCTGCCAGGTCGCTGGCATGCTTAAAGTCTGAGAATATGGGGGTTGTTGTATCCTTTGGGATATCACCTCGCAGAGTAAGGACATTCTGTACTCCGTAACTTTGTAGTTCGTTGCATACGCTGTCTACCTTGTCGCGGGTTGACGCCACGCAGGTGAGGTGTGCCAAAGGCTCCGCATTTGTGTTCTCCTTGATGGTGCGGGCTATCATAGCCGTGTTGGAAAGGGTATTGCCCAGTGCTCCATAAGTTACACTCATGTAGTCTGGTGAATAGCTTGCCAACTGCTTGATGGTTTTGTCAATCAGGGTAAATGTCTCTTCCTCTCTCTTGGGCGGAAATATCTCAAACGATAAAGTCTTTTTCCTGGCCAGAATCTCCGAAATCTTCATTATTGTAGTTTTTATTTATTCAAGTAACGTTCTGCTTCCATTGCAGCTTTGCAACCGCTTGCTGCTGCGCATATGGCCTGACGGTAATTTGGGTCAGCCACATCACCGGCAGCAAATACACCTGGGATATTGGTCAAAGGTCTTGCACCTTGGGTCTTGATGTAGCCGTTTTCATCGGTCTCAATCCATGGCTTGAACACATCCGAATTGGGCTTGTGGCCAATTGCAAGGAAAAAGCCGTCAATAGGGAGTTCATAATGCTCCTCGGTAGGCAGCCCCAGGTCTTTTACCAGCTTGACTCCCTGAACCTTGGCTTCGCCGGTAAGTCCTTCGGCATTATGGCTGAACAGTACCTCTATCTTGGGGTTGTCAAGAACGCGTTTCTGCATTATGTCGCTGGCACGCAGATAGTTTTTGCGGACTATCAGATATACTTTCTGGGCCAGGGTGGACAGATATGCGGCCTCCTCACAGGCTGTGTCGCCTCCACCTACAACAGCCACCACTTTTTTGCGGAAAAAGAAACCGTCACAAGTGGCGCACGCGCTGACTCCGCGTCCGGCATATTTCTTTTCATCCTCCAGACCAAGGTACTTGGCTGTGGCGCCTGTTGATATTATTACGGTATCAGCCTGGAGCTGAGAGCCGTCATCGATTGTCACGGTGTAAGGAGCCGATCCAAAATCAACGGCCGTTACTATACCCATGCGGATAGTGGCTCCAAACCTTGCAGCCTGGGAACGCAAGTCTTCCATCATGTCATATCCGCTTACACCTTCGGGGTAGCCGGGAAAATTCTCAACTACAGTGGTGGTTATAAGCTGTCCGCCTGATTGCTGCCCTTCATAGAGAACGGGAGCAAGATTGGCACGTGAGGCATAGATTGCTGCAGTGAACCCGGCGGGCCCGGATCCGATGATGAGGCATTTTACTCTTTCCATATATGTCTGTCTTCTTTTATCTCAAATCAATTATCTCTGCGTCCTTGTAATCCTTGACAGGGCATGTGAAAGTCTTTTTGTCAAACTTTTGCCCCGGCTTGTACTGGGTTATAAGAACGGATGCCGAGATGCTTCCAAGCTGCTGGTCAAACTCAATCTCCAATGACTTGACCTGTACGGTCTTGGGATCAACCTTTACCGTTATTTTTTGGATTCCCTCCACACTGCGCTCCGGAGTGGATGCGGTAAGAGTAAAAGTGTCGGTTCCGTTGCCGGTTACACTGAATCCCTGGTGCTTGCCCAGCAGGCCTATAATGTCATAACGGGCTTTTTCATCTTTGGTGGGCTCCGTTATGTAAATCTCTTCGATTCCCGAACCGAAATCATTGCCGCGCCACAGCGTGTTGCCGTCAAACCACATGCTGTTGTCATCCTCCCTGACAAAAAAGCATCCGTCCTTAATGCTGAGTTCCATGTCAATTATGTCGGTGCTTTCCTCAAAACGGGTCTTAACATCCATTGCCATGAAAATGCCTCCGTCTTTTTCAAGCTTGGAAACGGTTTTCTGCAACAGTTGTTCGGCATTGTTCTGAGCCCATGCCGGCATAAGGCAGATCAGCGACAGTATGGTAACTGCTGTTTTGCGCATTGTGTCAGAGCAGATTATAGGTTTCAAGAATTCTGTCCAACTGAACCTCATCGGTTACCAGTACCGGACGCGGTTTGCTGCCGTCGGCCTTGCCAACTATGCCTGTGGCCTCCAACTGGTCCATTAGACGGCCGGCTCGGTTGTAACCTATTGAGAATTTGCGCTGTATGAGCGAAGTTGAACCTGACTGGTTTACTACCACCAGACGTGCTGCCTCGGCAAACATGGGGTCAAACTTACCCATCTCAACACCGCTTTCAATAGGTCCTCCCTCGTTCTCGTCAACATATTCAGGTAACGGATAAGCCTCGGTATAACCTTGCTGATGGCTTATATACTGGCATATGGCGTTAACCTCAGGGGTGTCCACAAACGCGCACTGGACGCGTACCGGGTCGCTGCCTGACAGGAACAGCAGGTCACCGCGGCCAATGAGCTGGTTAGCTCCCGGACGGTCAAGTATAGTGCGTGAGTCTATCATGGAACTTACGCGGAATGCCATACGTGCCGGGAAATTGGCCTTGATGGTACCGGTAATTATGTTTGTTGTAGGACGCTGTGTAGCAATTATCATATGGATACCCACAGCCCTGGCTTTCTGGGCTATGCGGGCGATAGGCATCTCAATATCCTTGCCGGCGGTCATGATAAGGTCGCCGAACTCGTCAATCACCACCACAATGTAAGGCATATATCTATGGCCTTTCTCCGGATTGAGTTTGCGGTCCTTGAACAGATTGTTGTATTCTATCACGGAACGGACATTTGCATCCTTAAGCAGCTCGTAGCGACTGTCCATCTCTATGCAGAGGGACTTTAACGTGTGGATAACCTTTGTGGTATCGGTTATTATGGCGTCGGTCTCATCGGGCATCTTGGCAAGGAAATGCTTTACGATGGGGGCATATATGCTGAATTCCACCATCTTGGGATCAACCATGACCAACTTGAGCTCTGCGGGATGCTTTTTGTAGAGCAGGGAGGTAATGATTGCATTCAGACCAACTGATTTACCTTGACCGGTGGCGCCTGCAACAAGCAGGTGCGGCATTTTGGCCAGGTCAAACATGAATACCTCATTGGTAATGGTACGGCCCAAAGCTACCGGGAGTTCCATCTTGCTCTCGGCAAATTTTCTGCTGTTAAGGATGGATTCCATAGATACCATTACCGGCTTGGCGTTAGGCACCTCTATACCGATGGTGCCTTTGCCGGGAATAGGCGCAATGATACGTATGCCCAATGCAGCCAGGCTAAGGGCAATATCGGCTTCAAGGTTGCGGATCTTGGATATGCGTACGCCGGCGGCGGGAGTTATCTCATAAAGGGTGATGGTCGGGCCAACGGTGGCATTTATAGTTTCAATCTCAATGCCAAAATCCTGCAGCACTTTTATTATGCGATGCTTGTTGGCCTCCTGTTCATCTTTGTCAATGGCTGGAGTGTCATTGTCATAATGTTTGAGCAGATCCAGGGTGGGGAACTTGTAGTGCGAAAGGTCCAGACGCGGATCATATGGTTCCTGGATGTTTCCTTCGGCTTTCTGCACCTGGGTGCCTGTGGATATGGTCATCTCAACTTCATCATCATGAACTGACTCCTCTTTGTCGCTCTTGGAGGGTCTGGTCTTGGGTTCCGCAGGGGCAGACTCCGGGATGACTGGGGATTCATAGGCGGTTACCTCCTCATGGCTTACATTATCCATGCTGTCGTATGAGGTTTGGTAAATATCCTGTTGCGGGTCATCGGATATGCTGCTTATGCCGGAACTTTCACTGTCAGTGGCCTTGTTCTCTTTACGGCGCATTCCGCGCTTAAGTCCTTCGGCACTGTCACGGATTATCTGGATGGTGCGTTTGGTAAGGTATACGCAATAAATCACCATAGTGAGTATCAGTACCAGGATCAGTCCGGGTATGCCTATGTAGCCTTTCAATGTATTGGTCAGGTTCATTCCATGGGAACCGCCGGGTATGATGAAGGAGTTCTGCATTATTGGTGAGAGTACTAGCTGCAGGAATACGGAACACCAGATCATAAGGAATGTGCAGCTTACAAACCAACGGAACAGTTTGAAATGCGTGATACGGGTCATGTTCAGGCCGCAAACAGTCAGGAATACAGGTATAAGAATGGAAGAAAAACCAAACCACCCGTTTACGATAGCCTCCGAAAAGCGTGCACCAAGCAATCCGGTGCTGTTTTCTATTTCCTGAGTGCCGCTCAGGACTGCACTCTGGTCAGTTCCTCCTGTAAACAGGAACGAAATGTAAGCTATCACTGCAAATACTGCAATGACAGCCAGGAACGATCCGCTTACAAACAGAAATGTCTCGTTACGGAAAGTATCGGAAATACTGCTCAGATTGAACTTTCTTTCCGGTTTTTGGGTCCCTGTGCGGGGTTTTTCATCTTTCTTTTTGAGTCCCATGCCACTAGTTGCGATTATAGGTTACAAAGTTAATAATAAAAGAGCAAAAAGGGCGGGTTATAGCGGAAAAAGGAGTAATTTCGCGGTTGAAACGGATAGTTTATGGAAACATCGGCAGCATTCAATAAAAATACGGTTGAGTTTAC
Organism: uncultured Bacteroidales bacterium; assembly: GCA_902760965.1. Classification (GTDB taxonomy): domain Bacteria; phylum Bacteroidota; class Bacteroidia; order Bacteroidales; family Bacteroidaceae; genus Colenecus. The sequence goes on along the minus strand of CACWIN010000005.1, from coordinate 41,150 downwards.
TACGGTGGCGGCCGAGTACTGCGCCTTTTTGGAACAGCTCTATGACAAGGAGCCGGAAAGGGTGGTGGATGTGCTTTCCAAACTTTTGCCTCTGGTTTATCTTAAGGCAGCCATGCTTCCTGAGGTTGAACCCGAAGGTCTCTATCTGGAAGAATACGTAACCCAGGCCGACTATGACGAGATACGCGCCATGCTAATGAACAAACTGGGTGGTAACGATGATTATCTGGAGGTGTTTGTTGAGGATATGAAATACAGCGACACTCCTGTGCGCAAGTGCATCTCGGAGGATCTGGCCGATATATATCAGGCCCTCCGGAATTATGTGCAGTCCTACCGCAGCGGTTTGGATGAGGTTATGACCGAAGCCTTGGCCGTATGCACCGACGGATTCCGTACATATTGGGGACAGACACTTGCCAATACCCTGCGTGCAATCCATAATGTAAGATATAATTCATATCAGAACCCTGACGAAACAGCCTTTTATGATTGAACTGCCAAACAAGATTGACAAGTCTGAGCTTGCTAACAAACCCAGGGTGGTGTTTGACGGCATAATTGAGGAGATTGATACCGAGGAAAAGGCTCAAAAGGCCATTGAAATACTCTCTAAGGAGAGAGTGGTGGGTTTTGATACCGAAACCAGACCTTCGTTTACAAAGGGTGTGGCACATAAGATTGCACTGCTTCAGATATCTACCGGCAGTTATGGGTATCTGTTTCGTCTAAACAAGATTGGTATTCCGGATTGTGTTGCGGATTTTCTTTCAAATCCGGCCATCATAAAGGTGGGAATTTCCATTAAGGATGATTTTCATTCCCTGTCAAGCCGCCGTGTCTTTGAACCGGCAGGTTTTGTGGAACTACAGGAGCTGTGCGGCGAAATGGGAATCGAAGAGAGGGGGTTGCAGAAACTATATGGCCTTTTGTTCGATGAAAGGATATCAAAGAACCAGCAACTGAGCAATTGGGAGATAGAAAGCCTGACTGAGAGCCAGCGTCAGTATGCAGCTATCGATGCCTGGGCATGCCTGAGGATCTATAATTATATCATTGAACTGAAAAAATCCGGAGAATACAGAATAGTAAGGAAATATGCAGAAGAGAGTAATACTTAAAAGAGGTAAGGAGGAATCGCTCCTGCGTTTTCATCCATGGATATTTTCCGGGGCTATTGCCTCCATTGAGGGAGATCCCGAAGAGGGAGATGTTGTTGATGTATATACCCATGAGGGCAAGTGGATTGCAGTAGGGCATATCCAGGTGGGAAGCATAGCTGTAAGGGTGCTCTCTTTCAAGCAGGAACCCATTGATGAAAACTTCTGGTTTAAACGCCTCACCGTTGCATATGAACTGCGCCGTTCTCTTGGACTGACAGACCGTAAGGACCATAACATATTCCGTCTGGTACATGGCGAGGGCGATAATCTGCCCGGACTTGTAATTGATGTTTACGGACATACCGCAGTAATGCAGGCTCATTCCGTAGGCATGCACTGCGACCGGATGACTATTGCCAATGCCTTGCAGAAGGTAATGGGCAAATCCGTAACCGGAATCTATTACAAATCCGAGACTACACTGCCCTTCAAAGCCGATATTGACCGTGGCAACGGATATATAATAGGTGGGCCGGGCAATGATACTCCTCTTGAATACGGAATGAAGATGCCGGTTGACTGGATAAGCGGCCAGAAAACGGGCCTGTTCATTGATCAGCGTGAAAACCGTGCATTGCTTGAGAGATATTCCAAGGGACGTTCGGTCCTGAACATGTTCTGTTATACGGGCGGATTTTCGCTTGCGGCTTTACGAGGCGGAGCAAAACTGGTTCACTCTGTTGACAGTTCCGCACGCGCCATAGAACTGACCACCGGCGGAGTGGAGGATAATTTCCCGGGTGACAACCGTCATGCGGCTTTTGCCGAAGATGCATTCAAGTATCTGGACCGCATGGATTCCATATATGACCTTATCATACTGGATCCTCCCGCATTTGCAAAACATAAGGATGCTCTCAAACATGCCCTTATTGGATACCGCCGGTTGAATCAGAAAGCAATGGAAAAGATCCAGCCAGGCGGCATACTGTTTACTTTTTCCTGTTCCCAGGTGGTTACCAAGGATCAGTTCCGCATGGCTGTATTCACAGCGGCCGCCCAGGCTGGCCGAAGTGTGAAGATTCTTTATCAGTTGCACCAGCCGGCAGATCATCCCATTAACATTTTTCATCCCGAAGGGGAATACCTTAAGGGCCTGGTTTTACAGGTGGAATAATGTGAAAAAATGTTAATTGTTAAATTTTTTATCGTAAGTGTTAACTGTATATGAATTAAAGACATATCTTTGTCATGTGTTTTTCATGGTATTAGATTTAATTTGAAGCCGAGTTGTCGCGAGACAACTCGGTTTCTGCATTCATAGGTTTTGTCTCCAAATGTGTAATCAGAGCTATATAAATACCTTTTTTGTATATTTGCGGAAGTATGGGAGAGAATAAGAAGATAGAACTTGTGGTGGGGGAGATACTTAACCGTCTGCCATCGGATTTTGCACTGGTAACGCTGCTCAGGGAAAAGGGCGGAACCCGCTGCCTGCCTGTGCTGGTGGGCCCGCTTGAGGCTCAGGCCATAGCTGTAAGCCTGTATAATCACAAAATGCCAAGACCCGGTATTTATGACCTTTATATAAATACGCTCAAGTCATTTGACGGCACTTTGGTTGAGGTGGACATTTACAGGATCAAAGGAGGTATATTCTTTTCTTATATATATATTGAGCGTGACGGAAACGTATCGTATGTTGACAGCCGTACATCGGATGCACTTGCCCTGGCAGTAAGGACAGGTATACCGGTTTATATAGATGAGGACCTGTTGGAACGCAACTGTGTACGTCTGGAATCGAACGGAGCCTATTCGCTACCTATAGCCACTGCCAGCACCAAGGTCCTTAAGGAGGCAATGGCTCAGGCTGTAGCTAATGAGAACTATGAATTTGCGGCAAGGCTCAGGGATGAAATCAACAGCCGCAGCCGTAATGATGAAACTGATTCCGATCTTATCTGATAAAATATGTGGCTGTTCTATTCACCTGACATAAAGCCGGATATGGAGCTTCCTCAAGAGGAGGCCGGGCATTGCATACGCGTGCTGCGGATGAAAGAGGGCGACCGTATATGTCTTACCGATGGAAAAGGCTGTTTTTACGATGCCGTGATAAGCGCCGTATCGGGCAAGCGTTGTATGGTCCATATTGAGAATACCAAAGAGCAGGCTCCTCTCTGGAACGGGCGTATTCATATAGCTGTGGCGCCTACCAAACTGATGGAACGCAACGAATGGTTTGTGGAAAAGGCAGTTGAAATAGGGGTCGATGAGATAACGTTTCTCAAGACTGACCATTCCGAACGTGAGGTGATAAAGCCGGAACGTATTGAGAAGATAGCCGTATCGGCCATGAAACAGTCGCAGAAAGCCACTCTTCCGGTTTTGAATGGAATGGTTCCGTTCAGGAGCTTTATTGAAAAGGATTTTAAGGGTGACAAGTTTATCGCGCACTGTGAACCTGGAAACAAAATGAACCTTAGGGACAAAGTTGTCCCGGGGCGGGATACTCTTGTTCTTATTGGCCCCGAGGGCGATTTCAGCCCGGCAGAAATAGATATGGCGTTGAAAGCCGGTTTTGTTCCTGTATCGCTGGGGCCTTCGCGTTTGCGTACCGAAACAGCAGCGCTTGTGGCTGTGCATATCATGAACCTGGCAGGACAATGTGAGTAATGAGGTACTTTATTTATCTGGAGTTTGACGGAACCGCATACAGCGGATGGCAGATACAGCCGCATTCGCCTTCGGTCCAACAGTGCCTTGAGGAGTCATTGGCATTGTTTCTGCGCAAGGAGGTGAGTGTGACCGGAGCCGGACGTACCGATGCCGGAGTCCATGCGGCTCAGATGGTGGCTCATTTTGATCTGGACGAACCGCAAGACTGCGCATGGATGCTGAACAAACTTAACGGGATCCTGCCTGCCGATATAGCCGTCCATGACATTGTTCCCGTAAAACCGGACGCGCATGCCCGTTTTGATGCCGTAGCCAGGACATATAAATACTATGTAACCTTGAACAAGAGTGCGTTTAACCGCGACTATTCATGGTTCTTGCCTAACAAACCAGATTTTGAACTGATGAACAAGGCTGCCCAACTGCTTATGCAGACGGTTGATTTTACCAGTTTCAGTAAACTCCATACTGACACCAAAACCAACAACTGCCACGTTTCCAAGGCAGTCTGGGAACCATTGGATGACGGCAGATGGGTGTTTACCATAACGGCCGACAGATTCTTAAGGAATATGGTACGCGCCATAGTCGGTACGCTTATGGATGTTGGGCGTCATAAACTGACTGTCCAGGGCTTTAATGAGATAATTGAGAGTAAGGACCGCTGCAGCGCAGGTGATTCGGCGCCTGCCCAGGGTTTGTTCCTGTACAAGATAGAATATCCCGATAATATCTTCCAGATATGATTAAAAGACCTATTGCCATAATATGTATGTGTGTCATGCTGCTTGGCATGGTTCAGGCGCAGGATATACGCACGCTGTTTATCAATATGCCTGATTCCATAATGCCGGCTCTGACCAAAAGCGAACGTATGGATTTTCTTGACTATATGGACAGCGAAATGTTGCCCAGGGTCAGCAATAAGTTGGGTGGAGAGAGTGTCATGACCTCTTTCTCGGACCGGTCGGTTGCTGTCATGACATCGCAGTCCGGCAGTACGGAAATGGTGCTGTTCCCACTTAAAAAAGGCGGTAATCTGATATGCGTTATCAATACGGTCACTGCCCGTTTCAGAGACTCGCGTTTGTCTTTTTACAACGAGGACTGGACTCCTGCTGACGGCAAAAGTCTGATTGAAATGCCTCAATTTGAGGATTATCTTACCAAAGAGGCTCTGAAAAGCGATTCGCTTGGTGTGCTCAAAACCGAGTCAATCCTCAGGCTGCAGTCTGTAACCTGGACTGACAATGGTCTGGAGTTCAGCTACACATCATTGGATTATTTGGGTGAGGATGCCGACAGATACCGCTCATGGTTCAAGCCCGAACCACTGCGCTATACCTGGACCGGTAAGCGTTTCAAACGCCAATAGCCAACAGCTAACAGCCAATAGCCAATAGCTAACAGCCAATAGCCAAATAAAAAAGCCGGTCAAAACCGGCTTTTTCATTATTGTTATAGTGGAATTTACTTTCCTCCGCGGCTCTTTGCGTAGCGGCTCATGAACTTGTCCACGCGTCCTGCGGTATCTACCAGCTTTGACTTACCGGTAAAGAACGGGTGAGAAGTGTTGGAGATTTCTATCTTGATTACGGGGTAGGTCTGACCCTCGAACTCAATGGTCTCCTTGGTTGCGCAAGTTGAACGTGACAGGAAGCAGTCACCGTTTGACATGTCCTTGAATACTACAGGACGATAATTTTCAGGATGAATACCTTTTTTCATAACTTATTTTGTTTTTAATTTCTCCATTTAGCGTCCGCCGGAATATAGGCGAAACATGATTATGGGGGTTTCAGCGCGCAAAGGTATCACTATTTGTTGTAATGGCAAAATGTTTGCGGGAGTTTTTGCACTATATATACAATCAAACAATTAAATGGGTAAATTAGCGGAACCGGATTTATTATATGCAGGGACTTAGCGAGAGTATCTATTCAAATCTTCTGTATGAGGACCGTTGGCTGATGATGGCCGACGGGCTGCTTAATACCGTCAAGGTCTCGCTATGGGCTATCCTGTTTGCAACCTTATTGGGCGGAATTCTATGTGCAATACGGATGAATTCCCGTAATTGGGCCAGGGGGTGCGTAAGGCTGTATGTGGATTTGATGCGTGCTATCCCGCTGCTGGTATTGCTACTCCTGCTTTTTTATGTAATCCTGGCAGATGTCGCGCTTTCACCATTATGGATTGCCATTGTCTGTTTTACGCTCTATTTCAGCGCCTATTTCTGTGAGATATTCCGGTCAGGCATTGAGGGCGTGAACCGTGGACAGTGGGAAGCAGGTCTTGCCCTGGGGTTAAACCCGTGGCGTACATTCATGAAGGTGATCATGCCGCAGGCACTGAAAAAGATAATACCGGTTTATAAAGGCCAGATGATAACACTGGTCAAGAGTACATCCATAATAGGCTATGTTGCAGTCGTTGACTTGACCAAGGCGGGTGACCTGATACGCTCACGCACATTTGACGCGTTCTTTCCGCTGCTGCTCGTTGCGGCAGTCTATCTTTTGCTGACACTGGTGCTGGGAGCATTGCTTGATTTGCTGGAGAGGCGTATTACCCCTAAAAGCCGTCAGATATGAGAAAGTTCCGTTTTATTCTGGTTGCGGTCATCGTGTTGCTTGGTTCCTGTACGGGGCGCAAGTTTAAGGACTTGTCGGGAGTAAACGGAATAGAGGATCTAAAAGGGCATAGTGTGGCTGTGGCAATGGGCAGCTCATATGACCTTATGCTTTCGGAGATTAGCGGGATAGATATCATCAGGCTTGGTGTGGGTGAACTGCTTGTCGCCGTAGAGAAGCGAAGGGCGGATTTCTGTATCATTGACCAGTTTCAGGCCGTGATGCTTAATATGGAATCACGAGGACTGGAAATCAGGTTCCGTAATATACTCAAGGGAACGGCCGCTGCCGGATTCCGCAAGGAGGATTCGTTGCTTTGCGGTCAATTCAACGGTTATCTGAGTGGTATCAGGGAATCCGGTGAATATGACAGCTGGCTCGATGAGTGGAAAACGGCATCGGATTCAATGGCCGTTGCATCGTTTTCGGTTTCCAGACATGGGAAAGAATCCGGTAAGAGGGCTCTGCGCGTTGGAATTACCATTACCTATCCGTATCTTTTCCTTAAGGATAACCGTCTTACCGGCATAGAGGTTGACCTGTTCAATAGGTTCTGTGAGAGGATGGGGTATGCGGTGGATTATGAGATATATGATTTCAGTGCCTTGATTCCGGCGTTGAACTCAGGGAAGATAGATGTTATTCTGTCACATATGCGCAAAACTGAGGAGCGTGCCAGACAGGTGCTTTTCAGTGATGCGTATATTGAGGGAGGCGGTGCTGCGGTATGCCGGAGCGCGGATGACAGGAAGACGGGAACGCGTGTCGGATTCATGGAACGCATGAAAGATAGCTTCAGGAACAATCTGGTTGAAGAGAAACGTTGGAAACTGATGGCTGACGGCCTGTGGGTTACCATTCAGTTATCAGTCCTGTCCATCCTGGCTGCCGTTATGGCCGGTATATTGATGTGTGGGCTGCGTATGAGTCGGAGACGTTTAGTGCATATTCCGGCAAAGGCCGTGATTGACATTCTGCGCGGAATTCCGTTGCTTGTAGTCCTGATGCTCATGTTTTATGTTATATTCGCATCGTCCGGAATAACCGGGACCTGGGTTGCGGTGATGAGTTTCGGGCTCTATTATGGTGCATATTTCAGTGAGGTATTCCGGTCCGGCATGATGGGAGTGGACCGCGGACAGTGGGAGGCGGGGTATGCTCTTGGATTAAGAAAATTTCAGACATTCTATAAGGTTGTTCTGCCTCAGGCCCTGAACCGGATCATACCGGTGCTCAAGGGTGAGGTGATTGCTCTCATAAAGATGACATCGGTAGTGGGCTATGTGGCCGTGATTGACCTTACCAAGGCAAGCGACATTATCCGCTCACGTACGCTTGATGCTTTCTTTCCACTTATTCTTGTATCTGTGGTCTATCTGTTGCTGTCATGGCTGACGGGCTGTGGACTGGGTATAATTGAACGCAGAATTAATCCTAAAATCAGGGAATCATGATTAAGGTCAGGCACTTGAAAAAGGTTTTCATTGCACCGTCAGGTGAGAAGCTGACAGTGCTCAGTGATATTAACTGTGATATCCATAAGGGTGAGGTGATATCGGTAATAGGCCCGTCAGGAACAGGCAAGAGTACGTTCCTGCGCTGCCTGAACCGTCTTGAGGAGCCTACATCGGGAATGATAGAGGTTGACGGTACGGATATACTGAACCGCAAGACCGATATCAGCATGGTGCGCCGCCGTATGGGTATGGTGTTCCAGAATTTCAACCTTTTTGAGCATCTGACTATCCTTGATAATGTGACCATGTGTCCGATGAGCCTGCTGGGAAAGAGTCGCGAGGAGGCTGAAAGTCAGGGTATGGCACTTTTGGAGAAAGTGGGTCTGCATGACAAGGCGGAATGTCTGCCATGTGAACTGTCAGGCGGGCAGAAACAGCGTGCGGCCATAGCCCGATGCCTGGCTATGGAGCCGGAGATAATCCTGTTTGACGAACCCACATCGGCCCTGGATCCTACGATGGTAAGCGAGGTATTGGCTGTGATACGCCATTTGGCAAGCCAGGGCATGACCATGTGTATAGTAAGTCATGAGATGCAGTTTGTGCGTGACGTGAGCACAAGGATACTGTTCCTGAATGACGGTGTGGTCTATGAGGAGGGTACTCCGGATCAGATATTTGATAACCCCCAGAAACCTGTAACCAAGGCATTCGTAAACAGGATACGAACCTTTGAGGCTACTCTTCCCGACAGCCATTTTGATTTATACGGGTTAATGGGAAATATCCGTACATTCTGTAGTAAGTACGGAGTGGGCTTAAGGAGTATGGAAAAGATGGAACATGTGACGGAGGAGATGCTGTGCCATATCATCCCGTTTGACGGTCCTTTGAAACTTACTGTAGATTATAGTGAGAAAACCTCCCGTATCAGTATGACTTTTGTCCGTGAGAATGCCGGTGACGGTATACTGGATGCTGTGCCCGATGACTCCCTATCGCTTATGATGGTCAAGGGCATGAGTGAATCCCTGGCTGAACCTGAACCGGGTACGGTTTGCGTCGTTATCTGATCTTTCCTGCTCCAATTAAGGGCGGTTTGTATAGTGGAGTAAGCAAATGAATTCTCATTGACTTAAACTTTGTGAAACGGTGGATAACTTTCTGCTTTAATTGTACAGAATTAGGAGAATAAGATTGTAATTTCGCGGCGAAAACCAGAAAGGTTAATATTAAACTAAACTATAAAACTTCACTATTATGGTAAGCTACAAAGAACTGGGTCTTGTAAACACCCGCGCAATGTTCGCCGCAGCCGTTAAGGGCGGTTATGCTATCCCGGCATTCAATTTCAACACTATGGAGCAGATGCAGGCCATCGTACAGGCTGCAGTCGAGACCAAGTCACCGGTTATCATGCAGGTATCAAAAGGTGCCCGCAACTACGCTAACGCCACTATCCTGCGTTACATGGCACAGGGTGCTGTAGAGTATGCCAAGGAGCTTGGCTGTGCCCATCCTGAGATCGTTCTTCACCTTGATCACGGTGACAGCTTTGAGCTTTGCAAGGATTGCATTGACATGGGCTTCTCATCAGTTATGATTGACGGTTCCGCTCTTCCTTATGAGGATAACATCGCTCTGACAAAGAAGGTTGTAGAGTACGCTCACAAGTATGACGTTACCGTTGAGGCTGAGCTGGGCGTTCTGGCCGGCGTTGAGGATGAGGTTGCAAGTGAGGTTTCACACTATACCAAGCCTGAGGAGGTTATCGATTTCGCTACCCGTACAGGTTGCGATTCACTGGCTATTTCAATAGGTACTTCACACGGTGCTTACAAGTTCAAGCCCGAGCAGTGCACACGTGACCCCAAGACCGGCAAGCTGGTTCCTCCTCCATTGGCATTCGATGTTCTGCATGAGATTGAGAAGAATGAAGAGCAGCTCCGCGAGGCTTCAAAGAGCGCTGTATGCAAGATCAACATTGACTCTGACTCACGTCTGGCTATGACAGCTGCCGTACGTAAGTACCTGGCTGAGAACCCCAGTCACTTTGATCCCCGTCAGTACCTGAAACCCGCACGCGAGAACATGAAGAAAATGTACATCCACAAGATTGTTGATGTACTGGGTTCAAATGACAAGCTTCTGCAGAAGTAAGATACACCATAAACACACATAATTGATAATGGAGAGAATAAAGGCGTTCTCTCCATTATTTTTTTTGTTTAATAAAATAAACAAGGTTTAAGACGTTGTAATACATAAAAATCGTTAATTTTGTAGGATTGATGGGACTATAGGATAGTGTGTATGAAGAACCGTTCACGATATGCAGTTTTTATCCTGGCGTTTTTTGCTCTGGTTTCGTGCGTTGAGAAAGAGTATAAAACGCTGGATGACGGCGTTGTGGTCAATGTTCGCGAACCGGTTGAAGGAGGCCCCCAAAAGGTGCGCCTTTCGGTTATGTCCGATAAGGTGGTGCGTGTATCGGCCACTCCAGACAAATCTTTCCATGACCGTAACAGTCTTATTATCCTGCCTGACGCATCGGCCAAGACTGATTTTGTAATCCGTAACCACAAGGACGAGGTGGAACTGCAGACCGCAGCTCTCAGTGCAATAGTAAACAAGTTGGACGGAAAGGTCCGTTTTACCGATGCCGGCGGAAATACCATTACAAATGAGACACAGCCTGCATTGTTCAGTCCTATAACTGTTGATGAAACACACGGCTATTCCACTGTCAACAGATTTGATACTCAAGAAGATGAAAGCCTGTATGGCTTGGGACAGCATCAGTCTGACCAATGGGACTACAAAGGTCAGAATGAGGAGTTGTACCAGTATAACACCAAGATAAGCATCCCGTTTGTGATATCATCGCTGGGATATGGCATTCTGTGGGATTCATATTCCATGGGCCGATTCGGAAATACTGAGCCATATCAGCAACTGAACCGCCTTTTTAAACTGTACGACAAGGACGGAAAGCAGGGCAGTCTTACCGGCACTTATTACGGAAGCATGCGCGGAAGGACTCAGGTCAGGCAGGAGGACTCAATTTATTTTGTTGACTCCGAAACGGTCAAGAATTTGCCTCGTTTGGGCCAGAGAGTGTTGTATGAGGGCTCAATTGAGGCACCGGAATCTGGCGAATACAGCTTTATCCTCTATTATGCCGGGTACATCCGCGTATTCCTGGGCGGTCAGGAGGTCGTAAAGGAGCGTTGGCGTACAGCCTGGAATCCCAATTCCTATAAGTTCAGTTTTGAGATGAAGCAGGGACAAAAGTATGACCTGCGTATAGAATGGCGTCCCGATGGTACCACATCGTATTGTGGACTCAGGGCATACTCTCCTGTGGATACCGAACTCAAGGATAAGCTGACCATGTGGAACGAGATGGTTCCGGAATCGGACTACTACTTTATTTCGGGTGATGATATGGATGGCGTGATAGGCGGCCTTTATTCACTCGTGGGCAGTCCAACCATGCTGCCCAAATGGGCAATGGGATTCTGGCAGAGCCGTGAGCATTATCAGAACCAGAATGAGGTTGTGCAGACTGTAGCTGAGTTCCGTAAACGAGGTATAGGATTGGACAATATAGTCCAGGACTGGAATTACTGGGAACAGGATTCATGGGGCTCACATGAGTTTGACAAATCCCGGTATCCCGATCCCAAGGCTATGGTTGACCGTGTACACGGAATGAACGCTCATCTTATGATTTCGGTATGGCCCAAGTTCTATGCATCGACCGAACATTACAAGGAGTTTGAATCGCATGGCTGGATGTACACCCGTGCCGTTCAGGACAGCATACGCGATTGGGTAGGGCCAGGTTATATAGGTTCATTTTATGATGCATATTCCGCAGGGGCAAGGGAACTCTTCTGGAATCAGCTCAAGGAGCATCTTTACGGATACGGGATTGATGCCTGGTGGATGGATGCCAGTGAACCCAACATACGTGACTGCGTGCCTATGGATTATTGGAAAGCTCTTTGCGGACCTACAGAACTGGGCTCCTCGACAGAATACCTTATGGCATACTCGCTTATGAATGCCCAGGCTATTTACGAGGGACTTATTAAAGAGGATCCCGATAAGCGCGTGTTCCAGCTGACCCGTTCCGGATTTGCCGGTCTTCAGCGCTATTCAACCGCATCATGGAGCGGTGACATAGGAACCCGCTGGGAGGATATGCGCTCACAGATTACTGCCGGCATGAACTATTCGTTATGCGGCAATCCGTACTGGACTATGGATATTGGCGGATTCTGCGTTGAGAACCGCTATGCCAATGCCCAGCGGTTGTACGACCGTACCCGTATTGAGAATGCTGACCTTAAGGAGTGGCGTGAATTGCAGACCCGCTGGTATCAGTTCGGCACATTCTGTCCCCTGTACCGCGCGCATGGCCAGTTCCCGTTACGTGAGGTGTGGAACATAGCTCCACAGGACCATCCGGCTTATCAGTCTATTGTATATTACAACAGTATGCGCTACAGGCTTATGCCGTATATCTATTCTCTTGAGGGGCATACCTGGATGTACGGTAGGGTGATGATGCGCGGCCTTGTAATGGACTATTCCGAGGATGCCGTTGCCCGTGAGGTTTCGGACCAGTTCATGTTCGGCCCGTCGCTCATGGTTTGCCCTGTATATGAGTATGGCGCTACATCGAGGGATGTTTATCTCCCTGAAGGAAGGCAGTGGTACGATTATTACAGTGATTCGGTCTATGCCGGCGGCCAGACCATCAGTGCCGATGCTCCATACGAGCGTATCCCGTTGTTTGTACCTTCAGGTTCAATAATAGTATCGGGCCCAGATATGACTTATGTTGACCAAAAGCCTGCCGATGAAATAACGGTTGATTTCTATTCCGGCTCGGAGGGCAAGATGTTTATGCTCTATGAGGATGACGGAACTACAAACGCATATAAGAATGGCGCATACTCTCTTATTCCTATCTCATTTATGGGAAATGACCAGAGCTGTGTGCTTATGTTCGGTCAGCGTCAGGGTGAGTTTGACGGAATGATCCGGACCAGAAGGATCAACATACGTTATCATATGCCCGACAGGACTATAGAGACGGCATTTGATTATGATGGCAAGAGATATGATTACCACATGGTATTGAAATAATTATAACAACAAAAAATACAGAATTATGAAAAGGTATCTTTTAGGCTATGACATTGGCAGCTCTTCGGTGAAGGCTAGCCTTGTCTCCATTGAGACTGGTAAGAGTGTGGCATCGGCTTTCTATCCTGATTCCGAAGCTCCTATCAAGGCTCTGAACCCCGGATGGGCAGAGCAGGAACCCGATGACTGGTGGTCTTATCTTAAGAATGTGACCGCCAAGGTCCTGGATATGTCCGGTGCAAAGGGATCCGACATTGAAGCCATTGGTATTTCGTATCAGATGCACGGCCTGGTATGCGTTGACAAGAACGGCAAGGCTCTGCGTCCTGCCATTATATGGTGTGATTCCCGTGCTGTTCCTTACGGTGACAAGGCATTCCGTGAGATTGGAAAGGGACAGTGCCTTACAAACCTTCTTAATTCACCGGGCAATTTTACTGCCGCCAAGCTGGCTTGGGTAAAGGAAAACGAGCCCAAACTGTATGAGAAGATTGACAAGATAATGCTGCCGGGTGATTATATCGCAATGCGTCTTACCGGCACCACCTGCACTACTGTTTCCGGTCTGTCCGAAGGAATGATGTGGAACTTTAAGGAGAATGATATTGCCGAATTCCTTTTGGATTATTACGGATTCAGCGATGCCCTTATTCCCGAAATCAGACCTACATTCTCGGAGCAGGGCAGGGTATCGGTCGCTGCCGCCAAGGAATTGGGTTTGGAAGTTGGCATTCCCGTGACTTACCGTGCCGGTGACCAACCCAACAATGCTCTTTCACTTAATGTGTTCAATCCCGGTGAAATTGCCGCCACAGCCGGTACATCGGGCGTAGTTTATGGCGTTAACGGTTCTGTAAACTTTGATCCGCAGTCAAGAGTAAACACTTTTGCCCACGTTAACCATACCAACAAAAAGACCCGTCTGGGTGTGCTTCTGTGCATTAACGGTACAGGTATCCTGAATGCATGGACACGCCGTAACATTATGCTTGAGGGCCTTTCATACGGCGATATGAACAAGATTGCCCAGAGCGTTCCTGTAGGTTGTGACGGTGTAACCGTACTTCCGTTCGGAAACGGGGCTGAGCGTGTGCTGGGTAACCGCAACGTGGGCTGCAGCATACACGGATTCAACTTTAATATCCATAACCGCAATCATCTGGCTCGTGCCGTTCAGGAGGGTATAGTATTCTCATTCAAGTACGGTATGGATGTTATGGTCGAGATGGGAATGGAAATATCAAAGATCCATGCAGGAAATGCAAACATGTTCCTGAATCCGGTGTTCCGCGAGACATTGGCCGGTATTACAGGTGCAACCATAGAACTGTACGATACCGACGGTTCCGTTGGAGCAGCCAAGGGTGCCGGTATGGGAGCTGGTGTTTACAAGAATAATGACGATGCTTTCTCTACACTCGAAAAGATAAACGTTATAGAGCCTGACCTGAAACTCGTTCCTCAGTACGAAGAGGCTTACGCCCGTTGGAAGCGTATTCTCAACATGTATCTGACTGAGTTTTAAACAGCGCGTCTGAGGGTATAAAAAATATCATTCGAATAGTTGATTATTTGAATTATAAGCGTAACTTTGCCTTTCGCGCGAAGAGGGCGTAGATTTGAGTAATACATTGTTTTATTAATAAAAAATCAATTATGGCAAAAGAGTATTTTCCCGGTTTGAAGAAAGTCAAATTCGAGGGTAAGGACAGCAAGAATCCGTTTGCTTTCCATTACTATGACGAGAACAAGGTTATCATGGGCAAGACCATGAAGGATTGGCTGCGCTTTGCAATGGCATGGTGGCACACACTGTGCGCAGAGGGTGCTGACCAGTTCGGTGGTGGCACAAAGTCATTCCCCTGGATGGCCGATGACGCTCTTCAGACCGCTAAGAACAAGGTAGATGCCGGTTTCGAACTGATGCAGAAGCTTGGTATTCCTTATTTCTGCTTCCACGATGTTGACCTGATCTCAGAGGGCAAGAACGTAGCAGAGTATGAGGCTAACATGAAGGCTATCGTAGCTTACATCAAGGAGAAGCAGAAAGAGACCGGTGCCAAGCTGCTTTGGTCAACCGCTAACGTATTCGGTAACAAGCGCTATATGAACGGTGCTTCGACCAATCCTGATTTCGATGTTGTAGCCCGCGCTATCGTTCAGATCAAGAACGCTATCGATGCAGGTATCGAGCTGGGCGCTGAGAACTATGTATTCTGGGGTGGCCGTGAGGGTTACATGAGCCTTCTCAACACTGACCAGAAGCGTGAGAAAGAGCACATGGCTACCATGCTGACCATGGCTCGTGACTATGCTCGCGGCAAGGGATTCAAGGGCACATTCCTGATCGAGCCCAAACCATGCGAGCCTTCAAAGCACCAGTATGATGTTGACACCGAGACTGTTATCGGTTTCCTCAAGGCTCACAAGCTGGATAAGGACTTCAAGGTAAACATCGAAGTTAACCACGCTACTCTGGCCGGTCACACATTTGAGCACGAGCTGGCTTGCGCAGTTGACGCCGGCATGCTCGGTTCAATCGACGCTAACCGCGGTGACGCTCAGAACGGCTGGGATACCGACCAGTTCCCAATTGACAACTACGAGCTCACACAGGCTTGGATGGAGATCATCCGTAACGGTGGTCTGGGCACAGGTGGTACAAACTTTGACGCTAAGACACGTCGTAACTCAACTGATCTTGAGGACATCGCTATCGCTCACATCAGCGGTATGGATGCTATGGCTCGCGCTCTTGAGTCAGCTGCAAAGCTGCTTGAGGAGTCACCCTACAAGAAGATGAAGGCTGAGCGTTACGCTTCATTCGACAGCGGTATGGGTAAGAAGTTCGAGGAGGGCAAGATGACCTTCGAGGAGGCTTACGAGTATGGCAAGAAGGTAGATGAGCCCAAGCAGACCAGCGGCAAGCAGGAGCTGTACGAGGCTATCGTTGCCATGTACGCTTAATCAAACCCTTAAAGCAAGAAAAGGTCCGGAATTCCGGGCCTTTTTTGTTTTAAGGGTTATTACTTTAAGGGTTATTACTTTGGCGTTGGCTTTGGCTTTGGCTTAAAAGCGGTGCTGCGCACCGAACGTTTCGCACCGGATGGCAGCCAATGCCAATGCCAAAGCCAATGCCAAAGCTATAGTTTATAGTATGATGCGAGGATGCGGTCGTACCATTTGGCGGGGAGAATGGCTTTTAGGGTAACTGATAACCGCTGGACGAATGTGGCTATGATGTAGCGGTTGGCAGGGCGGCGCTTGCGTACAATGCGGCTCATACGGCGGGCCAGGTAGTCGGGCTGCAGGCCGCTTCGCTCATCGCTTTCAATTGATGCCATGGATGCAGAATAGCCGGGGTAGGCGGCTGCGGCGTCAGGCGGGAGATTCTTGGTGCGGGCTGCCGTGAAACCGGTAAAGAAATCACCCGGGTTTATTACGGTGACATGGATGCCGAACCGGCGGAGTTCAAGGCGCAGGGCTTCACAGTATCCCTCAATGGCGAACTTGCTGGCTGAGTACATGCCCTGGTAGGGCAGTCCCATAAGTCCGCCTATGGAACTTATGCAGATGATGTGGCCGTGACGCTGCCTGCGCATGACAGGGACCACCTGGTTGAGCAGTCTTACCATACCCATAAAGTTTACGTCCATCTGGCGCTGTGCGTCATCAATGGATGTGAATTCAAGAGGGCCGCCAATGCCCATGCCGGCATTGCTGATAACTGTATCAATGCATCCCTCTTTTTCCATGACGGTGTCAACGGCCATGCGGAGTGATTCCTCATCCCGGACATCGGCCTTGATATAAGTTACGCCCGGTATAGGGTCGCAGTCACGGCGATGAGTGCCATAAACCTTATGTCCATCTTCAGAGAGCTGCTGGGCCATTGCTCGGCCAAATCCGGATGTTATGCCGGTTATAAGAATAACCATGTCAATTCTTTATTGTTACGTTCAGTTGAGGATATGCAAAATGGATACCGTTTTGAGGTAATGTCTCATAGATTTTCTTGTTCAGGTCAAACTTGACCGGCCAGTAATCGGGCGCGTTCACCCATGAACGTGTTATGAATGAAATGTTGCTGTCATTCATGGAAAGCAGAGCTATGAAAGGATCCTGGGCACCGGGGGTTTTCGAATCCAGAACCCTCTTGTCCTTGGTTATTATTGAGTGGAGGAGTTTTATGCATAAGTCTGCATCGGTCTCATACTCAACCTGAACCTCAATGTCAACGCGACGCAGGGGCATGGCGTTGTAATTGTCAATGTTGCCGTTTGAAAGCGCACCGTTGGGAATTATGATCAGACGGTTATCGGTGGTAAGGATCTTGGTGTTTACAATTGTTACGGACTGAACGGTACCGCTGTAGCCCTGTGCATTGATAAAATCACCAACCTTGAACGGCTTGAAGGCAAGAATCATTATGCCGCCGGCAAAATTGGATACGGTGCCGCTTAAAGCCATACCTATAGCCATACCGCCGGCAGCAAGCAGGGCGGCCAGTGATGTGGTGTTTATTCCCAAGGTTCCTATTGTAATTACAATAAGCAGAATGGTCAGTGAAATGGAAACCAGGGACGATGTGAACGATGCCAGGGTCTTTTCGGTGCCCCGTTTTACAAAAAGCTTGTTCAATGCCTTTTTGATACGACCTATAATCCATGCACCTACAAGGTAAATGACTATTGCAGCAAGCAGTTTAAGACCGAATTCTATAAAGTGCTCGCCCAATTCGTGCATAAATGTTCCAGGGTCTGACTTGGCTTTCTGGATAAGGCTGTCGGCAGCGTTTTTTATGGAATCATTCATGCTGATGATTACTTCCGGGTCAATAGTAGTTTGAAGAAATGTCATATAATTTGGTTTAATGGTGTAAAAATAGGAATTATTCCCCAAAATAAGCTATTTTTGGACCGATATGAAAAAGTATGCAATAGTCTTAATCTCAGTGTTGGCCCTTTGCTCCTGTTCCGGTAGGATTGAGGATCTTAAAAGGGCCGAGCAGACGCTTGGTGTTGATGCCGTAGAATGTGAAAGAATTCTTGACGATATTGATGCTTCGGCATTAAGGGGCAAAAGTGCGGCATTGTACGGTCTGTTAAAAACCAGAGCTGATTATATAACAGGAAGGGAGATAGCCTCGGACTCTCTGGCAAGGCTTGCCACCGATTATTGGGGCATGCGGCGCAGCGGTCATTATCAGTCGTTGAGCTGGCTTGCTCTGGGATGTGCATATTCGGCAATGGAAAGAGATGCCGAAGCCATATATGCATTGGTAAAGTCAAAAGGACTTTTCAAGGATACACTCTCAAATTATTATGCCGATCTGAACAGTATGCTGGGGCGTCACTTCCTTAGACGCGGATTGTACGATGAGGCATTAGGGGCATTCACCGAAAGCAGCAGACTGTATCATAACTTGGGAGACTGCCGGCAGGAGGCATTCTCGGAGTTCAATCTGGGTAAAGTGTACTATGAAAAGAAAGACTATTCCAAGGCGCGTGGCTATATAGAAAGAATGATGAATGACAAGTGCCTGGATGAGATAAGCCGTAATTCCTGCAATCTTTTTATGGCTCATATCCTGAATGGCCTGTATGGTAAGGATTCGGCACAGGATGAGGTTGACTACGTTAACGCTTATATTGCCGGATGCCGCAATAGTGAGGATATGGCTGCAGGGTATGCAATGAAGGGTATTGCGCTTTATTATCTGCATAAGAGTGACTCTGCTTTCATATACTTGGAACGTGCCCATCAGCTTTCCAATGACCTTCCTACCAAGATATTTGCAGTAAAAGGTTTGGAATGGGTGGCCACTCAGATGAGGCAGTATCAGGCTGCATGGAATGCCGAGATCCTGAACAAACAGTATCAGGAGGAAATGGATGCCTTGTCAAACCAGTCGGAGATTACCCGGATTAGGTTGCAGTATAATGATGAAATCCAGGAACATAAATACAGAGCCAGGATTTCAAGGTTTATTTTTTATTGTATCCTGTTCCTGATAGTGCTGATAGCTGTAACAGTCATTGTCAACATACAGCGTGACCGTAAGAGGGAGGCGTTTTATCTGAAAAAATACGAAGACCGGATCCAGAAGCAGATTGAGGAAAAGGCAAATTCACAGGGAAACCGTCTTATGGAGGCATGCGAAGTTTTCCGTACAGGTATCGCATTCAGCCTGGTCAATGATGTTGCATTGCAGAAACGCTCTTTCAAGCAAGAGGAGAGGGATGTTGTGGTTCATGACATAAACCTGTATTTTGCAACACCCATTGCCGCTTTGCGTGCCGAGGCGGGCCGATTGGGTCAGCAGGACATTAATCTTATTTTCTGCACCTTGCTGGGATTTGACCAGGAAATGATAGCGGACATAATGTGTACATCGCGCTCAAACCTGCGTAGCATCAAGTCACGCCTTAAATCCAAGATTTCGGCGGAATCTTTTGCTCTTTACTTCAAAGAGTGATTTTTGCGGTAGTTCTTGATGATGATAACTGCAAGAACAACTACTACAATGGCTGCTATCGAGTAGCCAATCTCGTGGCTGTAGTGAGTGACGGTATCAATCAGCTGGTCTTCGGGAACTTTCTTTTCCAGAACAAAACCAAGCATAGCCAATACGGTGTTCCATATTCCGGCGCCAAGAGCTGTGAATGCTACAAAACGACCCAGCGGCATCTTGGACAAGCCTGCCGGAATGGATATGAGCTGACGGATGGCAGGTATAAGACGACCTACAAAGGTTGATACCGCTCCATGTTCATTAAAATAGTTCTCGGCATTCTGTACTTTCTCGCCACTCAATAACAGCATATGTCCCAACTTGCTGTCGGCAAACTTATATACCAGCGGCTTTCCTATCCACAGTGAGAGAAAATAATTGATAAGGGCTCCGCATATTGCACCCAATGTGGCAAACAGGATTATGAGTATAACATTCATCTCACCGTTTGATGCGGCATGATAGGCTGCAGGAGGTACTACTACCTCCGATGGAAATGGAATGAACGAACTCTCAATAGTCATGAGAAGCGAAATTGTCCAATAGTTCAGGTGCTCAAGGCACCATTGCAGTAATTCTCCCATTATAGAAATTGTTTTGGTTTATCAGTTTTTGTTTGTAATGAACAGTTTTGCCTCCTCCTCGGGCAATATCTGTTGGGCAAGCTCCTGAAGGTCCTGGTCTTCGGGATCAATTGCCAGCCCTTCGTACAGAAAGGTTCTTGCCTGTTGAGTGTTGCCGTTTTTAAAGTGACAGCTGGCCATTACATAATACAATTCGGTGTACAGCTCCTGCGGTACGTCCTGATCCAACATGAGCATTTCACGCGAACCGTTAAGATATTCAAGAGCCTCGTCATAAATGCACTGCTCGTATAGGCATCGGCCACAGTAATAGAGCAGGGTATATGAGTTCTTGTCTTTATCAAGGAGTGAACGGTATATCTTGAAAGCATCGTTCCACTCTTCCATGCTGAACAGGCATCCTGCCTTCATCATGTGGGCCTGCGAGTTTTCGGGTTCTATGGCCTCGATGAATTCAAAACACTCCTTTGCCTTTGGAAAGTCATTCTTTTCGTAGTAGATCCTTCCCAACTGCTCCCAGTAATATGTGTCATATGCAAACTCGTCAAGCAGATGATTGTACCATTCAATGGCACTTTCGGATTGGCCTGTATCAAAATACAGGTCGGCCTGGAGTTCTATAAAGTTGCGTGAATCGGGCGACATGACAAGTGCCATGTCCAACCATTTCTGGCAAAGTTCAAAATAGCGGTTGTCCATGAACTTGACTATGATGTCATTGAACATGCCTGGGTCATGGTCACTCAGTTCTACAGCCTGGGTAAAAAAGGCGTCGGCGGTATCCGGATCATCGGAGGCAATTGCTATTTCACCTTTCAGGTAAAGCAGTTCCTGATTATCCGGGTCCGATATGGACTCTGCTATGACTGCAGCTTCGTCCTTGCGTCCGCGCAGGAGCAGGTTGCTGGCTTTTGCAATAAGGATATCAGGATCCGAAGGATGAAGGTTCAGTCCGTACTCAACGGCGGCATCGGATTTGTCCAGATCGCCGGATAAGGTGTAATACTCGGCAATATTGGCAATATCCATACTGTCAAAATAGACGGAACCTCCGTCGGACAGCATGTTTTCATACATGTCAAGAAGGTCAATGAACTCCTGACTGTCAAAATATGATGCCGAGTCGTCCTTCATCAGGCTTTATCCTTAACCTTGCTCCAGGTATCCTTAAGCGATACGGTGCGGTTGAATATGAGGTGCTCCGGTGTTGAATCCTTATCAGTGCAGAAATAACCTATGCGCTGGAACTGGAAATGATCCATGGGCTTGGTATCTGCAAGATACTTTTCCACATAGCAGTTCTGGCGAATCTCAAGAGATTCGGGATTCTTCATCTGCTTGAGGGCATCTATCACATCCATGCCTTCCTCACGCAGGCGGGCCAGCTCGTCACGCGGATTCTCAACCTTCCACAAGCGATCATACAGGCGAACCTCGGCCTTGATGGCGTGGGCTGCGCTGACCCAGTGGATGGTGCCCTTGCACTTACGGTTGCAGTCAGACTCACCGGTACGGGTGTTGGGGATATATTCGCAGTAAACCTCCTCAATGGTGCCGTCATCGGCCTTCTTGCAGCCGGTGCAGAGAACTATATATGAACTTTTAAGACGAACTTCACGGCCTTGTGACAGACGGAAATACTTGGCTGGAGCATCCTCCATAAAGTCCTCACGCTCAATCCAGAGTTCGCGGCTGAATGTAATCTTGTGTGTGCCTGCCTCAGGATCCTCAGGGTTGTTTACGGCCTCAAGTTCCTCGGTCTTGCCTTCAGGGTAGTTGGTTACGATCAGCTTGACCGGGTTGATTACGGCCGATACGCGTGTGGCGCGACGGTTCAGGTCCTCACGGATGGCAGACTCCATAAGTGCCATGTCATTGAGTGCATCGAACTTGGTATAACCTATGCGGTCCACGAACATGCGTATGGACTCAGGTGTGTAGCCGCGACGACGGTAACCGCAGATTGTCGGCATGCGGGGGTCATCCCATCCTGATACCATGCCGTTCTGTACCAGAGCCAGCAGGTTGCGCTTGCTCAGAAGGGTGTAGTTCAGGTTCAGCTTGTTGAACTCTGTCTGACGCGGGCGGTTGTCATCAAGGTCCTGTCCCTTCTTGAGCCAGTCTATGAACAGGTCATAGAGAGGACGGTGAGGTACGAACTCCAATGTGCAGAGAGAGTGGGTGACTCCCTCAAAAAAGTCACTCTGACCGTGTGCAAAGTCATACATGGGGTATGCTTTCCATTTGGTACCGGTGCGGTGATGTGGTGTCTTTACTATGCGGTATATGATCGGGTCACGGAACAGCATGTTGTTGTGGGCCATATCTATCTTGGCGCGCAGTACCATGGAACCCTCTTCAAGTTCGCCGCTGTTCATCTTGTAGAACAGGTCAAGGTTCTCCTGAACAGGACGGTCACGATAGGGGCTGTTAATGCCGGGCTGGGTAGGGGTGCCTTTCTGTGAAAGGATGGTCTCTTGATCCTGCTCGTCAATATAAGCTTTGCCCTCTTTGATAAGCTCTACGGCAAAATCCCAAAGCTGCTGGAAGTAGTCCGATGCATAGAACTCGTTTTCCCAATGGAATCCCAACCACTGGATATCCTCCTTGATGGCGTCCACGTATTCGGTATCCTCCTTGGTGGGATTGGTATCGTCAAAGCGCAGGTTGCATATGCCTCCGTGCTTTTCGGCCATGCCAAAATCAAGGCAGATGGCCTTGGCGTGACCTATGTGCAGGTAACCGTTGGGTTCCGGCGGGAAACGTGTCTGTACCCGACCTCCGTTCTTGCCTTGGGCCAGGTCTTTCTCAACCATCTCCTCAATAAAGTTCAGACTCTTTTTCTCGCTGTTTTCTGCTACGGTAATCTCTGCCATATACGTCTTTTTATTTTGAGAGTGCAAAGTTACCTTTTTTTGCCGGTATATTACTACTTTTGTTCTACTAATGAGACAAGAAATCATACAGGAGTTGATTAATGCAGCAAACCGATGCGAGTGTGCCGCTTTTGTCCAAGGCGACCCCATTCAGTTCCCGCACCGGTATGCTGATGCACGTGATATTGAGGTGTCGGCCTTTATTTCGGCATGGATGGCATATGGTAGCCGTAAGGTGTTTCTGGGCGTGCTGGACAGGTTGCATTCCATGATGGATGCTGCAGGCGGACCATACCTGTATGTGATCACGGGCGCATGGCGCTGTCTGGATGCTGACTGCTGTCTGTACAGGTTCTACAAATGGACGGACTTTAGTATGCTGTGTTCACGAATGGCAGATGTCTATTCCCGTATGGAAAGCCTTGAAAATCTCTTTATGCCTGGTGAGCCGCTTGAAAAAGGTGTGCTGAATATGTGCCGTGAGTTTGAGGGCGTGAACGGTATACCTGTGCCGGGTAGTTCATCGGCCAACAAAAGACTGTATATGTTTCTGAGGTGGATGGTCCGCAAGGGGAGTCCCGTGGATTTTGGTATCTGGACAAGTATTTCTCCTGCACAACTGTTGGTTCCCGTTGATACTCATGTATATGCAACTGCAAAAGCCTTGGGTCTTACTTCAAGGAGCAGTGCGGACTTAAAGACAAGCATTGAGATTACCGGTCAGATGGCACAGATATGGCCTGATGATCCGGCGCGCGGTGATTTTGCCTTGTACGGCAGTCAGATCATGTAGGATTCTCTGTTTCCAAAGGTTCCATGTGTATGGCCACATGGGTGTTCTGGCCAAACTTTTCCTTTATCTGGTTCTCTATTGAATCTGCATGGTCATGGGCTTTGGAGAGTGTTATGTCTCCGCTCATAAGAATATGCAGCTCAATGGCATAACGGTTACCTATGCGGCGGGTACGCAGGTCATGCGGCTTGATTACATCGGGCTCGGATTGAGCTATTGCCATTATTTCATCTTCAATCTCATCGGGCAGGGATTTCTCCATCAGCTCGCTAATACCTCTGTTTATAAGGTCAAATGAAACCTTGACGATAAAAGCACCTACAATCAATGATGCCAGGGGATCAAGTACTGTCCAGCGTTTGCCCAACAATACGGCACCGCCTATTCCAATGGCCGTTCCTATGGATGAGAGGGCATCACTGCGATGGTGCCAGGCGTTGGCTTCCATCGAAGTTGAATTGAGTTGCCTTGCTTTCCGGATGGTATATTGATAGGTCAGTTCCTTGAGCAGGATAGAGATGATTGCGGCCCAGAAAGCCAACATTCCGGGTGCCCTGAGTTCCTCGCCGTGATACCATGCGGCTATCCTTTGGGCACCGTTTGTGAATATGCCTATTGCAACAGTCAGAAGCGCAATCCCTATGAATGTGAGTGCCAAAGTCTCATATTTGCCGTGCCCGTAGTCATGTGACTTATCCTGTGGCTTGCCGCTTATATAGACAAAGACAAGGACAATAAGGTCTGTAATGAAATCGGACAGGGAGTGTATGGCATCGGCTATCATTGCGGCGCTGTGTCCCAAGATGCCTGCAACAAACTTGAAGACCAGAAGAATCACGTTCACAGCACCGCCTGCAAGCGTAACCTTATATATCTGTTTCTGCCTGTCCATTATGTTTTATGGCTATTGTTATTATAGGATTCGCAAAAATAGTTACTTTTGCCAAATAACGAGCAATTACTTTATGGAATCACTGTCCATACTCATTCCCGTATTTAACTGGGACTGCACAAGACTGATCAAGGACCTGCATTTTCAAGGGCTGGTGCTTGGCATTCCGTATGAAATAATTGTTGCCGATGACTGTTCTACTGACAGGGAGTTGTTTGAAAAGAACCGGATTGTTGCCGAGAGTCATGAGAACTGCCGTTTTTTTGGATTGCCCCACAATATAGGCCGTGCTGCCATACGTAATTATATGGCAGACCAGTCCAAATATGACAAACTGCTGTTTCTGGATTGTGATTCGGCAATCAAGGACAAACTGTTTCTTCAAAGATATATGGAGGTGGCCGGCAAGGCATCGGTAATATGCGGTGGTGTTATACATCCTGACGAAATGCCTCAAAAGGGCGTGGAACTAAGATATCTATATGAAAAAAACGCCGCTCATGAGCGCTCTGCCGGTTTTAGGAGCAAGAATCCGTATCTTAGGTTTACATCTTTCTCTTTTTTAATAGACAAGTCGGTGTTCATGGATATCCGGTTTGATGAATCCTATGTGGGATATGGCTATGAAGATGTTCAGTTTGGTCATGAACTTGAAAAGAGAGGTGTGAGCATACTTCATATTGATAATCCAATGGCTCATTTGGGGCTTGAAAGCAGTGATTCTTACCTTAATAAGACCCGTCAGGCTGTAATGAATGCTTTTGACCATAGGGCGGAGATAGGTGACAGTTCCAAGCTGCTCAGTCATTACAATAGGGTTATTAGATTGAGAATGAGATGGTTGTTCAGGATTGTCTGGGCCTTTTTCCAGAAAAGAATGGAAAAAAACCTTCTTGGCCCCAACCCCAAACTCAGGGTCTTTTCGTTGTACAAACTCTGTTACATCTGCCTGTTATAAATTATGCAGCCGTTAGCCGAAAGAATGAGACCCAGGTCTCTCCAAGATTATGTGGGACAGACGCATCTGGTTGGTCCGGGTGCGGTGTTGCGTAGGATGATTGACTCCGGACGGCTGTCATCGTTTATTCTTTGGGGACCTCCCGGTACAGGCAAGACCACTCTGGCCCAGATAGTGGCCAATAAGCTGGAACTGCCTTTCAGCACTCTCAGCGCCGTGACTGCAGGGGTAAAGGAGGTACGTGAGGTCATAGACCGTGCCCGCAGCAATCCTCTGTTCCGCACCAAGGGCAGCCCCATACTTTTTATTGATGAAATACACCGTTTCAACAAGGCACAGCAGGATTCCCTGCTCGGTGCTGTTGAGCGTGGTGATATAACACTTATTGGTGCCACAACCGAAAATCCTTCGTTTGAGGTGATACGTCCGCTGCTGTCACGTATGCAGGTTTATGTTCTTAACTCTTTGGAAAAAGATGACCTGCTCAAGCTTCTGGACCGTGCCATAAAGACCGATACCATATTAAGTCAGCGTGATATAGAACTGCGTGAGACTACCGCCATACTTCGTTTTTCGGGCGGAGATGCACGTAAACTCCTTAACATCCTTGAGCTTGTAGTTGAAGCTGACAGTTCCGACAAGGTCATAATTACCGATGAGGTGGTAAATGAACGCCTGCAGCAGAATCCGCTTGCTTACGATAAGGATGGTGAGATGCATTATGATATTATATCGGCTTTCATCAAGTCCATCCGGGGAAGCGATCCCGATGCAGCACTATATTGGCTGGCACGTATGGTACAGGCCGGCGAGGATCCGGCTTTCATAGCCAGACGTCTGGTCATTTCGGCATCCGAAGATGTTGGATTGGCCAATCCTAATGCATTGCTTATTGCAAATGCCGCTTTTGACGCGGTTATGAAGATAGGTTGGCCCGAAGGGCGCATTCCTCTGGCCGAGGCTACCGTTTATCTGGCCACAAGTCCAAAGAGCAATTCTGCATATCTGGGAATAGGTGCAGCGTTGGCCAAGGTGGGGGAGACCGGCAACCTTCCGGTCCCTTTGCATCTGCGCAACGCACCGACTTCGCTTATGAAAGACCTGGGTTATGGCGAGAATTATCAATATGCCCATGATTTTGCCGGGAATTTTGTCAATCAGCAGTATCTGCCCGATGAAATCAAGGGCACCCGGTTCTGGGAGGCCCAGGACAATGCCCAGGAACAGCGCATCAAGGAGCGTATGGACTCGCTATGGGGAAAGCAGAGATGAGGCGGTCATAGCGGGAGCCCCGCTGGCGGTAGTAGAGCAGGATAAGGTAATCGTTTTTGGATTCATACCAATCTCCTTCGGCGGGTTTGGTCTGCGCGGCCGATGCCCCGTCGGGAACCCACAGATACTGATAGTCATATGCACCCTGTTTTAGCAGGATTGAGGCCTGATAACAATTTTCAATGTCATTGTATTCCATTTGATATCTGGAGGTAAGGTTGCCTCCGGTAAAATGACCGTATATGTACAGTTTGCCTCCGGTCAGCCTGTCGCTGGCCAGATTGAAATGTACAAACAGATAATCGGCCTCGGTATCGCTGTCGCTGGCCTGATTGTAACGTATCAGGTATCGGCCGTTATGGTCATAGTCAAACTTGTATGCATGCCGGCGCGTGTCCTGCATAAGCGTGGCATGATAGAACGGGTCATGAAAGCTGATGCGGTCCACGTTCAGATTAAAATCATACATGTTTACAGCCTCAAACCGGCGGAATTCGTTGCCGGCCGGGAAAATAAGCTGGCTGCTATGTTCATAGGAAAGACGGTTACCGGCATCATATGTGGGGGTAGGATTGGTAACCATATTGTCGGTCCTGAGGTTTTGCATTATTACGGTATAGAGTTCCTTTGATGGATCCCTTACAGTCAGGCTTCCGTAATTGATGGCCAGATCCAACTGTTGGTGTGAATCATAAGAATCTATGTCAGTATTGCCGTTTACTTTGGCCGATATCAGACTGCGTCCCTCTGAAAGGCAAAACCTGAAGTATGCCACCTCTTGTCCGTCCTCACGTATGGAGAGGCGGTAGTTGCCCGATATCTTTAGTCGTATCTGGCTGTTAGGAACAGTAAGACGGTAATGGGTGTAGTCAAAAGTGGTATTAAGGGAGTTCTGCCAATCATCTATGGGCTGGTCATTGAATCCGTCCAGATAGTCGGATTCCAGGATATCGGACGGCTCCCATTGGGAGTCGCAATGCTGTAAATAACATGTATAACGGTGGTATTGGTGGGACATCTCGTCAAATGAGAACTCAATGGTCTCGTTAGTTGTCATGTCAATTACAGGCGGGCGTTCCCAATCACCCGCCACAATCATGCGTAGGGTGTTTATCTGCTCTGATCTGCTTCCGAACCATTGGGCACGGAGCGTATGTGGCATTATAAGGGCAGTCAGAACAAAGGCGGACCTGTAAAAAAATCCCGATATAGTCATACTTAATATAAAACGTGAGATATTGTTTTTTATTGTCGGTAACCATGTTATCGGTTTTTTGCATTATTTGGCGCTGGCATTATAAACAATGAAATAATTTTAGTAGGTTTGTGAATGACAATGCTTAAAAAACCGGATAAACATAAATCAATTATTAACCTATTATGAAAAGATTATTTGTATTAGCCATTCTGGCTACAGTCATGATTGCTCCGTCAACAGCACAGGAGCTGAGTAATTTTAATCGCGGCAGGCAACAGGTAATATCGCCCGAGATTAAAGGCGACAAGGTTACTTTCCGTCTGAACGCCAACTATGCTACTATTGTTAATCTGGTAGGTAGCTGGATGGAAAACCCGTATGGAAGCGGCGTACCTATGCAAAAGGGGCAGAATGGCGTGTGGGAAATCACGGTCGACACCCCTTCGCCAGAGATTTACACCTACAACTTTGTGGTGGATGGCGTATCTGTGAATGACCCGCAGAATTACATGGTTCAGCGTGACGGTACCCGTTACCTGAATATGCTCATGGTGCCCGGAGAGCGTACCGAGAACTATTTTGAGGCAAATCAGCGCGGAACCGTGACATATCGTTGGTATGACAGCAAGATTCTGGGAATTAATCGCCGTGTGACCGTCTATACTCCTTACGGATATGAGACCAGTGGCAAGAAATACCCGGTGCTGTACCTGCTTCACGGTGCAGGCGGTGATGAGGAGGCCTGGACATCAATGGGCCGTACCGCACAGATACTGGACAACCTGATTGAGAAGGGACTGGCTCAGCCTATGATCGTGGTTATGCCTAACGGTAATCCCGGACAGCAGGCCGCACAGCCTCTGGGTCTGCCCGAAAAGCAGATTGACCGTCGTGATCCCGCTATGGCCGATGCATACGTAAAGAGTCTCTGCACCGAGATTGTGCCGTTCATAGAGAAGAACTTCCGCGTTATAGCCAAGCCTGAGTCACGCGCCATTGCAGGTCTGTCAATGGGTGGCGGTCACACCATTACCGCTACGAACCTGTATCCCGCCATGTTTGACTGGATCTGCCCGCTGTCAGCAGCCGGCAGCTCTACCGCCGAGCAGATAACCGCACTCAAGAAGGCCGGTGTAAAACTCTATTTCCTGGCTTGCGGTACCAGTGATTTCCTGTGGGAGCAGTCTGTTACCCTTGACAAAACCATGACTGACTGCGGTCTGGAGCACACCTTCTACAAGTCAGACGGCGGTCACGTATGGGCCAACTGGCGTCTGTACCTTAATACATTTGCCCAACTTTTGTTCAAATAGCCAAAAAAGAGTACCTTTGCACTCCGAAAAAACTTAGGATATGGCAAAAGAACTCAAAGACCTTACCAAAAGAAGCGAGAACTATTCGCAGTGGTATAATGAATTGGTTGTAAAGGCTGACCTTGCCGAGCAGGCACCCGTACGTGGCTGCATGGTAATTAAGCCTTACGGTTATGCAATTTGGGAAAAGAT
Source organism: uncultured Bacteroidales bacterium (assembly GCA_902760965.1). Lineage (GTDB taxonomy): Bacteria > Bacteroidota > Bacteroidia > Bacteroidales > Bacteroidaceae > Colenecus. The sequence goes on along the minus strand of CACWIN010000005.1, from coordinate 11,523 downwards.
ACAGCGTACTCTTGACGACAAGTTCAAGGAGACCGGTCACGTAAATGCATACTTCCCATTGCTCATACCAAAGTCATATCTGAGCCGCGAGGCCGAGCACGTTGAGGGCTTTGCCAAGGAGTGCGCCGTAGTTACACACTACCGCCTCAAGAACGCTGAGGATGGCAGCGGTGTCATTGTGGATCCCGCAGCCAAGCTTGAGGAGGAACTTATTGTCCGTCCTACATCCGAGACAATTATCTGGGCAACATATAAGAACTGGATCAAGTCGTATCGTGACCTGCCTATCCTGTGCAACCAGTGGGCTAACGTAATGCGTTGGGAGATGCGTCCGCGCCTGTTCCTGCGTACCGCAGAGTTCCTGTGGCAGGAGGGTCATACCGCACACGCCACCCGTGAGGAGGCTGAGCAGGAGGCTCGCCGCATGCAGCAGGTATATGCAGACTTTGTAGAGGGTTACATGGCTGTTCCGGTAGTTCGTGGCGTAAAGTCCGAGACCGAGCGTTTTGCAGGTGCCCTTGATACATACACCATCGAGTCAATGACTCAGGACGGTAAGGCTCTGCAGTGCGGTACATCACATTTCCTTGGTCAGAATTTTGCCAAGGCGTTCGATGTACAGTTCATAAACAAGGAGAACAAGCTGGAGTACGTATGGGCTACATCATGGGGCGTATCAACACGTCTGATGGGTGCCCTGATCATGGCTCACTCTGATGATAACGGTTTGGTTCTGCCTCCTAAGCTTGCTCCCATACAGGTCGTAATTGTTCCTATTTATAAGAATGCCGATGACCTGGCACAGATAAGCGCCAAGGTTGATACTCTGGTTGAGGCTCTCCGCAAGAAGGGCATCAGCGTGAAGTATGACGATGCCGACAACAAGCGTCCCGGATTCAAATTTGCCGATTATGAGGTCAAGGGCGTTCCCGTACGTGTTGCTCTTGGTATGCGTGACCTTGAGGCCGGTACATGCGAGATAATGCGCCGTGATACTCTGGAGAAAGAGACTGTTCCGTTTGAGGGACTTGAGAACCTTATTCCCAACATGCTTGACGAGATGCAGACCGCAATCTTTGAGAAGGCCAAGGCATGGCGTGACGCCCGCATGGTTGAGGTTAACTCATATGACGAGTTCAAGGAGAAGATAGAGGCCGGTTACTTTGTTCTGGCTCACTGGGACGGCACTGCCGAGACTGAGGCCAAGATCAAGGAGGAGACAAAGGCTACTATCCGCTGTCTGCCTTTCGGTATGAAAGAGGAGCCGGGTACCGATGTGTACAGTGGCAAGCCTGCTGCTCGCCGCGTGCTGTTCGCCCGCTCTTATTAAAACTTTGGCTATTGGCTATTGGCTATTGGCTTAAAAATCCATTTCGTAAACCAGACCGACCCCTTGAGTGGTAAGGGTGGTTTTGGAGAAGTATTTGTCGTTGCTCTTGTTGTACCCCTTTATGCTTAGTTTCTTATCGTGACGGGGAGTTTCGTACAACAGATATCTGGCATCGATATCACCAACAAAGTTTGACGTATTGTTGATGGTGTTTTCCCTGTAACCAAAGCTGCCGTTCACCAACAGGCGGTTGTTGAGAAGGTGAGCCTCCAGAATGCCTTCAAGTTCCTTATTGTTAAGGTTGGTAGCATCATTGTTCAGGTAACTGCTGGCGCTCAGGTTGCTGGATATTGACACCTTGTCGTTGTCAAGAACCTGTGACAGCAGATTGTTTATCTGTCCGGTCACGGTGGAATTCACAATAGATTCCATTGCACTGGGAGTGAGGCTCTGTTTTTCTTGGGCATTTACGTCGTAAGTGTAAAAACGACCTATGGCAAGCAAATACATGAACTGTATGTTGCGTTGTTCTTCGGTCGCGGTTGCACTGGCAAGGATATCTTTCTCTTCGGATGTGCCTGTAGGCATATCAATGTCAAATGTAAGCCTGGGCTCTGATGCGCTGCCTTCTATTCCCAACAGGCATCTTACGCGGACATTGTTGCTTGATGAAGCGCTTGGGTCCAGGTCATAGATTGAAACCGAGTTTACGTTGTGATATGTAAGAAGGTGTAGTTCGGTGTCCATAGGGGAGCCGTAAAAACGGACATAACTGCCTTCAAGCAGAGTAAAGTTCTTGCGGATAAGGTCCTCGATTGACAGTGTGCATTGTCCCTGACTCAGATTGTAAATTCCGTTCAACATGACTCCGTCTTTTGGCGTATAATTGACCGAAATTGTGCCGTTGCCCCTGAAAAAGCCGGTAAGCGTGCTTATGGACAGGTCTACCAGGGCATCCTCGCTGCAGTCTATGTTAAGATTCAGGCTGAAATTGCTGCTTTTTTTTTTATTCTCCGGCAATATGGCATTCAGTGCCTCTTCATTGACCGTAACGGCGTTCCTGTCAACTACAGTAAGAAAATTATAATCGGCAACAGTGCCGGAATTTGGATAAATTCCCAGTCTGGTTCCAGGAGCGGTTCGGGCATTCACTGTAATTGAAAGTCCTTGTGTCTGGTCAAACAACAGGTCCATGACGCCTTCGGCATAAACGGTGGCATAAAAACTGCTTTTCTCCGTTTTTGGCTGGTTGTATACCAGCATGTTTGCAACATCGGCTGTCATGTCAACACTCCAATCCGAAAAATGGTCGTGATTAAGGATGCAGGTCATAATGCCGTCATGGCCATAGCTGTCATAGAATTCAACATTCCTGAACAGCATCTGTCCGGGTTCAAACCAAAGAGTGTCATTCTTTACATAAAAAGAGGTGTTGACGGCTTCCTGGACAAATATTCCGTTTTCAAGAATCGCTTCGCCTTCAAGATCCAGGTCCGGAAGAGTGCCGAACAGTCTGAGCTGGCCCAAAGCACGCCCTGACAGATCCTTGAATACACCGTCGGTCCAATGATTCAGGAAATGAAGGTCTGTATGTCCGGCATCGATTGTGACGTCCAGGTTTTTTGTTTGAGGTGTATAGAACCCCGAAATAATGGTGTTCTCTATGCCTGGATCCGTCATTTGTGCGCTCAGGACTATTTTCTCATTATCCTGGTCCCAATGGCAATCGGCAACAAGATATCCGTGATAGGAGTCCATGAAACTAAAGTTGTCAATTGAGAATGATCCGTATAACGCAGGATGACCGGTAAGTCCTGCCAGAGATATGTTGCCCGATGCGTTTCCCTGGAGCATGATGCTGTTAGCATGGAACTTGGACAAGGTGCGGTCCAGATCAATGTTCTGAAGGTATACATTCAGCACGTCACTGGAATCGGCCGAAATGGTTCCGTCGGCGCCGAACATCTGGTCAATGTTGCTGATATTCATGCCGTTGACGGTAATTTTGCCCATATCGGTACGGATGTCCGTGATTGACACCTTCCACTCTGTGTTCTTTACGTATACTCTGGTTGAATCAATGAGCAGCATGGATTTAAGACCGTTCTTTTTGTCATATGCAAAGAACTGGGAAAGAGTCTTGGCCGAACCGCGAATATCGCCGTTGGTGTTGCTCCATGTGTATTTGCCACGGATAATATCCTCAAACGCAAGGATTGATGCCTTGACGTCAACCTTGTCGCTTTCACCATATTGTCCGGTAAGCTCAGAATTGCATGTGCCTTTGTCGGAATTGATCTTTAACAGTACCTGTGAAAGGCTTTCACCTGAAACATTTATTGAAGGTACGCTCAAGCTGCCCGAATAGATACTGTCTGCATCGTTGAACGATAATGTGAGTCTGGCCGGATCCTTTAGCTCAAGCGGGAAGTGAAGCAGCGGCTTGGCAAAATCAGTATTGTCAATGCCTGCGTCAATCACGAATTTGTTCTGACGGTTTTTAATGTTGCCGGCAAAATTGGATGCCAGCATCTTTCCTATGGTGGGGAGTACATCGCCGCATGCCCTGGACAGGGTATATGGCAACGAGGAAATGCTGTAGTCACCCACAACCGAAAGGTTTATGAAATCACCGAACAGTGAAACCGTTCTGGTGGTCTCATTCAGTTCTCCCATGCTTAAGGTCAGATTGTCCAGATCCCAACTGCCTTGCGAATCGGAATAAGACAGACTGTCAAGTGACACCTTACCGTTCATCTGGTCAATGTCATTGCCGTTGATCCGTGCCGTTAACCTGGCCGAAACAATCATGCTGTCACGTTCAGTAAGGTTGTATGCACTAAGATTCAGACTGTCGGATAATAATCTGAGACTGTATGAACGGTTGCCTCCTAAGTTGAGCGCGGCATCAAGGTCAACAGTTCCGTTCCTGTCCGAGAAATCAAGTTGGGAAATTACCTGATCAGGGGTAAAGGAGCCGTTGATTGCAATGTCATTATATGTGTACTGCTTGTAGGCAATTGAGTTGACGTTGCCGCTGAACACTCCTGAATACTTGTTTTGTTGACCGGTTATGGTGGCATTGGCGGTGAAGTCTGTCATGCCCAAGTCATTGTTCCCTGTTATTGTGTTGAGCATAAGCTCATTGCCTTGCAGTGTTGCCAGATATGAACCGTCAACTGTCTTGACAGATCCGATAATGGTTCCAGCCTGACATGAAAGATTTACATCGGAGAATATCTTTCCGTTCTGGGTCTCAAAACCTATATTGAACGAACCGTTGCCAAGTCCGTACAATTGCTGGGGCAGGGTATAGTTGAATCCGCATAACTGGTCTGACAGCCAGCTGGCCAGTTCCTCGCTGAAATTACCGTGGATGTTTATGTCTCTGCATCCTTTAATCAGTTTTTCCTGTCCGGTCAGAATGTTTCCGCTGCCGTTCATGTTGAATATCCCACCCTGAACCTGAAGTCCCAGCGAACCTATTGACAATGAATTGTCATATCCGCTGCAATCCAGGGACATGTCAATGCGGTCATTCATGCATGTCAGTTGAGGGAAGAACCATTTGAAATCACTGCCTGTAACCGATGCACTGAAATGGGCATCCATATCGGGCAGGCCGTTGGGGCGTTCAACAAGTCCGGCTTGTGCAAACAGTTCGGTTATGTTAAAGTCACTGTTAGGTGTTGTGAACTGTAATTTTGTAAGGTGTGCAAATGCTTTTCCTACAGTCAGGGCACCTTTTGCACTGGTCATCCTGAAATCTGAATGCTCAGATAGGGAGAGCTTTCTTATTATGAACGCGAGAGAATCCTGTGACATGGCCTTAAGCGACAGATTGGCGTTAAGGCTGTTAATTGCAATGTGGTTCCGGTTGAATACGGTATCGGTCTGCGGGGCGTCATTCACATCATATCTTATGGAACCGTTCCTGATCAGGATGGAGTTGGCCTTGAGAAGTTTGCTTGTACCTCCGCCGTTGCCTGAACCGGATATGAGGAAGGAGTAATTGGGATCAGCTTGTGGGTTGTCCCTCCACAAGTGTACCGAAGGACTTAAAAGCCTGATGCTTGTAATGTTGACTTTATTCCAAATAAGCTGCAACGGTCTGAGCCTGATTACAGCCGATCCGACATGTACCAGGGTGTCCTTTTTGAGATCGTATACGGTAAGGTTATCAATGGCTATGCCAAACGGATACACGAACTCTGCGCTGCCGGCTGTTACATCGGCATCAAGTGTTGATTTTACAACCTTTACGATTTTCTGAGCCGTCTTGTGTTGAAACTTTTTGTTGTTCATCAAAAGATGGCCCGCCATAAAGACTGCCAGCAGCACTGCAAAGGTTATATGTAGTATCTTTCCAAACCTCATGACTTGCAAAAATAGATAACATAATCTATAAAAAAAAATCTATTATAAAAAAACTGAATTGGGCACCGTTATTACGTCCGTTTTTAGTAATTTTGCGCCCGAATTTCGGATTATTATTAAATATAATATACAACTAACAACAAAATGGCAGAAATCATTCGTTTACGAAAAGGTCTGGACATCAAGTTGCTGGGCGCTCCCGTCAAGGAGTTGACCGAGGTTGGTCTTGCGGAGACATACGCGTTATGCCCCGATGACTTTACCGGAGTTACTCCCAAGCCGGTCGTCAAGGAACAGCAGACCGTCAAGGCCGGTGAGGCTCTGTTCATTGACAAGAACCACCCTGAGGTGAAATTCGTTTCGCCCGTGAGCGGTGAGGTTGTTGCAGTGAACCGTGGTGCCCGCCGTAAGGTCATGAGCATTGTGGTCAAGCCCGATGCAAAACAGAAGTATGTCGAGTTTGGTACCAAGAGCGTTCAGTCGCTCTCGGGCGAGGAGGTAAAGGCCACTCTTTTGGAGTCAGGTCTTTTTTCGTTCTTCCGCCAGCGTCCTTATGACGTGATTGCCAATCCTGCAGATGCTCCCCGTGGCATATTTGTGTCAGCTTTTGATTCCAAACCCCTTGCTCCTGATTTTGAGTTTGTACTCCAGGGCAATGAGCTGGATTTCCGCACAGGCCTGAGCGCTATCGCCAAGATAGCTCCCACAACCCTGAGCATCAGCGCAGACCAAAAGGCAGAGACTCTTACCGATGCCAAGAACGTTGACCTGTACGCTTTCAAGGGCGCACATCCCGCAGGCAACGTAGGTGTACAGATCAACCACATCAAGCCCGTGAACAAGGGTGAGGTTGTATGGACCATCGATCCCGAGGCAGTAATATTCATTGGACGCCTGTTCAACAAGGGTGTTGTGGATATGACCCGCGTAATTGCCGTAGCAGGTGAGGAGATAGTCAATCCTCAGTACCTCAAGGTAATTGCAGGTGCCAAGATATCATCGATCGTTGATGGCCGTCTTAACAAGACTGAGCATATCCGTATCATAAACGGTAACGTCCTGACCGGTGTAAAGTGCAGCAAGGATGATTATCTGGGCGCATTCAGCAACATGGTTACCGTTATTCCTGAGGGTGATGACGTAAACGAGTTCATGGGTTGGATTGCTCCCCGTTTCAAGCAGTACAGCGTGAGCCGCACATTCTTCTCATGGCTGTCATGCAAAAAGCGCTATAGCATTGATGCCCGCATCAAGGGTGGTGAGCGCCACATGATCATGTCAAATGAGTATGATAAGGTGTTCCCCATGGATATCTATCCCGAGTTCCTTATCAAGGCAATCATTACCGGCAACATTGACAAGATGGAGGCTTACGGTATCTATGAGGTTGCCCCCGAGGATTTTGCACTGTGTGAGTTTGTAGATTCGTCTAAACTTGAGCTTCAGCGTATTGTACGCGAGGGCTTGAATAACCTTCGTGCCGAAATGGCCTAAACCCTGTGGAGTTATGAGTTTAAGAAATTGCATAGACAAGATTAAACCGCAATTTGAGGAGGGCGGCAAACTGCATGCTTTCCGTTCGGTTTTTGAAGGTTTTGAGACCTTCCTTTATGTTCCGAACACTACCGCTAAGAACGGTGTGAACATTCACGACTCGTTTGACAGCAAGCGTATGATGATCATGGTGGTCATAGCTCTCTGCCCGGCTCTGCTGTTCGGTATGTATAACGTAGGCTATCAGCATTTTGCTCTGGCCGGTATGCTTGGACAGGCTACATTCTGGAGCAAGTTCTGGTTCGGTTTCCTGGCCGTTCTGCCCAGACTGATCGTCTCTTACGTAGTAGGTCTTACAATAGAGTTCATAGTGGCTCAGTGGAAACACGAGGAGATTCAGGAGGGATTCCTGGTATCAGGTTTCATCATCCCTCTGATTGTTCCCGCCACAACTCCGCTTTGGATTCTTGCCATTGCAGTGGCATTCTCTGTAATATTTGCCAAGGAGATATTCGGCGGCACAGGAATGAACTTCCTGAACGTTGCCCTTATTACCCGCGCATTCATATTCTTTGCATATCCATCGGTCATCACCGGTGAGACCGTTTGGGTGGTTGACCACGCCATCTGCGGCCTTGGTGCCGATATTGATGGTATGACAGCCGCTACCGCTCTTGGTACAGCCGCTACAACCGCTGCTGCTCCCGCATTCTCAATGGATATGGTTTGGGGTCTGATTCCCGGCTCTGTAGGTGAGACCAGCGTGATTGCCATCGCTCTTGGTGCTCTGCTGCTTCTCTACACCGGAATCGCCAGCTGGAAGACAATGCTTTCAGTGTTCGTAGGCGGTATCCTGATGGCTATGGTTTACAACCAGTGGGGTCCCGACAACGCAATGGCTCAGATGCCCTGGTACGAGCATATCTGCTTAGGCGGTTTCTGCTTCGGTGCCGTATTCATGGCAACTGATCCGGTTACATCGGCCCGTACAGAGGTAGGTAAGTGGATATACGGTCTGCTCATAGGTATGATGGCTATCACAATCCGCGTCATGAATCCCGGTTACCCCGAGGGTATGATGCTGGCCATCCTGCTCATGAACTGCTTCGCTCCGCTTATTGACTACTGCGTTGTACAGCGTAACGTGAACAAACGTGCAAAAAGAATGATTAACAAATAAGGATTATGGCTACGAAAAAATTCAAATGCAAGGTTTGTGGCTATGTCCACGAAGGAGACAAGGCTCCGGAGAAGTGCCCCATGTGTCAGGCACCTCAGAGTGAGTTCGAGGAGATTGTTGAGGCCGGCGCAGAGGCTGCCGCTCCTGCCAAGAAGGGACTCAACACCAACAGTAACGTATATACTATCGTCTATGCTGCCGTAATGGTTATCATAGTGGCATTCCTCCTGGTGTTTGTATCACAGACACTCAAGGATCGTCAGACTGCCAATGTGATTAACGATACCAAGCAGCAGATACTCTCTGCCCTGAACTTAAGGGACCAGGCCGATGTGGCTTCAACATACTCTAAGGTCATCAAGGCCGATGCCCTGATGCAGGCCAACGGTTCACTCCAGGATTACAAGGGTGATTTCAACACCAGTTACAAGTCAGAGTTTGACAAGGGTAACCTGCATGTTTTTGTGGCTGAGATTGACGGTCAGAAGAAATATGTCATTCCTATGAACGGACTTGGTCTGTGGGGAACTATCTGGGGTTACATTGCCCTTAATGAGGACCGCAACACAGTCTATGGCGTATATTTCTCACACTCATCCGAGACTCCTGGCCTGGGCGGTGAGATTGCCGGACTCAAGTTCCAGAACCGTTTCCCGGGCAAGAACGTTGTCAATGGCGGCAATGTGGCTCTCAAGGTTGTCAAGTTCGGCAAGGCAGACCAGAGCTCCAAGTATGAGATTGACGGTGTGACCGGTGCTACAATAACATCGACCGGTGTGAATGCTATGATTAATAAGGTGCTGTCAGCCTACGTTCCGTTCCTGACCGCTGCCAATGTAGGATCTAACTATTGATAGGATTATGGCAAACAAGAATAATGAGGCTTTCAAACAGCCGTTGTGGGTCAACAACCCTGTATTGGTTCAGATTCTGGGTATCTGTTCGGCTCTGGCCGTAACGGCTCAGCTCAAACCTGCTATCGTGATGGGCCTTTCAGTTACCATCATCGTGGCTATGTCAAACGTTATTATCTCACTCCTGCGCAATACAATCCCTAACCGTATCCGTATCATTATCCAGTTGGTGGTTGTGGCCGCTCTGGTTACTGTAGTGAGCGAGATACTTAAGGCTTTTGCTTACGACGTGAGCGTTCAGCTGTCCGTTTATATCGGACTTATCATTACCAACTGTATTCTTATGGGCCGTCTTGAGGCATTTGCCATGCAGAACGGTCCCTGGGCTTCATTCTTAGACGGTATAGGTAACGGTCTGGGTTATGCTGCCATCCTGGTAGTGGTTGCTTTTGTACGTGAACTTTTTGGTAGCGGAACATTGTTCGGTTTCCAGGTTATTCCGCAGGCCTGCTATGAGGCCGGTTACCTGAACAACGGTCTTATGATCATGCCGCCTATGGCTCTTATCCTGGCCGGCTGCATCATCTGGTACCATCGCGCCAAGAACAAGGATTTACAGGAAAACTAATCTCAAAGCGTAAAGAACTATGGAACATTTCTTCAGTTTATTCGTAAGGTCGATATTCGTCGACAACATGATATTTGCGTTCTTCCTGGGTATGTGCTCATTCCTGGCCGTCAGCAAGAACGTGAAGACAGCTTTGGGACTTGGTGTGGCTGTCATCTTTGTGGAGCTCATTACACTCCCTGTAAACTATCTGCTTCAGACCAAGGTCCTTGAGCCTATGGGCTTGGAATTCCTGAGCTTCATACTTTTCATCGCTGTTATAGCCGGTATAGTTCAGTTGGTTGAGATGGTGGTTGAGAAATTCTCACCGTCACTCTACAACTCACTGGGTATATTCCTGCCGCTTATCGCTGTGAACTGCGCCATCATGGGTGCGTCACTGTTCATGCAGCAGCGTATCGGTATGGATCCGGACAACACTCAGGCTATCACCTCTTTCGGTGACTCCATTGCATACGCACTGGGTTCCGGTATAGGTTGGGCCCTGGCTATCGTATGTCTGGCTGCCATCCGCGAGAAGATGGAGTATTGTGATGTACCCAAACCACTTAAGGGAGTTGGTATAACTTTCATTACCGTAGGTCTGATGGCCATGGCATTCATGTGTTTCTCAGGTCTGGCAATTTAAAAAGGTAATATTATGAATCTGTATTTATCAAGCATTATAGTTTTTCTGGCCGTTATCCTGCTGCTGGTGGTAATTCTGCTGGTGGCCAAAAGCTACCTGGTTGCCTCAGGCAAGGTTAAGGTAACAATCAACGGCGACAAGGAACTTGAGGTGAATTCAGGCGCAAGCCTTTTGAGCACCCTGGCCGAGAACGGCGTTTATCTGCCCTCTGCCTGCGGTGGTAAGGGTTCTTGCGGACAGTGCAAATGCCAGGTCGTTGAGGGCGGCGGTGAGATTCTGGACTCTGAGAAGGGCCATTTCACTCGCAAGCAGATCAAGGACAACTGGCGTCTGGGTTGCCAGTGCAAGGTCAAGGGTGACCTCTCTATCAAGGTTCCCGAGAGTGTACTTGGTGTCAAGGAGTGGGAGTGCGAGGTTATCTCCAACAAGAACGTGGCTACCTTCATCAAGGAGTTCATCGTGCAGCTTCCTCCAGGAGAGCACATGGACTTCCTGCCCGGAAGCTATGCCCAGATCAAGATTCCTGCATACTCTATGGATTACAATAAGGATATTGATAAGGACCTTATCGGTCCCGAGTATCTGCCCGCATGGGAGAAGTTCGGTCTCTTTGGCCTTAAATCGGTCGTAAAGGAGCCTACCATCCGTGCTTACTCTATGGCCAACTATCCAGCTGAGGGTGACCGCATCATGCTGACGGTACGTATCGCTACTCCTCCTTTCAAACCCAAACCGGAGGTTGGCTTCCAGGATGTTCCCACAGGCGTGGCTTCATCTTATATCTTCAGCCTCAAACCCGGTGACAAGGTAATCATGTCAGGTCCTTACGGTGAGTTCCATCCTATATTTGACTCCAAGAAGGAGATGATTTGGGTTGGTGGCGGTGCCGGTATGGCTCCTCTGCGTGCACAGATCATGCACATGACCAAGACTCTTAAGACCACTGACCGTGAGATGCATTACTTCTACGGTGCACGTGCCCTTAACGAGGTGTTCTACCTGCAGGATTTCCTGGGTCTGGAGAAGGAGTTC
>CACWIN010000004.1 GCA_902760965.1 uncultured Bacteroidales bacterium | reverse complement strand
CTTATTTCACAAAAAGTATTAGTAATAATAGGATCCTAATCTTAATGCCAAACGGAACCGTCCCCTTTGGCCCGAAAAGAACCGTCCCCTTTGTGCCCCTGAAAATCACCTTTTCAGTTCTTCCAGAAGAGATTCCAGCTCCAGGATATCGGAATCCGATAACTCCGAATCGCGGATAAACGTGTTGAGAAGCGATTTGGCCGATCCACCAAATAGGTTGTCCTTCATATGCTTGAGACTCCATCGGGTGTATTCCGGCTTCTCCACAAGCGGATAAAAGATATGCTTCTTGCCATCACGTTTATGCGCCAGGAACTCCTTCTGCTCCAGTATACGCATGAACGTCTGGACCGTAGTATATGCGGGCTTGGGATCATCGGGCAAACGGCTTACTACATCCTCCACGCAGCAGTTGCGCAGTTCCCATATGATATTCATCACCTCCTGCTCTCTTTCTGACAGCGCTTTCATAACCTTATTCAATATGTTTGGGACTTAGGTACAGACGTTTGGTGAATGTGGTAATCCATCCTTCCATCTTGGTCAACACCTGGTCAATAAAGTCCACCGGAACGCCATCAATATCAGCAATCTCAAACAGTACTATTGCACTCCGCTCGTTTCCATCCGGACAGTTTGCCTTGAAATAAGGTACCAGCTGGTCAAACCCGATAGGCTGCAACTTGGACGGATCATTGCCCTTGCATACGCACAGTTTACCATCTTTGAATCCCATACGGAAGAACTCTTCCTTGTCCTTGTTATCGTTATACCATTTCATGTTCTTAACGTGGCGCTTACGACCGCCGTCACCGTCATATTTACCTAAAATGATATAGTCTATAGAATCCTGGCGAGACATACCTGCCGGGCCCTGGTTGAGCGGAGCCATTTCAAAAGGAGCGGTATATGCCAACCTGGTAACCAGGTCTGTAACTCTTTCGGAACAACTTCCATCAGACTCAAGACCTACTTTCACTTTACCATTAGGAAACAGTTTTCCAAGCTGAGCCTTGAGTTCATCAACCGTTTTTACTCTTGCTTCAGTCTTATGACCATTCACCGAATTCCACGCCGTAAACTGTATCAGGTTGTTGGATTTAATCCTGATAAGTACGCACTTGTCTTTTTCAGTATTCAGGTTATAGCCCCATTTAGCCCCGAATCTCATACGGTTCATAGGATTCATGAACACATGAATATTGTCTTGGGCATAACCCTTTTCAAGCTCTTTCACTATGTCTCTGCATAGTCCCAGTATTTTTTGTGACTGATATAACACAAACACCTTATCAGGTTCAGGAACCTTAGTCGCATCTTTTGAGAGTCGTTTAAGATCCTCAAGCAAACCGGTAAGAGAAGATTCATAATACTCTCCGTTTATCTTAATCCAGAGTGCGCCTTCATTTTCTACAATGACAGAGTTGTTGCGCATGTCTGTAGTATACGGTTGTTTATATTTCTGCAGGAATGCAGCCGTATCAAACGGTTCTGAAATGACGGCAGGCTGGACTGAAGTCTGAGCCACAGGATCTGCAACAGATTCAATTGCAGATTCATTTTGGGCCGAAATAGAGGATTCCTGATTGGCCTTGGGCTTGCAGGCCGATGCCAGCAGGATGGTAACCAATACTACGGGCGCCATAAGCAGCGCACGTAAGCAAGCAAAAGGAGAAGATTGGTTGCGTTTCATCATTTTTATACGTTTTTTGGTTGAACAATCGGCAAAATTGCTGGTCACAAGACCTACCTGACGGTGGAGTGCGGCCTGCACCAGACTTACCTGGTACTGGCGCTCGTTGAAACCACATGACAGCACATTGGCATCGGCCTCATACTCATGTACTTCGGTAAGGCTTCGCTTGAGCATCCAAGCGGCGGGATTGAACCACTGTAGTGCGCATACAATTTGTGAAAGCAGCACATCAACTGAGTGGTGATAGCGGATATGTGCCTGTTCATGCTCTATTATGGCAGCACTGTCAGATTCGTAATCAGTGCGGCTAATCAGGATGGTATTACGCCAACTTGAAGGCTGGAACTCACCATCCAGTATAACAAGTTTGGAGCCGTCACTGAGTCTACGACCACCCAGACGACACAGTGTCTCCACACGGATTATTCCGATGAAAAGGCGCAAAAGCATCAGCACCACACCTACTGCATAGATATAGGTGATTACATTCAGCAAGCTGATATTCATTATTCTTGCAGCGGTTTCAATCGTCTGGACAGTAGAACTTACGGCACCGATCTCAATTGGTGTTGCGGATTCGTTCATATCGGCCATACCCATCGGTTCCATCACTTCATCGTTAACGATTATCGGTAAAAAAGAGGTAGTGTTATCAGGAGCTACACTCTTTTTCTCCGGTAATTCAGGAAGTGACATAGAAAGAGAATCTATCCTGACAGCAGGCAGAATGAAAGAGAGTGCAAGAATAGAAAGCAGGATGGTCCTGTTAAATCTGTGCAGAGTAGTACTACTCAGCACCAAGCGGTAAACTCCATATAGGAGCGCCAGCGTAACTGCGGACAAAACAAGGTAAATCATAAGTTTTGGACCATTAATCGGTTAATATCTGCAACAAAGAAAAACTCCAAAATTTCCAAATCCTAATCTTTTAGTAGGAAAATCGCTTATCGGCCCAAACTTTAACTATTTTTATTAGGACTTGAGGGGCACAAAGGGGACGGTTCTTTTTGTGCCCCTGTCTAGAACACCTCCTAGAGCGATAAATAGGGGCACAAAAAGAACCGTCCCCTTTGTGCCCCTGTGCGCGTTTTTGCATATTCTTGGAAAATAAATGTACAATGTCGGTTTTTTGGAGTATATTCGCTGATTGATTACAGCGAAGACCGAAATAAGTATGAATAATGATATAAAGCCGGCAGAGGGAAAGCTTGGAGTGCTTTGTGTAGGACTTGGTGCGGTTACAACGACCCTCATTACCGGTGTCCTGATGGCCCGCAAGGGTCTTGCCAATCCCGTTGGTTCATTCACACAGCTGGGTAAGATGCGTGTGGGCCGCGGTGAGAAGAAGCAGTATAAACATGTGGGTGAGATTGTTCCAATGACCAATCTCAGCGACATAGTATTTGGCGCATGGGACGTGTTTACCGATAACGCCTATGAAAGCGCCCTTTACTGCCAGGTGCTTAAAAAGGAGGATATTGAGCCGGTGCGAGACGAGTTGGAGCGCATAAAGCCCATGAAAGCCTGCTTTGATCCCGCGTACGCCATGAACCTGGTTGATCCTCAGTTTGGCCGTGTACCGGATCCGCTGTGGGCAATGCCTGAGGATACCCGTTGGAACTATGCCCAGAACTTGCGTAAGGATATTCAGAACTTTAAAAAAGAGAACGGCTGCAACCGTGTGATTGTATTCTGGATTGCCAGTACCGAATCATATACACCCCGTAACGAGCAGGTTCACGGCACACTTGCCGGCTTTGAAGCCGCAATGAAGGCCGATGACCGCAAACATCTGCCCCCAAGCATGATTTACGCTTATGCCGCACTGATGGAAGGCTGCCCGTTCATTATGGGTGCTCCCAATGTCTGTGTGGATATACCCGCATTCTTTGAGCTTTCCAAAAAGCTGGGTCTGCCAATTGTAGGAAAGGATTTCAAGAGTGGTCAGACCATGATGAAGAGTGCGCTTGCCCCCACATTCCGCACCCGCCTGCTTGGTGTTGAGGGTTGGTTCTCGACCAACATCCTGGGCAACCGTGACGGTCAGGTGATTGAGCATCCCGATAACTTTGAGACAAAACGCATAAGCAAGGCTTCATCGGTTGAGTATATCCTGGAGCAGGATGAATACCCGGAACTTTACTCCGATATATATCATAAGGTAAAGATAAACTATTACCCGCCCCGTAAGGACAACAAGGAGAGTTGGGACAACATTGATATTTTTGGGTGGATGAACTATCCTATGCAGATAAAGATCAATTTCCTGTGCCGAGACTCCATACTTGCTGCTCCGATATGTCTGGACTTGATGCTGTTTACTGACCTGGCCTTAAGAGCCGGCCTTAGCGGTGTTCAGGAGTGGCTTTCTTTCTATGTTAAGAAGCCAATTACCTATGATGACGAACGGCCTGTACATGACCTGTTTCAGCAGTTTGCAATGCTTAAGAACCAGATCCGTTTGTTGGGCGGTTACGAGGCCGATCAGGAGTTGGATTGAATATACGGACGTATTATGCATAGTGAGGAGAGGGCAGAACTGTCTTATCCTCATTATTTTAATGATTTTTGCATATTTATTTCCCAAATTTTTGCATAATGAACAATTATAATAGCTAATTTTGCACCCGCAACGGGAATATTTATGCAATATGAAAAATAAGAACGATCGTTTAGAGGCCATCCGCCTCATAATCTCTGAGCAGGATATCAAGAATCAGGATCAGCTGCTTCAGGTATTGAACTCCAAGGGTTACTCGGTCACTCAGGCAACATTGTCACGTGACTTAAAGAAGATGAAGATCTCCAAGGTGGCCAATACCTACGGCGACTATCTTTATGTGCTTCCAAATCATGCTATTCTGCAAAAAAAGAGTGGCAGCGGTTCACAGGAGGATTCAGTAATGAATCAACCCCGTTACGGTTTTGTATCACTCAACTTTTCGGGTAACATGGCCGTCATCAAGACTAAGCCCGGATACGCAAGCAGTCTTGCATACGATGTTGACAACCATAACCTGCCCGGTGTTTTGGGTACTATAGCCGGTGACGATACGCTGCTTATTGTTCTGACCGAAGGCGCAAACCGCCAGGAGATAAAAAGGTTGCTGGAACCAATCATAATATCATTATAACAAAACAGAAGTCTAAAAGTAACGTCTGAAATGAAAGACAACATTGAGGTCGTGGTGGCCGATGGTTCACATGAAAAGTATGTGGATACCATTCTGGAAACCATTTCTGAGGCAGCTAAGGTACGTGGTACCGGTATAGCAAAAAGAACCCACGAGTACGTGGCAAACAAAATGCGCGAGGCCAAGGCGGTCATAGCGCTGGATGGAGACAAATTTGCAGGTTTCAGCTACATTGAGACCTGGCAGGACAAAAAGTACGTAACTACATCGGGACTTATAGTACATCCCGATTATAGGGGCCGAGGACTTGCCAAGCGAATTAAGGACATGACGTTTACACTGGCCCGTACGCGCTGGCCGCATGCAAAGATATTCTCTCTGACTAGCGGCGCCGCCGTAATGGCAATGAATACCCAACTGGGATACAAACCGGTCACATTTGCAGACCTGACCCAGGACGAGGCTTTCTGGAAAGGTTGCGAGGGTTGCATAAACGTGGATATCCTGCATCGTACCGGCCGAAAATATTGCATATGTACCGGCATGTTGTATGATCCCGAGGAGTATCTTCCCGCCAAGCTGCCCGAAGATGTACTCAAGAGAATAAAGGAATTGGATAACAAGTAAAAGAACAAGATATGAGCAAGAAGAAAGTTGTAGTAGCTTTTTCCGGAGGTCTGGATACCAGCTATAACGTAATGTATCTGACAAAGGAGATGGGATATGAGGTTTATGCCGCATGTGCAAATACCGGCGGTTTCAGTCCCGAGCAGCTCAAAAAGAATGAGGAGAACGCCTACAAGCTGGGCGCTGTTAAATATGTGACACTTGACGTGACTCAGGAGTATTACGAAAAGTCACTCAAATATATGGTCTTTGGCAATGTTCTGCGTAACAACTGCTATCCCATATCAGTATCATCGGAGCGTATTTTCCAGGCTCTTGCCATTGCCAAGTACGCCAATGAGATTGGTGCCGATGCAATAGCACACGGATCTACCGGTGCCGGCAACGACCAGATCCGTTTTGATATGACTTTCCTGGTTAAGGCTCCCGGCGTTGAAATCATCACTCTTACACGTGACCGTAACCTGAGCCGTAAGGAGGAGATTGACTATCTGAACGCCAACGGTTTCAGCGCCGATTTTACCAAGCTCAAGTACTCTTACAACGTAGGTATCTGGGGCACATCAATCTGCGGCGGTGAGATTCTGGACAGCAAGCAGGGTCTGCCTGAGAGCGCTTACCTGAAGCATCCCACCAAGGACGGTTCAGAGATCCTGAGCCTGGGCTTTGAGAAGGGTGAGCTGGTAGCCGTAAACGGCAAGAAGTTCAGTGACCGCATCAAGGCCATCCAGGAGGTTGAGAAGATTGGTGCTGCATACGCTATAGGTCGTGACTGCCACGTTGGTGACACCATCATCGGTATCAAAGGCCGCGTGGGCTTTGAGGCTGCCGCCCCCATGCTTATCATCGGCGCACACCGTTTCCTTGAAAAGTACACTCTGTCCAAGTGGCAGCAGTACTGGAAGGATCAGGTGGCTAACTGGTACGGCATGTTCCTGCACGAGTCACAGTACCTGGAGCCCGTTATGCCCGATATCGAGGCAATGCTGGCAAGTTCACAGCGTAACGTGAACGGTACCGTTACTCTGGAGCTCCGCCCCTACAGTTTCCAGACCGTAGGTTGCGATACTCCCGATGACCTGGTTCACAACAAGCTGGGTGAGTACGGTGAGGGTGCCAAGGCTTGGACTGCCGATGACGCCAAGGGATTCATTAAGATTACATCAACTCCGCTGCGTGCTTATTACAGCGTGCATCCGGACGAGGAAAGATAAACCATTATTAATCAATTAAAGTATTTTGAGTTATGTCTGAGCAGAAAAAACTTTATCGTTCTTTAACCGATAAGAAGCTTTTTGGTGTTTGCGGTGGTTTGGCCGAGTATTTTGATATGGATGCAACAGTAATGCGCATTCTTTTCCTGGTTGCAGCATTCGTGTTTGGCGGTGGCCTTCTGGCTTATCTGATCTGCGCACTCGTAATGCCCGTTAACTACAATAAATGATAAAGGTAGGAATAATAGGAGGTGCCGGGTACACGGCAGGTGAACTTATCCGCATCCTGCTGGGGCATCCCGATGCAGAGATTGTATTTGTAAACAGTACCAGCAACGCCGGCAACAAGCTGAGCGCTGTTCATGAAGGTCTGATTGGTGAAACCGATATGACTTTCACTGACCAGCTGCCTCTTGATGCCATTGACGTGCTGTTCTTTTGCACCGCTCACGGAGATACCCGTAAGTTCATGGAGGCCAATACCCTTCCCGAAGGGCTTAAGGTTATTGACCTGTCTATGGATTACCGTCTGGAATCGGAGGACAATCCGTTCATTTACGGTCTGCCGGAACTGAACCGTCGCGCAATATGCAAGAGTCAGTATGTGGCAAATCCCGGATGTTTTGCAACAGCCATTCAGCTGGCATTGCTTCCGCTTGCCCGTAACCTGATGCTTAACGATGACGTATATGTAAACGCCATCACGGGTAGCACGGGTGCAGGTGTAAAGCCGGGCGCAACCACACACTTTAGCTGGCGTAACAACAACATAAGCATATACAAGCCGTTTACTCATCAGCATCTGCCCGAGATAATCCAGTCTGTAAAGCATTTGCAGAGCAGTTTTAATTCCGATATCAACTTTATCCCTTATCGTGGTGATTTTGCCCGTGGCATATTTGCTACTGTGGTTGTAAAGAATGCCATTGATATAGAGGAGTTGTATAAGATTTATCGTGAGTATTATGCCGAGGATTCATTTGTGCATGTGGTAGAGGAGCAGATTGACCTTAAGCAGGTGGTAAACACCAACAAGTGTCTGCTGCATCTTGAAAAGCATGGCGACAAACTGCTTGTGGTATCTTGCATAGATAACCTGCTCAAGGGCGCCAGCGGCACTGCTGTTCACAATATGAATCTCCTTTTCAATTTGAAAGAGACTACTGGTTTGATACTTAAATCAAGCGGATTCTAATATTACTATTGGCTATTGGCTGTTGGCTATTGGCTCCCATGCGGTGCGTTAACAGCCAACAGCTAATAGCTAACAGCCAAAGTTAACTATGAAATTATTTCCGGTATACAGCCTGTTCCCGGTGAATATAGTAAAGGGACAGGGACAGAAAGTGTGGGATGACAAAGGCCAGGAGTATCTGGACCTTTACGGTGGTCATGCAGTGATAAGCATCGGTCATGCTCATCCGCATTACGTAGAGGCAGTGAGCCGTCAGGTGGCTACGCTTGGCTTCTATTCCAATTCAGTTATTAACCGTTTGCAGGAGCAGCTGGCCGAGCAGCTTGGTCGTGTATCGGGCTACGAGGATTACAGCCTGTTCATGATAAACAGCGGCGCCGAAGCCAATGAGAACGCCCTTAAGCTGGCATCGTTCCATACCGGACGCAGCCGTGTGCTCTCACTCAAGAAAGCGTTCCACGGTCGTACTTCACTTGCTGTCGAGGTTACCGATAATCCCAAGATCATTGCTCCCATCAATGCCTGCGGTCATGTAACCTATCTGCCATGGGGTGACCTTGAGGCCGCCAAGGCAGAGCTTGCCAAGGGTGATGTGGCTGCCCTGATAATTGAAGGTATACAAGGCGTAGGTGGAATTCAGGTTCCTACCGATGATTATATGAAAGGACTGCGTGAGGCTTGTACAGCAAACGGCACTGTAATGGTTCTGGATGAAATTCAGAGCGGTTAC
The DNA here is from genome assembly GCA_902760965.1 of uncultured Bacteroidales bacterium. Classification (GTDB taxonomy): domain Bacteria; phylum Bacteroidota; class Bacteroidia; order Bacteroidales; family Bacteroidaceae; genus Colenecus. The sequence continues at coordinate 52,521 of CACWIN010000004.1, read as the reverse complement.
GGCCGTAGCGGCAAGTTCTTTGCTCACCAGTACAACGGCATCAAGCCTGACCTTATCACCGTAGCAAAGGGTATCGCCAACGGTCTGCCCTGCGCCGGACTGCTTATCAGCCCCATGTTCACACCTGTCATCGGTCAACTGGGTACAACCTTCGGCGGCAACCATCTGGCTTGCGCCGCTGCTATGGCAGTGCTTGATGTGATTGAGCAGGAGCACCTTGTAGAGAACGCAGCTAACGTAGGTTCATACCTGCTGGAGCAACTTAAGGCAATTCCCGGCCCCAAGGAGGTTCGCGGTCGCGGCCTCATGATAGGCATGGAGTTTGAGCAGCCCATCAAGGAGATCCGTCAGCGCCTGCTCTTTGAGGAGCATATCTTTACCGGCGTAAGCGGAACCAACGTAATCCGCCTCCTCCCGCCGCTCTGCATCACCAAACAAGACGCAGACCGTTTCCTTGAATCCTACTCCAAGGTCTTACGATAAACTCACGCAGAAAACGCAGATATCGCAGATATTAAGCATTGTTGATAAAATTATACATAAAGCGTGTAATAATTATTTGTTTTTGTTAACTTTGCGCAACTTTAGTCAGAAATGCGCAATAGTCTTATCCATACATTGATTTCAGAGACGTTCCTCTACATCATAGGTGGGGGTAATAATAGACTTTTAATCAATAATTTACATATTCTACACGTGGATTCTCTTTTGAGTCCACGTGTTTTTTTGTGTCCTTAATCCCGCTTTGTGCCAACCTAATTCAAATTATTAACCCAAAACATATTTATACAAAATGGAAAAAAGAAAGAAAAAAGAGTACGCAAGCCCTACCACCGATGTGGTGGAGCTCAAGACAGAAGGATATCTGCTACAGATATCTGGTGGTGATTATGATCCGTTTATTGATGGAGGTATATTATTTTAAAAGGATTGAGGTATGAAAAAGTTATTTGCAATAATGAGTGCCGTGTTGGCACTTGCAGCATGCTCCAAAGGTGAGCTTGCTGAGATTGAGGAACAAAAGCAGGATAACGCAGCATCAAATCCTGTAACCTTTAACATCACAGTTGATAAAATGGGCACCAAGGCACTTAAGACATCTTGGGCAACAGGTGACGTAATCTACATCATGTTCCGTGACATCAAGACCAAATACTTGACCATCACCTATAACGGTTCCACTTGGACGGCCCAGGCTTATGATGGCACTAATGCAGCCACCACTTTTGATGTGGCTGACTTCAGCCCGGTAACTGGGAAGATTTCAACCGCTGTGCATTTCCCAGTTACAGTAGATGCCTCTCTTAATTCCGAAACAGGTGTACTGACATTCCAGAAAGACGGCGATAACGTTAAGACCTACTATCTATGGCAGACCGGTGCCGATTATACCCTTGACGGCGCCAACGTAAATCTTACCCTGTCGCTCCAAAAACCATACCACACCGTTATGTTCCATATCCCGGGTATTCAGGACAACGTGGATGACTATAAGCTTTACATAACCAAAGAATCTGTTAATTTAGATTACAATACATGGCGCAGCATCAATTCCGGCAATCCTTCATATGAAGATATAATTAATGCTGCAGATGACGGATTCCAGGGCGTAGCCGATGCCGATGGCGCCCTATTTGCCGCATTTGTGTATAACGGCATTGGTCTTGGCGAGGCTCAAAACTACACCTTCACCGTGAAAAGCCCCGTTCAGCAGTACACAATCAGCGGTAGCTTGACCCTTAACGCCGGCTATCAGTACAGCCTCCCCGCACTGAGCAGCAACAAGTGGACACCTAAGTTTAAGTTTTCAGTGAGCAGCACAAAAAAGGTATTCTTTGCTCCCGGCAACTTGCAGGCTACTACGACTGACTATGGTGCTACTTGGACTTGGAACTTTGCCGCCCATCAGTATGATTACATCGGCAATGCTACAGCCAACACTGATATTAACGGAGTTAAAACTGTTTCCCAAAACGGCACTGTGGACCTTTTTGGATATGTTGGAGTATCTGCTAACGATGCAAATGACTGTTATGGAATCAATAACAGCACTGACTACAGAGATTATGGAGCCCAAAAATCTGACATACTGAAACATGACTGGGGTACACTCGAAATCGGTTCATATCCTGCCGGAACATGGCGCTCCATTGAAACTGATGAAATATATTACCTTCTGAATTCGAGAACTGTCTCTCATACAAATCTCCCTGATGGAACCAACAGTTCCGAAGCCAGATTTACCAGAGCGAAAGTCTGTGGTGTTCGCGGCCTTATCATTTTCCCTGACAATTATAATCATCCGAATGACATAACTGTGGCTGGTTCAAGTAGGAGTTACAATGCTTCCAGCGCCTTCAACTCGTTTATTGTTTCAGCAGAACCTGATTGGAATAAAATGGTAGATGCCGGTGCTGTATTCCTTCCTGCAGCCGGACTACGTGAAGGCACCACAATATCTGATGCTGGCACATATGGCAATTATTGGACTGGAGAGGGATATAGCGAATATTCATATTCTTATTGTTGGTATTTCAATGATACTTATTGTACCTACGCCTCTTACCAACGTAAGAATGGATGCTCTGTCCGTTTAGTACAAGATCTGTAATCAAGCTATCAATAGATTTAAACACATAGAGGGTGATCAAGAATTGACTATTGAAAATTGAAAAAAGCGTACGAAAAAGACCTTTTCGTACGTTTTTTATTTAGGGTATTACACTATTATCCATATATTTGTTGCTATAAAGCAATTCACTAGTCCTATTTACCAATAAATGTTTAAAAGTATGTTATCCTTATCCAGGTACTCTAAGGTCGTTGTGACCTTTCTTGTGTTGTTTTCCTTACATTTTCCAGCAAAGGCTCAGGGTTCCTCAACTAACTACTCATACCCATATCATGAGGATTTTTCTTGCTCCGGTTTGCCGGACGGGTGGAGTCATTACAAATCTTGGTTGAGCGATATACTTAATGGGGAAAGCCTTGTACCTTTTAATGCCTATTATGGCAATGGCTGGCAAAATACTACTTTTCAGGATCATAATGTTGATGCTGTAGTTTTGGATGGCAACCATTTGCTTAATTTAATGGGAAATTCGATATGGCTGCGTTCTATGGTTGTATCACCTTCTGTTTACATAGAGAGCAATGCTCAGCTTTCTTTTGATTTGGCCTATACTAATCCTCAAGGTAATGCAGTTCAGTATGTCCAAGGCAACGATGATAAGTTCGTGGTTTTGATTTCTAAGGACAACATGTCCACTTGGACTGTACTCCGGCAATGGGACGATGCTGGGTCATCCTACGTACTCCACAATCTACCTTCTTCCAGAACGTTTGTTTCAATAGACTTGTCTTCATATGCAGAAGAGAATGTGAATGTGGCTTTTTATGTTGAGTCACGTAATGTAGACAATAATAATAGTGTTTTCCACATTGACAATGTGGCACTTGAGCCTATGGATGAGTGTGAGATGCCTTATTCTCTTGCTGTAAGCAACGTAACAAAAACAACCGCTGATTTGGTTTGGTCATCCAAGGCTGATAACTGGGAAATAGATGTAAACGGTACGGTAATACAGAATGTAACTGAGAAATCCTATCAGCTTACGGGACTCACCCCAGAGACACAATACACCGTAAAGGTACGTACAAATTGCGGAAACAATGAAGTGAGCCGTTGGAGCAATCCTGCAATCTTCACTACGGCCATTTCTTGCCCCACACCATCCGACCTGTCTTATTCCGGTTTAACCTCCCATTCTGTTACTTTGGGCTGGACCGAGAACGGTACGGCTACTGAATGGGAAATATGTCTGAACGGTGATGAGGAGCATCCTGTTACAGCTGACAGCAATCCGTTCACCATTGATAATCTTACTGAAGATATGAAATACACGGTCAAGGTTCGTGCTGTAAACAGCCAGACCGACAAGAGCCATCAATGGTCAAATGCTGTCACTTTCTGGCCAACGGATAAACGTATTATAGGTTCAGGCACTGCTGTTAATGTAAGTGTTCCCACCAATACTTGGTTTGACAATTCCATGACTCAGCAGATTTATACTGCCAGTGAAATTGGTGCGGCAGGTGCTATCTTGAATATTGGTTTCTACCACGCAAATGTAGCGCTTACCCGTAACCTGGATATCTACATTATCAGTACTGACAAGGAAAGTTTCAGTGGCAATAACGACTGGGTGAACGTGACCGCTGATGATCTCTATTTTAGTGGCTCTGTTAATTTTGCTGCCGATGCCTGGACAACGGTTACGTTGGATAACGCATTCAATTATGACGGTCAGAAAAATGTGCTGATTGTCATTGATGACAATACGGGCAGTTATTGGGGTAACGAAGGAACTGATTTCCTTGTATTTGATGCTCCAAATCAGTCATTATACGTTCACCGCTCCGATATAGACTATGATCCTACCGCTCCACCTTATGATGGTTATGATTCCCGCCGACAGGACGTTAAAAACCAAATACGTATAGGCGTTGGTTCTGCTCCTGCCGTCCCCAGGCCTATGCTTTTTGCTGCAAACTATACTGGTGGTACACAGGTGGAATTGAGTTGGCACAGTAACCAGACAAGTTTTGAAATCAATGTAGATAAAACAAGTGTCGATGGAACAAGTGTAAACGATGTCATCCAGCTCAATGGCGTTTCCGGCAATTCCTACAATTTGACCAGTCTGGATTACGCCACAACATATACAATTAAAGTACGAGCCAAGAATGGTGAGGATGTGAGTGAATGGTCCAGTTCTGTCACTTTCATCACTGCATATTGTGCACCTGCAAACATGTGCCAGATATCATTTGAACTTAATGACAAATATAATAAAGGATGGAATGGAGCGGCCATTAAAGTGAGTGTTACTGATGACGGTTTCATCCTGGGAAGAGTGACAAAGAATAACGGCGGTTCCATAACAACTACACTCAGTGTTCCTGACGGTCATAAGATTAAATTTGAATGGGAGGGGGGCAGTTCTGATGAGGACTGTTCATACGTAGTGAAAGACCATAACGGTGATGTGATCTTTTCTGGACAATATGCCATGAACGGGCCTGTTTATTATGATGTTGACTGTTCTTCATGTGCCATGCCGTCAGGTTTGAGTACAACCGCTGTAACCAAAAACAGTGCAACGTTGAACTGGACCGGTAATTCAGGCAAATATGTAACAAGGATTACTCCTTGGACTCAAGTGGGTAATGATATAGCCGCAGCATCCAGCCTGACTACTTATACCTTTGACTTGAGCGGATACAGCGGTACCGGATCAATAGCTATCCGCCACTATGATGTGATTGGCAAGTCAGCTTTGCTAATTGATGACATCTTAGTTACCAACAGTAATGGAGAAACCGTTTTCTCTGAGAACTTTGAAGTTGCCGATAAATACTATTATTCATTGCCTTTTGGACTTTCCTGTTTTGATTTGGACGGTGATGATGATACGTGGGAATATGGCAGGTATGGAAATACAACAGATTCCAATGGCAATCGTTCTTTCAATGGCAATGGTGGAATGGATTCCTATAGTTGGGAATTGTATCAAGGCCCTCTGACACCTGATAACTGGCTTATCATATCTGGAGTTGAATTGGGAGGTTCGTTTAGTTTAGTTGCAAGAAGTAAAGATGAGAGGTTTGCCGGGGAGAACTTTGGTGTGTATGTTTGCCCGGATAATGTTTTCACCGAAACTGAGGTAACCTCAGGCACATCACTCAATATAAGTAACCTGGAAGAAGGTACGCCATACTCATGGCGCGTGAAAGCGGTGGATGGTATTAATTCCAGTCGCTGGGCCACAACTATATTTAAGACATCAGATGAGCACATCAAAGTTTTTGCTTCAGATGGAAATTGGAATGATGCTGAAAAATGGAGCCCTGTTGGTGTTCCTGATTATAATGACAAGGTTCGTATTGAAGCTACAGTAACCATTCCTGCCGGTGTGACAGCACAAGCTAAGAAGGTTATCTTAAAGACCGATGCCTCCAGTGCAATAGGTTCAATCATCATAGCTGATGGCGGTCAGCTCAAGCAAGGCGCAAGTTCTGTCAAGGTGACAATGCAGAAGAATTTGACAGGTGGTACAAACAATTTGATAGCAAGCCCCATCATTGACAGGGCAGGAATTGCATTCAGCGTGGATGCTGATCGTATAGAGAATCTGATTCAAGGCACATATGATTTATATGCTTTTGATCCAGCATGTCAGGAAGAATGGCGTAATGGTAAGCTTATGGGATATTCTTCCAGTAGCGAAAGTGACCTGTTCAAGGATGGAATGCTATGGGGTAACGGATATTATTACTCTAATAATGATAACGTAACCTTAAATTACATAGGTTCTACAAAAACAAGTTACCAGAATGAGATAAGTGAGCCTTTAAATTACAACTCCACTTGTACCGATATTTTCAATGGATGGAAACTTGTGGGTAATCCATTTACCTGTAACTGTAAAATTTCATATAGCTCCGCCACCTTCTTTAAACTCAATGCTTCAGGGGATAAATTTGATATGTATTACGGATATGTTGTACTGGCTCCGGGCGAGGGTGCTTTCATGAAGGTAACAAAATCCGGCAATATCATTTATTCAAGTGAAGTACCTGAAAATCCCGCTTCCAGTGTGGGAGCCGTGAAGATTCCATTCCTGCCGTTGAAAGGACTTGTTGCAAATCAGGATGCCGCCAGCTACAAACTGTCTGCCGACGGAAGCCGTTTGAGCGGTCTTGCTGCAGATTATGCAGGTCATGAGATGAAGGTGGAGTTTATCCGTGACTTTTGTAAGGGTGTGGCATCGACAGTATGTCTGCCTTTCTCCATGACCGATGTTACGGGGGGAACACTTTATGAGTTTGTAGACGTTACCTATAACAATGTAGACGGATGGGTGGCAACCATGCAGGATGCAAATATTGCATCTAAGCCAACGGTTGCAGACAAACCATATCTCTTTATGCCAAACAAAAACGGTAGCGTTGCCTTCAGGGGTAATATAGATGTCATCCCCAGCTCATTTGCAGCAGGCGAGACAACGGCGGCTCATACCGGTGGAGATGCAGGAAACTGGACTTTCCACGGTACATATGACAATATCACATGGGATTCAAGCATGGGCGTATTCTATGGTTTTGCCGCAAAATCAGCAGATTCTGTAAATCCGGGTGATTTTGTTAAGGCCACTAACGGAGCTAGTGTTCCTCCTTATCGATGCTATCTCACTTACAATGGCACCAGCCTGAGGGCTCAGATGCGTTCAGTCAAAGCATTATCGGAACCACAAATACCAAGTAACATCAAGGTAAAACTGCTGGATAATGACGGAACTGTCACCGCAGTGGGTTGGATTGATACTGATTCGGGAGATGTGACAATTGACAGATGGTATGACATGAATGGCCATGAACTGGATGGTGCCCCCATGGGTAATGGAATGTTCATACATAACGGAAAGGCCGTCCTGATAGATAACGTAGAGAGATGATTGACCTATTTGCAGACAAACAAACAGCAGAATTATGAAAAAGACATATATAAAACCTCAGGTACTTGCAGTAGATATAGAACCCCACCGTATACTGTGCGGAAGCCAGTATGATAACAATTGGGTACCCCGGGAGTATGGAGGCATCTTTGGCTGACATATTGAGAATTATAAAAGGCGCTCGAAAAAAAATCGAGCGCCTTTTATAATTGTCAATCTCATTTACGGGAATCAGTGCCCCAAAGCATCTTTTCGCGGAGGGTGCTGAAAAAGTCACCTCCGTAGGGTTTAATTACGCTTATCTGGAAGGGGGCTCGGCTGATGTCTATGGTGGTGTGTTCGCGGCAACTGAAACTGTTGCCGTCTATTGATACAAGGAAACTATGGCTGCGGCTGGTAACGTCCAAACGGATAGTCTGATCGGCCGAAAGTACCAGCGGACGCATGGTGAGACTGTGCGGAGCTACCGGGGTGAGACATATGACGTTAGTGCCCGGGGCAATGATTGGACCTCCCACACTCAATGAGTAAGCTGTGGAGCCGGTGGGAGTGGCAACTACCAGGCCGTCGGCCTGATAGGTGATCATGGGAGTGCCACCTATGCTGGTAGATATCTGTATCATTGATGAGATATCGTGTTTGAGGATGGCTATGTCATTCAGGGCGTAGGGGGTGTGGCCCAGAGGCAGACCGTCCATGCTTATCTGCAAGAGATTGCGTTTTTCAAGTGAGTACTTACCGTCACAAATGCAGCGTATGGCATCTTCCATACGGGAACAGGTTATATCTGCCAGGAATCCGAGGCGGCCGGTATTGATACCCACCATGGGGATGCCCTTGCAACCCACGCGGGTTGCAGTGCGCAGGAAAGTTCCGTCACCGCCTATGCTGATTACGGCATCGGCAGTAAAGTCATCTCCTTCTATCGCGCTGTCGCAGTGAATGTCCCAGCCCATGTCAGACTTAAGGAAACGCAGGTAGCGGCTGTCTACAGCTATCTGGCAGCCCATTGAGTTGAGCAGACTGAAGAACTGTGGCTCATGGCCGCAGGTCTTGTCGGATGACGGGTTCCCGAATATCGCAAAACGCATACTATTTACTATTTTTAAGCATGTAAGATAGGAATTATTTCTATCTTTGCTGATTGAGCATAGTGGTATTATACACCGCTGCTCCCCGGCAAAGATAGTTCATTTTATTCAAGTGTGAGGACTTATGACCAGATTAAGTGTAAATATCAACAAGATAGCCACTCTGCGTAATGCTCGCGGAGGCAACAATCCTGATGTAGTCAAGACAGCCCTTGACTGCGAGAGGTTTGGGGCCGACGGCATTACCGTGCATCCCAGGCCTGATGAAAGGCACATAAAACGTCAAGACGTTTATGACCTTAAAAAGGTTCTGACCACTGAGTTCAACATAGAGGGATATCCCGCTCCCGATTTTATGGAGCTTGTAACCCAAATTAAGCCTGCACAGGTTACCCTTGTGCCGGATGCCCCTGAACAGGTAACCTCAAACCACGGTTGGAATACTCTTGACGAGCAGGATTTTCTTACCGATATAGTAGCTGAGTTAAAGTGGAACGGTATCCGTACATCCATATTCGTAGATGCCAATATCAAGATGGTGGAGATGGCAGCCAAGGCCGGAGCGGACCGTGTGGAGCTTTATACAGAGCCTTATGCGGAGAACTACATTAAACTTGGGCCTGATATTGCAGTCAAACCTTTTGTAGAGGCTGCACGTAAGGCCAGGGAGTGCGGAATGGGCCTGAACGCAGGTCATGACCTGAGTTTGGTTAACCTCAGGTATCTCAAGGAGATGATTCCCTGGATGGATGAGGTGTCAATAGGTCACGCCTTGATTTGTGATGCACTCTATCTGGGACTGGAAAAGACTATAAACGAGTATAAAAATTGCATTAAATAATATGTTCTTACAATCTACACTTGCACAGGCATTGGGCGATACTTTGGCACAGAGCCAGGTTGCCGTACAGTTGGCGGAGGATGCTTCCGACAAGATGAATCTTTTTGATATGGCGCTTAAGGGCGGCTGGATTATGCTGGTTTTGCTCATTTTGTCCATTATTTGTTTTTACATCTTCTTTAACCGTCTTGCTGTTTACCGTAAGACGGCCATCAAGGATCCGCACTTTATGGACCGTGTAAACGACAACATGAAGAATGGTGAAATAAAGTCCGCCCAGATATTCTGCCAGGCTACAGCATCGCCTTTGAGCCGTATTGTTGAAAAAGGAATAGGCCTGGCCGGACACGACACCAAGGATGTGCAGATGGGAATGGAGAATGCCGCAAATATTGAGATTGCCAAACTGGAGAAAGGCCTGTCAGGTCTTTCCACCATTGCCAGTGCCGCTCCTATGATAGGATTCCTGGGCACTGTTATAGGTATGGTAAGAGCTTTCTGGGAGATGTCAAATGCAGGTAACAACATTGACGTGTCACTGCTTTCGGGTGGTATATATGAGGCTATGATTACCACTGTTGGCGGTCTTATTGTAGGTATTATAGCATTGTTTGCCTACAACTATCTGGTTGCAAGGGTTGACAGGATAGCTAACGAGATGGAGTCTTTCATCCAGGATTTTACCGTTAATCTGGAAAAGTGATATGCTAAAGCGTAAGAACAAAATATCGCCGCAGTTCAGCATGTCGTCAATGACCGACATCATATTCCTGCTGCTGATATTCTTTATGATAACATCAACGATGGTAAGCCCTAACGCCATCAAGGTGTTGTTGCCGCAAAGTTCGCAGCAGACATCGGCCAAACCGCTTACCCGCGTTATCATAGACAGGGATCTGAACTACTATACGGCATTCGGCAATGATGATGAGATGCCCATTGTGTTTGAGGAACTGACCGATTTCCTGATTGACTGCTCAATGAAGGAACCCGAGATGTATGTGGCGCTTTATGCCGATGAATCCGTACCTTACAAGGAGATTGTAAAGGTACTCAATATTGCTAATGAGAACCAGTTCAAGGTTGTGCTTGCCACTCGCAGGCCAGACCGCAAATAACCGATGAAAAGGGAAAAATTCAACATATTCCCATTGCTGTGGACGCTGCTTGTTCATGCGTGCATTATAGGGTTGCTGCTCATACTGCATCTGTATAAGCCGGTAGTTCATGCCGAGAGTGGCGTGCCGGTTATGCTTGGCGATATGGGCAACCTGGATACCGATTACGAATTTACCGAGGTCAATTCAATGCCGGCCCCTGCTCCTGCATCGGTCCCTGTTCCGGTAGCTCCCCAGGCTGAGCCTGCTATCACGCAGAATCTTGAAGAGACCGTGGCTATTGAGAGCGGTGAAAAGGAAAAGACGGTAACCGACCCCGAGGTTGTAAGGGAACCTACTCCTGAGGAAATCCGTGCCGAGCAGGAACGTAAGGCTGCCCAGGAAGCTCAAAACCTGATGGCCAATGCATTTGGTCGCAGCAGTTCCATGCAGACCACCCCTGATCAGGATAATACCGATGTACCGGGAACCCCGGGCTCTCCACAGGGTAACAGCCCTCAAGGCAAACCCACCGGAACAGGCAGTTACGGCACATGGGATTTGGGTGGCCGTGATATGCTTGGGGAACTGCCACGTCCTACATACAATATCCAGGAGGAGGGACGTGTGGTTGTTACGATTATAGTTGACCCTGAGGGTAACGTGATTGATACTAGAATTAACAACCGAACCAATACAACCAACCTGCAGCTGCGCAATGCTGCCGAGCAGGCTGCACGCAAGACAAAATTCAATGCAATAGGTGGTGAAAACAACCAAACCGGTACCATCACCTACTATTTCAAACTCAAATAATAATCAGCCGGATGGAAGCCAACAGCTAACAGCCAATAGCCAACAGCCGGCGCGAAGCGACGTTAAAATATGGTCTACATCTTTCTAGCAGACGGCTTTGAAGCCATAGAAACAATCACCCCTCTGGATATGCTTATCCGTGCAGGATTAGAGGTGAATACAATATCCATTACTGACGAGTTCCTTGTAAAAAGCAGTCAGGGCATTCCCGTGCAGGCTGATGACCTGTTTGAGAATACCGATTTCAGTGATGCTGAGATGCTGATACTTCCCGGTGGACAGCCCGGTTCTACCAACCTTGGCAAGCATAAGGGACTTGAGGCTCTGTTGCGTGAGGCATTTGACAAGAACCTTCCCGTTGGCGCTATTTGCGCTGCTCCTACGGTTCTGGGTAAGCACGGACTGCTTAATGGTCGCAAGGCAACCTGCTATCCGGGATGTGAAGGTATGCTCAAGGGTGCTGATTGCAAGGAAACATTTGTTGAGAAGGACGGAAATCTTATTACTGCATGCGGTCCAGCCGCTGCTGTTGAGTTTGCAAAGGCTATCATCAGCCTGCTTCGCGGTGACGAGGTTACAGCCTCGGTTTGTGAAAAGATGATGTTCGGCCGTGCCTGATGCTTGATCTTGATCAGCGTGATGTAAAATATCTGCCTGGTGTAGGTCCGGCAAGAGCTGCCCTCCTTAAAGGTGAGCTCCAAATTAGCACGCTGCAGGACCTGCTTTACTATTTTCCTTACAAATATATTGATCGCAGCCGTATCTTCCAGATAAGGGAGGTTGACGGCACTATGCCCTATATCCAGCTAAAGGGTAAGATTCTGAGTTTTGAGCAGATAGGTGAGGGACGCAGGCAAAGACTTGTGGCCCATTTCAGTGACGGAACCGGAGTTGCTGACCTTGTATGGTTTAGTGGCATAAAGTTCATTCTGGACCGTTACAGGCCCGGAGTTGATTATGTGGTGTTTGGCAAGCCTACCATTTTTGGAGGCAGGGTTAATGTGGCTCATCCCGAAATAGACCTGGAGGCAAACCTGAATTTGCAGGAGATGGGCATGCAACCCTATTACAATACCACCGAAAAGATGAAAAAGGCCGGACTCAACTCGGCTGCCATACGTAAGCTGGTAACTAATCTGATGGCCCTGATAGTTGAGCCCCTTCCCGAAACTTTGCCCGATTGGCTCCGTGAAAAAGAGCATCTTATGCCTTTGACCGATGCGTTAAAGGTTTTGCATAATCCCAGGACGCCCTTGGAACTGAGGCTTGCACAGCTTAGGGTAAAATTTGAGGAGCTGTTCTATGTGCAACTCAATTTGGCACGTTATGCCAGTGACCGGCAGCGCAGGTTTAAAGGCTATGTGTTTGCCAGAATAGGTGAAAAGTTCAACTCTTTCTATAATACAAAACTGCCGTTCAGTCTAACCGGCGCCCAAAAGCGTGTAATCAGGGAGATTCGCAATGATATGGGCAGCGGCCGCCAGATGAACCGCCTGCTGCAGGGTGATGTGGGCAGCGGCAAGACTATGGTCGCCCTTATGACTATGCTCATTGCCATTGATAACGGTTATCAGGCCTGTATAATGGCTCCAACCGAAATCCTGTCGGAGCAACACTATGCAAATATCTGCCGTTTCATCGATGGATTGGGGCTGCGTGCGGAACTGCTGACCGGTAGTATAAAGGGTAAGCGTCGTGAGGCTATCCTTAAGGGTTTGAAGGACGGTAGCGTGAATATCCTGGTAAGTACTCATGCGGTACTGGAGGATCCTGTGGAGTTTGTACGCCTAGGCTTTGTGGTGATTGACGAGCAACACCGTTTTGGAGTGGCTCAGAGAGCCAGGCTGTGGAGCAAGAGCAGTATGCCTCCTCATGTTCTGGTAATGACTGCAACACCTATTCCCCGAACTCTGGCCATGACGCTTTATGGCGATCTGGATGTATCGGTGATTGATGAACTGCCTCCTGGACGCAAGCCCATACAGACAGAGCACTACTATGACGGCAACCATAATTCGGTTTATGCATTCCTGGACCGTGAACTTAAAAAAGGCCGGCAGGCATATATTGTGTATCCCCTGATTGAGGAGAGCGAAAAGATAGACCTTAAGAACCTTGAAGAGGGGTATCTGACTATTTGCGAACGTTTTCAGGGATATGGCGTGAGCAAGGTTCACGGGCGGATGAAACCGGCCGAGAAAGATGCCGAGATGCAGCGCTTTAAACGGAACGAGACCCAGATTATGGTTGCAACCACTGTGATCGAAGTGGGAGTGGATGTGCCTAATGCCAGTATCATGGTGATTGAGAACGCAAACCGTTTTGGCCTGTCCCAGCTGCATCAGCTGCGCGGCAGGGTGGGGCGTGGAGCAGACCAGTCATTCTGTCTGTTGGTCACTCCATATCAGTTGAGTGAGGATACGCGTAAACGTATTGAGATTATGACTGCCACTTGTGACGGTTTTGAGATAGCCGAAGCCGACCTAAAGCTACGTGGTCCCGGTGATCTTGAGGGAACCCAGCAGAGCGGAATGGCTTTTGACCTTAAGCTGGCCAATCTGGCTCGTGACGGAGCGCTTATTGAACACGTCCGTGAAATAGCCAAGGAGATAGTTGCTGCCGACCCTGATTTTTCGCGTCAGGAGAACGTGCTGCTGGGTCGTGTACTGCGCCGTCTCAAGAAAAGTGAGTATGACTGGTCTTCAATTTCGTGAAAAATCCGTACCTTCGCAATTTGAAAATAAAAAGATGTATAAAAGACAGGTTTTTAAGATTCTGATTTTGGCATCGGTAATAGCATCGGGAGCCGCCAGGTGTGCCGCTCAGGATGCCATACCGGCTCATGCCATTTCCATAATCCCTATGGAAAGGATCTTTATGCCTGACCACCTTTATGCCGGACAGGCTGTTGACCTGGACAATCCTGCATCATATCTCTATCCTGAATGGAGCAACGAGTATGTTCACAAATATCAGGATGTGTCGTTGCCCGATTCGGTGGTAATTTCATTGAAAGGTTACTGCATGCCTACCGACAGTACCCGTATTACCGATAAGTACGGTTACCGTCCGCGTAGAGGCAGGGCTCATCTTGGCCTGGATATCAAGGTCAGGACCGGCGATACCATACGTGCGGCATTTGACGGCAAGGTCCGTATTTCACGTTATGAGCGTCGCGGTTACGGACACTATCTGGTAATACGTCATCCAAACGGTTTGGAAACCGTATATGGTCATTTGTCCCGGAAACTTGTGGGCGAGAATGACATAGTCCATGCCGGCGATCCCATAGGACTGGGCGGTAGTACGGGTCGTTCCACCGGATCGCATCTGCATTTTGAGACCAGGATTCTGGGTAATGCCGTAAATCCTGCTTTGATGTTTGATTTTCCAAACCAGAAGGTTGTAACTGACTATTACGTTTATCAAAAGAATACCCGTGAGGTGTACTATAAAGTGCGTAGCGGGGATACTTTGAGTGGAATTGCTATAAAGAACGAGACCTCGGTGTCAAATATCTGCAAGCTGAACGGTATTTCAAGGAATGCTGTTCTCAGGATAGGACAGACGCTTAGGGTGAACTGACAGATTTTGATATGTGTGACAAGAATGTGAATACGCCTGATACCAACAGGCAGTTTGAGGAGATAATCAGTATGTGCCGTGGACTGTATGTAAAGAAACTGCAGGATTACGGTGCATCGTGGCGCATTATGCGTCCTGAATCTCTTACAGACCAGATCTTTATCAAGGCCAAGCGCATTCGCAGCATTGAGACAAAGGGTGTGTCACTCATAGACGAGGGAATCCGTTCGGAGCTGATAGGTATAGTAAACTATGGCATCATAGCTTTGATTCAGCTTGAGCATGGCTATTCCGATACCGTAGACAAGGATTCCGATTGGGCCGTCAAGGAGTATGACAAGTATGCCAACGCCGCTTTGGAACTCATGAAAAAGAAAAACCATGATTATGACGAGGCATGGCGCGGAATGCGTACCACATCGTACACCGACCTTATCCTGACCAAGATTAACCGTACCAAGGAGATTGAGAGCCATAACGGCAAGACGGTTGTATCGGAGGGTATTGACGCCAACTATATGGATATGATTAATTATGCCGTTTTTGGCCTGATTAAAAACAAATATGGAGAGTGATGGAGACAAAAGCTAAAGTTAATGACCTGCCTGCAAAGGTCCTGGTTAATTTTTGCCGCATAATACTGGGTGCAGTGTTCATGTTCTCCGGTATAGTAAAGGCAATTGATCCTGTTGGGACTCAGATCAAACTCTCGGACTACCTGTACGCTTTTGAGATGGGTGGTTCTGTGCTGGATTCCACTCTTTTGATAGTAGCATGCATATTGGCCGGTTTTGAGATCCTTATCGGCGCATATCTTGTTATCGGCGCATTCTGCAAGGGAACATCGCTGATTGTTCTTGTGCTCATGTTCCTGCTTACGGGATTTACGCTGTTCCTGGCTATTACTAATCCGGTAGAGGATTGCGGATGTTTTGGCGATGCTATTGTGCTTACCAACTGGCAGACTTTCTACAAGAATGTATTCCTGTTTTTACTGTCAATTTATGTATTCTGGCGGAGGTCCAGTATAATTCCCTTTGTCAGCGCAAAACGCCAATGGCTGGTGTTCCTGATACTGATCATTGTTATTCTCAAGTTTATATCGTCCAATATCAGGGAACTGCCGGTTCTTGATTTCAGACCATACAAGGTGGGAACAGACCTTTGTGCAGGTGTGCTTGAGGACAAGAATCCGGAATTGAGTGACTTTTGTATTTTTGACCAGGATATGAATGACGTAACATCCGATATCCTGTCATATCAGGGCTATACCTTCCTTGTGGTGGCACCGCATCTGGAAAGCGCCATAGAAAACAATCTGGACCTGTTGGATGATATGTATGATTATTGCCAGCATTACGGATACAGGATAATTGGTCTGACATCATCGGGCACGCAGGTTATCCGCAAATGGTCCGAAGAAACCGGTACCCAGTATGAGTTCCTGCATTGTGACGATGTCCCGTTGCAGACCATGGTACGTTCAAATCCCGGTCTGGTCCTGCTCAAGGATGGAATTATAATAAACAAGTGGAGTCATGCAAACATTCCGTCCGATGAGGAACTGACTGCATCGCTTGACAATATCTGGGTGGGCTCATTGCCGTCCAAGAGTCCTATGCGCACGCCTTGGGCTGTTGCTCTGGTATTTCTGGTACCGTTGCTGCTCATAGTGCTGATTGACAAATTCAGAGGAATGATACAATAACTATAACGTTTTTAATACTTTTTGAAATGAGAAAGAAAATTGTTGCCGGAAACTGGAAGATGAACAAGACTCTCCAGGAAGGTATTGCTCTTGCTACAGAGCTGAATCAGGTGTTGGCTGCTGACAAACCCAATTGCGACGTCATCATTGGCACACCGTTCATTCATCTTGCAAAGATCTCTGATATCATTGATCACAAGGTAATCGGTCTTTCAGCCGAGAACTGCGCCGACAAGGAGTCTGGTGCTTACACAGGTGAGGTATCGGCCGCTATGGTTAAGTCAACCGGTGCCGAGTATGTAATCCTGGGTCACTCTGAGCGCAGAGAGTACTATCACGAGACCTATGAGATCCTTAAGGAGAAGGTTCTGCTGGCTCTTGCCAACGGTCTTAAGGTTATCTTCTGCATAGGTGAGTCACTCGACGAGCGCGAGAAGGGCATCCAGAACCAGATTGTTAAGGCTGAGCTTGAGGGTTCAGTATTCAATCTGTCAGCCGAGGAGTTCAAGAACATCACTATCGCCTACGAGCCTATCTGGGCTATCGGTACCGGTAAGACCGCTACCGCCGATCAGGCCGAGGAGATTCACGCATACATCCGTTCAGTCATTGCCGACAAGTATGGCAAGCAGGTTGCCGAGGATACATCAATCCTTTATGGTGGTTCATGCAAGGCTTCGAATGCTCCTGAGCTGTTCTCAAAGGTTGATATTGACGGTGGTCTGATTGGCGGCGCTTCACTTAAGGTTGCAGACTTTAAGGGCATCATCGACGCCTGGAAGAAATAAGATTTCATCCTCTTTTCGGCGCTGGTTTCACCGTTCCTCGGTCATAATGGACCCCATTACTCCCTACGAAACGGTGAAACCATCATCCGAAAATAGGCTAAAATCTAAGGATTAAATTGATATGAAAAAATCGACATTAATTCTTATGATGCTTCTCTTTACGGCTCTGGCCAGTGCCCAACAGCGGACACTGGTCCAGGAGCTGGAGAGGGATGTTCCCGGCAAGGGCAAGATACGTGTTGAAAGGGATGAACGTACAGACAGCCTGATCGGTACTGTATCGGACGCCATGCTTGGCACAAAAATCAAGGCCATGGGGTACAGAATCCAGGTTTTTGCCGGAAACAACACCCGTGCTTCGAAAGAGAAGGCCAATGAGGTTGACAAGTATTTGCGTTCCAAATATCCCGACATGCCGGTATATACCGGATTCAAATCACCGCGTTGGCTCTGCACTGTAGGCGATTTTCTCTATTATGAAGAGGCCTACGAGGTTATGCGCAAACTAAAAAAAGAAACGCCTTACAAAGGCATAATAATATTACGTAATCAGGAAATCAGAATTCCGTTATGAGCAGTCTGATACCATACAGTGACGAGGAGTCAGAAAAGTTTCTGGCCCTTAAGCACCACTACGAGGAGATTCTTAAGTTAATAGAACCCGATGCAGGCCGTGAAGGCCTTGTACGTACTCCCTTAAGGGTTGCAAAAACACTCTTGGATTTTACCAGCGGCTATGAGATTGATCCGGCCGCAATTCTTAAATCGGCTATGTTCAAGGAGGATTACAGCCAGATGGTCATAGTAAAGGACATTGACTTTTATTCCCTTTGCGAACATCATATGTTGCCATTTTACGGCAAGGCTCATGTGGCTTATATCCCTAACGGCTACATCACGGGTTTGAGTAAGATTGCCCGTGTGGTCGATGCCTTTGCCCGCCGCCTGCAGGTTCAGGAACGCATGACATCACAGATCAAGGACTGCATTCAGGAGACCCTCCAGCCCCTTGGCGTGATGGTGGTCATTGAGGCCAGTCACATGTGCATGCAGATGCGTGGCGTGGAGAAACAAAATTCCGTTACAACTACATCGGACTTTACGGGCGCATTCAACCGCGCCAAGACTCGCGAAGAGTTCATGAATCTGATTGCTCCCCGCAAGTGATTCTATAATATCACAGATTAACGACCCTCTCTCCCAGTATTTTGGAGAGTTGGCTGCGGGCGGCAAGGAGTTGCTGGTAGTGGGTTTGGAGAGATGCCAGAGTGTCGGCAGAGGCCTCTTGGATCTCTTTTTCTGTTTTCTTGATTTCAAGGCGAAGTACCTCCATCTGGTAATCGGCCATGATGTGACGGGTAAGCTGCATTAGGCGCTGTCCGTCTTCTACAGGTTTGTTATCTTTGAATATGGAGCTCAGTTGATAGCGCTCCTCCATGAGGCTGGCAGCTGTAAGGCTTACGAATGTCTCGGGGTGGGACATGAAGAACTTCTCCGTGTTGAAATCCTTTTCCTCTGCATGTTCAGCCATGAGTTCCACAAAACGCTTGTAGACAGGATGACGGAACTCCAGACCATCGTTTTGGAGTGAGCCTACAATGAACTGTCCTACGGTCATATCCTGTTCCTGACCCTCCTCATTCTGGAAAGTGCACATCAGTTTGCCGCCGTATCTTACTATAAGTTGTGACAGCAGGCGCTCCTTTTCCATCATGGGGCCAAAGCCTTCACGCTTTAGTGCGCGGATATCCTGACGCAGCTTGTCTTCGGCCGATATCTCCGGCTCCGGTGCGGGGTCCGAGGGAGTCTCCGAATTGTCCGATTCTGCTGCCGTCGGTTCTGGATTTTGCCCGTTTTCATCGGCTGATTGGGCCGGACGTTGTGCGGGTGGAGCAGCCTGAGCCTGCTCGCGCTGACGGCGGTTTACATCGTTAATGAGCAGACGCTCATCTATCTTCATTATCTGACTGCACTCGGTGATATAGACCGAACGTACAATGGGATCCTGTATTACCGATATGCTCTGGGTTATGCTCTTTATAAGTTCGCTTCGGCTGTAGGGGTCATCGGCTGCATCCTCCATAAGCAGGTTCACCTTAAAGCGGATGAAATCCACCTGATGTGTCTCTATGTACTGCTGGAAAGCGGTGGCGCCGCGGCCCTGAGCAAAGCTGTCGGGGTCCTCACCGTCGGGCAGTAACAGGACCTTAACGTTCATGCCTTCGGCAAGCAGCATGTCTATGCCGCGCAGGGAGGCTTTTATACCGGCTTTGTCGCCGTCGTAAAGTACCGTGATGTTGTTGGTAAAGCGGTGGATAAGACGTATCTGACCTGGAGTGAGTGATGTGCCGCTCGATGCGACCACGTTCTCCACTCCGCTCTGGAACATGCTGATAACATCGGCATAACCCTCAACCAGGAAACAGCGGTCCTTGCGGACAATGGCCTGTTTGGCCTGCCATAGTCCGTACAGTTCACGGCTCTTGGAGTATATTATGGATTCAGGGGAGTTTACGTATTTGGCTACCTTTGCCTCGGAACTCATTATGCGGCCGCCAAAAGCGACCACCTTGCCGGCTATGGAATGAACCGGGAATATCACCCGGCCGTGGAAACGGTCGCGTAATTGGCCGTCATTCTCCCGTTCGTAGCAGAGTCCTGTCTTGATCAGGTTCTCACGGGTATAACCTTTGGCCAGGGCTGCCCGGGCCAGGGCATCGGGCTCATCGGGACAATAACCCAGGTGGAACTTTTCCAGTATGTCATCGCGGAAACCGCGCTTGCGGAAATAGGCCAGACCTATGGCGCGTCCCTTATCGGTGTTGAGCAGTGTATCCTTAAAGAAATCCAGTGCAAACTGGTTGGTGATGAACATGGACTCGCGCTCGTTTTGAATAGCCTTTTCAGATTCCGTGAGTTCGCGCTCGTTGTATGGTACGCCGTATTTGCGGGCCAGCCATTTGGCGGCATCCCAGTATGACATTTGCTCATGTTCCATCAGGAAGTGTATCACGTTGCCGCCTTTTCCGCAACTGAAACATTTGCAGATACCTTTTGATGGGGAAACGTAGAATGAAGGAGTCTTTTCATTGTGGAACGGACATAGACCGACATAGTTCACTCCGCGGCGGCGCAGGGTGACGAATTCCGAGACCACATCAACTATGTTGGCGGCATCAAGAATCTTTTCTATGGTGAGTTGGTCTATCATTGTGACGTTTCCTTTCAGTTTGATGCCAAAATTACAAAAAGACCGTCAAGCAAGGAAGGTTATTGGCGGCTAACTTGTGAACATTAGTTCCTCTTTTAATTTTTATTGACAAAAAGAATTGCGCAATTTAAAGTAAAAGTAGTTATTTTGTGAACGAAACCAATAAATACTACAGTTGTGGAAAAACCTTACAAGATTAGAGAAAAAACAGAGAAGGACGCCAATTATCGCGCCCTTATCCGAGCTGAACTTGCCGACGAGCTGTATGACAGAATCCTTACGGTCATTGTTGCCCAAAAGAAGTACCGTGACCCTGAATATTCCGCCAAGCAGCTGGCCAAGGATCTGGATACAAATCCCAGATACCTTTCGGCTGTAATAAATTCCAGGTTTGGAATGAACTACTCAAATCTGGTTAATCAGCATAGGGTTCGTGAGGCTGCCCATATGCTTGTGGACAAACGTTATACAGACAAGACTATGGAGGAGATAGGTTCAATGGCCGGTTTTGCCAACCGTCAGTCATTCTATGCCGCTTTCTTTAAGGAAAAGGGTGAAGCTCCTCACCAGTATAAAAAGCGTCACCAGCAAAAGTGAACCGGATTCTGATTGCGTTTTAACAAAATGAGCGTTCAGGAGGGGATTATAGAAATAAAGGACAGATTGAGGCTCAGTATGAACGGCGTTGCTTCAAAAAGCATGAGAGACGCCGGCATAGGATACAAACTCAATTTTGGTGTAGGATTACCGGAGCTCAAACAGATAGCATCAGAAAAAGGAAAAGATCCTGAGCTTGCCTTAGCCCTTTGGAAGGAGGATATACGCGAGTGCAGGATTCTGGCTGCGCTAATCTATCCCGAGGATCAGTTCATGCCCGATATGGCGGACCTTTGGGTAGAGCAGATACAGTTTCCGGACCTGGCAGATGTGTGCTGCATGTACCTTTTTTGCCGTATGCCCGGAGCATCGGAAGCTTGTTTCCGTTGGATTGCTTCCGAAAATTCAATGGCCCGATATTGCGGTTTCCTTACGCTTGCACATTTGCTGCGTGGGGGTCGTGAGATGGGGCCGCGTTATGTACAGGAACTGAAAGACCAGGCACAGGCCGCTATTAACGGTCCTGACCTTATGTGTGCTCAGGCGGCTGGGACTGCCCTGGGCTTTTTGGAGCAAAATGACTGACCGGAATGAGGAGATGCGTCAGATTCTTGCAGATCATTTGCGTTTGCAGAATCTTAGGAATACTCCGGAGCGAAGAGCTGTCCTGGATGCCGTTTTGCTTACCGAGGGTCCCTTTACACCTGAATCGCTTCAGGAGATAATGGAGTCCAGGCAGAACTTTAGAGTGTGCAGGGCAACCATTTATAACGGACTGGGATTGCTTGAGGACGCCGGACTGGTCAGAAAGATTTGTCTGAGCGGTCTGGTCAGGTATGAAAAAAGCTGGAAAAACAGGTATAGCATAAGGCTTACATGCACCAGCTGCGGAAGCGTTACCGATGTAAACGATGATTTGGTACGCCGTCAGATAGAGAACATGCGCAAGCGCAGGTTTACTATGGCCGGTTGGTCTCTGACAGTATACGGTCTTTGCAGCAAGTGCCTGGCGGCTTTAAAGAGAAAACAGAACAGATTGAACAAAAAAGATAAAGACAAGAAATGAAAACAGAAAAGATTGATGTCCTGCTGGGATTGCAGTGGGGTGATGAAGGCAAAGGTAAGGTTGTGGACGTACTTACTCCGCGTTATGATGTGGTGGCCCGTTTCCAGGGTGGTCCCAATGCCGGCCATACGCTTATTTTTGACAATAAGAAATTTGTGCTCAAGTCTATCCCGTCAGGTGTATTCCAGGGCAACAAGCAGAATATAATCGGCAACGGCATGGTACTTGATGCTGCTCTCTTCAAGGCCGAGGCCGAGGCACTGGAGGCTGCCGGAATAGACCTTAAGAGTCGTCTGCTCATATCCAAGAAGGCACATCTGATACTGCCTACACACCGTCTTATGGACAGTGCACTGGAGGCATCAAAGGGATCCAACAAGGTTGGTACCACAGGTCGTGGAATAGGCCCCACATACACCGACAAGGTGGCCCGTACAGGCGTGCGCGTTGGTGATTTGCTGCGTCCTGACTTTGAGGAGCGTTATGCAGCCGCCCGTGCAGCTCATGAGCGTACCCTTAAGAGCCTTAACTTTGAATATGACCTGGCTCCGCTTGAAAAGGCATGGCGCGAGGGTATCGAGTACATGAAACAGTTTAAGTTCGTTGACAGCGAGCACTTTGTAGCCAACCTGCTCCGTGAGGGCAAGACTATCCTGTGTGAGGGTGCCCAGGGTACCATGCTTGACATAGATTTTGGTTCATATCCTTTTGTAACCTCATCAAACACCATCTGCGCTGGTGCCTGCACCGGTCTGGGTGTTGCTCCGCGCAACATAGGTAAGGTTTACGGTATCATGAAAGCCTACTGCACACGTGTTGGTAGCGGTCCGTTCCCCACAGAGCTGTTTGATGCCGATGGCGAGAAACTGTCTGATCGCGGACAGGAGTTCGGTGCCGTAACTGGCCGTCGTCGCCGCTGCGGTTGGGTTGACCTGGTAGCCCTGCGTTATGCAGTACGCCTGAATGGTGTTACAGACCTGATCCTGATGAAGAGTGACGTACTTGACGTGTTCCCCACCATCAAGGCTTGCGTAGCCTACAAACTGCCTGACGGTACCCAGACCGATGAGTTCCCGTTTGACTGCGAGGGTGTGGAGCCGGTATACGAGGAGCTTCCCGGTTGGCAGACCGACCTTACCAAGGTTCATGATGAGGATGAGTTCCCCGAGGAGTTCAACAACTATATCTCTTTCCTGGAAGAGTTCCTTGAGACCCCGGTATCTATTGTATCGGTAGGTCCTGACCGCAACCAGACAATTGTACGCGAATGATATATCCAGTAGCTTTAACCGCATCGACAGGATTGGGTCCAAATGCGTTTTATCTGATACTGTTTGTTGCTATTGCCATTCTGAGTTATTCGGTGCAGGGTAATCTGAACCGTAAGTTCAAGAAATACTCCAAGGTGGCAACACGTGACGGCAGTACCGGTTATGAGGTGGCATGCCGTATGCTGGCTCAGCACGGCCTGAGTGATGTTAAGGTTACTTGTGTTGAAGGACAGCTTACAGACCATTACAATCCCGAAAACAACACTGTAAACCTGAGCAAGGATGTTTATTACGGGAACAGCATCATGGCTGCAGCAGTTGCGGCTCATGAGTGCGGACACGCTGTTCAGCATGCCCAGGGCTATGCTCCCGTCAGGATGCGTTCGGCATTGGTGCCCGTAGTCCAGTTCTCGTCACAGATAGTTACATGGGTGCTGTTGTTGGGCATTCTTATGGTGGAGGTGTTCCCCGGACTTATGCTGGCCGGTATTGCGCTGTTTGCCATGACTACGCTGTTCAGTTTTGTGACACTTCCGGTCGAAATTGATGCCAGCAGTCGTGCCCTTTCATGGCTGCAGCACTCAACAGTGGCAAGCCGTGATACAATGGATGGCGCAAAAGACGCCCTTAAGGCTGCCGCTTACACATATGTGGTTGCTGCCGTAAGTTCTCTGGGTACCCTGATTTATTACATAATGATTTATTCATCCCGTAGAAGTTGATTTGCTGAATGAAACCGTCAATTCCCAAAGGCACGCGTGATTTCACTCCGGTGGAGATGTCGCGCCGCAACTATATATTTGATACCATACGCGGAGTGTTCCGCCTGTTTGGCTACAGCCAGATTGAGACCCCCTCTATGGAGAACCTGTCCACCCTGATGGGCAAGTACGGCGAGGAGGGCGATAAGCTTCTGTTCAAGATTCAGAACTCAGGTGACTACATGAGTGGTTTTACCGATGAGGAACTGCTGTCACGCAACAGCTTGAAACTGGCTTCAAAATTCTGTGAGAAGGGTCTAAGATATGACCTGACCGTTCCGTTTGCACGTTTTGTGGTGATGCATCGCGAGGAACTTCAGTTCCCATTCAAGCGTTTCCAGATACAGCCCGTATGGCGTGCCGATCGTCCGCAGAAGGGCCGTTACCGTGAATTCTATCAGTGTGACGCCGATGTAGTGGGCAGTGACTCGCTGCTTTATGAGATTGAACTCATTCAGATGATAGACATGGTGTTCAGTCGCTTTGGCGTTCGCGTGGCTATCAAACTGAACAACCGCAAGATTCTGGCCGGAATAGCTGAATCCATAGGTCAATCCGATAAGATAGTTGATATAACCGTAGCAATTGATAAGCTTGACAAGATAGGTCTGGACGGCGTGAATGCAGAGTTGGCCGATAAGGGTCTGCCTCAGGATGCAATTGACAAGCTGCAGCCTATAATCAAATTGACCGGAAGCAACAGCGATAAACTGGATACCATTGCCAAGGTACTGTCCGGCAGTGAGACCGGACTCAAGGGTGTGGAGGAGTGCCGTTTTATTCTGGACGGCGCAACCAAGCTTGGACTTAACAACCAGCTGGAGCTTGACCTTACTTTGGCCCGCGGCCTGAACTACTATACCGGAGCCATATTTGAGGTAAAGGCCCTTGACGTTGAGATTGGATCGATAAGCGGTGGCGGACGTTATGACAACCTTACCGGCATATTCGGACTTCCCGGTGTGAGCGGTGTGGGCATATCGTTCGGTGCTGACCGTATATATGACGTGCTGACTCAGCTGGATCTCTATCCTAAGGAGACACAGGGTGGTGTAAAGGTTCTGTTCCTGAACCTTGGTGCCGATGAGGCTCAGTTCTGCATGAGTCTGCTTACGCAGTTGCGCAGGGCGGGGGTATCGGCTGAGATATACCCTGATGCCGCCAAGATGAAAAAGCAGATGTCATATGCCAATGCACAGTCTGTTCCCTATGTTGCAATAGTGGGCAGCGACGAGTTGAGCAAGGGCGAGATAACTTTAAAAGATATGCAGACTGGTGAACAACGCACACTGGGGTCTGACCCCTTTGTGTCTTTTTTCACCGAAAAATGATTCAAAGGGGTCTGACCCCGAAAAGCTAGATGAGTGAAGATTTTGATATAAGGCAACAGCAGCTGGCAAGCGACAAGGATCTGGATAACGCCCTGCGTCCGTTGCGGTTTGACGATTTTGCCGGACAGGGCAAGATTGTTGATAACCTGCGCGTGTTTGTTGAGGCGGCACGCCGGCGTGGAGAATCGCTTGACCATACTCTGCTGCACGGTCCTCCCGGACTAGGCAAGACCACTCTGAGCAATATCATTGCCAATGAACTTGGTGTAGGATTCAAGATAACATCGGGTCCTGTGTTGGACAAACCGGGCGACCTGGCCGGTATACTTACATCGCTTGAACCAAAAGATGTCCTTTTTATCGATGAAATACACCGTCTGTCCCCTGTAGTCGAAGAGTATCTGTACTCGGCCATGGAGGATTACCGTATTGACATTATGATTGATAAGGGTCCCAGTGCCCGAAGCATACAGATTGACCTTAATCCCTTTACGCTGATTGGTGCCACAACCCGTAGCGGTCTGCTTACCGCACCGCTCAGAGCAAGGTTTGGCATAAACATGCATCTGGAGTATTACGATGCAAAGACTTTGCAGAAAATAATACTCCGTTCGGCAGGGATATTAGGCATACCTTGTGATGTTGATGCCGCTGCCGAGATTGCGGGCCGAAGCCGTGGAACGCCCCGTATAGCCAACGCTCTGTTGCGCCGTGTCCGTGACTTTGCCCAGGTAAAGGGATCGGGCAGAATTACCGTTTCCATAGCAAATATCGCCCTTGAGGCACTCAATATTGACAAGTACGGCCTGGACGAGATAGACAACAGGATTCTTACCACTATTATAGACAAATTCAAGGGTGGGCCGGTAGGACTGGGTACAATTGCAACCGCTTTGAGCGAGGATGCAGGTACCATTGAGGATGTTTATGAGCCTTTCCTTATTCAGGAGGGATTCCTTAAGCGTACTCCCCGTGGCCGTGAAGTAACGGATTTGGCGTACAAGCATCTGGGACGCTCCCGCTATCCGTCCATGTCGGGCGACTTGTTTGAATAACTTGCAGCGTTTTTGCAACGTTTTTACGGTTTACTTTGGCAGTATGCATGTATATATTTGCCAGAGAAACTTAAAAAAGGAGAGCTTATGAGATACCTTTTTAAAATTACACTTCTGATTATCATTATGACACTGACTAGCGCTACAGTCAGCGCGGACAAGTATTCACGCGCATGGGAAAAGGTAGATGATTTAATAGAGAAGGACTTACCTAAAAAAGCGGCAGAGGAGATAAACGCCATCTGGGATATGGCGGCCCGTGAGGACAACTCCCGTCAGATGCTAAAAAGTGCGGTATATCTTACCCGCGTTGACCAGTCATATGGTGAGAACAGCATTACCAACGGCATTGAGCTGTTCAAGACATTACTCCCAAAACTTAAAGTCAAGGAACATCAGGCCCTGTGCCATGCATTCCTTGCCCAAGGTTACATAAGTTACAAGGATAGGACCAATCTGCAGCGTAACAGGGAGACGGATTTGCCCAATCCACCGATGGATATGTGGACTGTCCGTATGATAACCGATACCATCTGCTATCATCTGGACCAATCCATAAAACTTGCAGGCGATGTGGCATCGGGCTATTATGAGGATTTTTTTCCGGGAGGCAACAAAGCCGGACTGAAACTCAGGCCAGGGCTTATGGACCTGCTTATGGATAATGCCATTGTGAGCCTGACACCTGCCAGACTTGTAAAAGGCAAGCGCTCGTTCTTTAATGACAAACGCCTTTACGGCAGTGGCGCCGATTATCTTGCAGCGGTCAGTGACCTTGGTCCGGATGACCCGGATCTTTGGCAGTTCTATGTGATAAAATGCCTTACCAAACATAACATCACATCCAAGCCCTCAATCAGGACAACCATTGACTTAAGGCGAATGGAGTTGTTGTCGCAGGCGTTGGATGTGAACTTTGAAGGTTGGAGCGATAACCATGAGACATGGCTTGAAGGTTGTCTTGCCTTGGCCGACAGTTATGAGAAAAAGGTCAAATTCAGCACCATGTTCTATGCCATGGCCGCCAGGATGCTGGATACAAAAATGGATGAACTGGAGGATGATCCGGAAAGGCAGGTAAGCATGCGTAAGCTTGAACATGACATTTGCATCAAGGCCCAGAAGAAATGGCCCAAGAGTGAGGGTGCCTTTGATTGTTTCAAGATTAAGGCCGATATGGAACAGACCCGGCTAGCAATATCTCAAGACAGGAACCTGGTGGCAGGAGAGCGCAACATAGCAAAGATATCATATAGCAATGCCACTACCGTATATTTTAAGGTCGTCGAAGTTTCGGGCCAGATTAAAAACTTATCAAACCGAGAAGTGTTGCCTATGCTGAATGCAATTACTCCTGTTGCAGAATGGAGTATGCGTTTGAACGATCCGGGTGACTGGCTGGAACACTATGCTCTGGTTGATATTCCTCCCGTAATGCAGGGCAACTATTACTTTATGGCATCATCGGGACCATATTTTGGCAGCAATGACCAGATTATGTATCAATATCTGGAGTGCAACAATTTAGGGTTGGCCCGTATGACCGCACAGAACGGTACAATTTCGTGCTATACAGTGAATCTTAAGACAGGCAAGCCTGTAGGTTCATGCCGTTACACAGTGTGGCAGACCAATTATCAGGATGAACTGATATCCGTAGCAACCCGAGGCATATCCGACGATGACGGTTTTATATCTATTGATGGCCTGCGTAACGGTCTGTACAAGATAGAGATTGACAAGGGCGAAAACAAGGGTAACTGCATATTAAGCGTTCCATGGGTAAGCGACATGCCTGACCGCAACACTATCCGCATATATACTGACAGATACACATATCTGCCGGGTGATTCAGTCCAGTTTACGGGTGTGGCTTATTTTTCGGACGGTTATGAACGGGGCCGCGTCCTTAAGGATATGACCCTTGATATCTCCTTTTTTGATATCAATTATAAGACGATTGACAAAATCAGGCTCACTACCGACAGTCTGGGCGTAATTAAAGGCAGTTTCAATATCCCGGACAATGTAGTACCCGGAAGAGCCACTCTTATGGCCAGTTGCAATGACGATGATGTCTATTGTTACGCATCGGTCAATATAGAGTCATTCCGACAACCCAAATTCCAGGTCACGCTTGATAAACTTACCGAAACTCCCCGATTTGACCGGGAAATTGAGATAACAGGTCATGCCATATCATTTACTGATTTTCCCGTTGACGGAGCACAGGTAGAATGGACTGCAGGCGTGTCGTCCTATTCGGTTCATCCGTTCTGTATAAGGGACAACAATAACCTGGTCAGGATTGCAAACGGAGAGGTAAAGACTGACGGTAACGGTTTGTTCCGTCTTGGATTTACAGTTCCCGAGGATATCCTTTTAAATCAGGAATGTCAGGTAACGGTGTCGGTCACGGTTACTGATTTGAACGGCGAGACGCATGACAGTAAAATGTATTTCAATGTTGGAGCCGAAAACAAAATATCAGTTTCTTCAAAGCCTGTAAATGATGAATCCGGATTGGGGTATGAATTCTATTTGAACCTTATTTCAAACAACCCTGTAAACGGTCAGGTCAAGTTTAAGGTTGAAAGAGTCCTGTATGATCCCAAACTGTTGCCATTGCCTTTTGCGTTGTATACAGACAAGATGAAACAGGAAATTGCCCGTATAGTTGACGAGCAGAACGTTAGGGACAGGTTTAACCAGTATGATTTTGATTTTGACAAGGAGCCTGCGGTTGCAGAGGTCATGTTTGACAATACGGTCAAGGTGGGAGCAGACCAGCCGGGCATTGTAAGGCTAAAAGGACTGAAATCCGGAATATACAGGATTACTGCCAGTGCGGACAATTCGGCCGGTTACAAGGATTATTTGGTGGTGGTCCAAAAGGATGACCGTGATTTTGTACCCGGTTCCGAATATCTGTGGTGTTCAGACAGTGATGTGGACGTAGAGCATAAAGCCGAGGTTGGCGATACCGTTACACTTCAGGTTTCCAGTTGTCTGCCCGATGCCGTTATATATTACTTTGTTGAGAACCGGTTCGGGATGTGCGGCCGCGGCTATGTCTTGACCGACGGAAAACAACAGACAATAAGCATACCGGTAACCCAGGAGATGAAAGGTCAGTTTGCTGTTCAACTGGGATTGGTATATAAGGGCTATTCCGAGAGCAAGAGTATTTCATACAAGGTTGAGGACCGCAAAAAACAGTTGGATATAGAGCTGGTTACTTTCCGTAACATGCTTGAGCCGGACAGCCGTGAGGAATGGACTCTAAAGGTTACCGACAAGCTGGGAAATCCGGTCAAGGCGGCGTTAATGCTGGATATGTATGATTCCGCTCTGGACCGTTACGGTCTGAACCGTTGGACATTCATGCCTTGGAATTCGGTATTCATAAGTACCGAGAGCCTTTTCCAGGCTCCGACCCGATATTTTGAAAGATACTACCCGTTAGGTGTAAATACCAGTCTTGCCGAGTATAAGGGCAAGAAAGCCATAACAGGAACCCTTATTAATCCGTTTACCTATTATGTGGCCAGACCAAGTAAAGGACTCCGTTTGCGTGGGGCGTCATCGGCCGTAAGGTCTTTGGAAATGAATGAGTTTGGAGCTCTTGGCATTACAACGGTCGATGAGGCTCTTCAGGGTAGAGTGGCAGGATTGGATGTGGTATTTGATTCGGGCAATCTGGGTGCCAGACAAAACGCTGTGGCGTTGAAGGAGGAAACGCCGATGCTAAGCGATGCGGATAACAATATGCAGGATTTTGCGCCGGTCACCTTGCGTACCGACATGAATCCTACCGGCCTGTTTGAGTATCTTGTCACTGACAAGGACGGATATGCTACGATAAAGTTCAATGCTCCTCAACTGCTTACAAGCTGGCATCTTCAGGGGATAGCATATACCGATTCGCTTAAGACGGCCCGTTTTGAAGAGACCGTTGTTACCCGTAAGCTCCTGATGTTGGAGCCGTCGGCACCAAGGTTCCTTCGTCAGGGTGACCGTATGGAGTTTACGGTCAAGGTAAGCAACCTGACCGATGAGGCTGTCAATGCCAAGGTCGCGTTGACACTTACCGATGCCGTGACCGGCAAGGCTCTTAAGATAATTGAGGGGGCCCAGTCCAAGATGGTAAAAATACCGGCTCAAGGCAATGCAGGTACAGGCTTTACCATAAATGTTCCGGCCGGACTTACTGCCGTAACCTACCGTATAACAGCCCAGACAACCGGTCATAGCGACGGTATGCAGGAGACTATACCGGTTCTTTCAAGCCGTACCAGAGTGGTTCAGTCCCTGTCATTGTTCAATAACGGCAACGAAAAGCGTACGTTCCGTTTTGAAGAACTGACCAAACCGCGTTCAAGCACAATTGCCGATGAACAGCTTACCCTGGAGTATTCGGCAACTCCCATCTGGTATGCAATCCAGGCTCTACCTTCAATGATTTGCCTGGATGATCCCAGCAACCTGCGTCTGTTCCACAGATATATGGGTGCCGTAATATCGGACAATCTGAACAGCCGTTATCCCTCTATCCGCAAGATGCTTGACGAGTGGGCTCAACTCCCGGCATCGGAGTGGCAGACTCAACTGGAACGTAATCAGAAACTGACAGGTACCCTACTCGAAGAGACTCCTTGGCTGCGCAGTTCCCAGTGTGAAACCGATCGCCTGCGCCACCTGGCCAAATCACTAGGTACCCAAGAGATGGCCGATGTAATGCAGGATGCGTTCACCAAGCTGTGTAACGCGCAGCAGGCCGACGGAGGCTGGCCTTGGATGGACGGCTTGTCGTCGGATTCACATATAACCGATGAAATCCTGCAAGGTCTGGGCCTGCTTATTGAAAACGGTGTCCTTAAGGTAACTCCTGAGCTTAAACAGATGATTCAGAGAGGTCTTGATTACCTGGATGCATATTTCTACAGGATATACGCTGGCGATTATAAGCCAAACAGCCTGAACAACAGCCAACTCAGCTATCTTATGACCCGTTCCTATTTCCTGCAGTATCCGTTCAGTAACGATACCCGTGCCAGCTATTCATATTTTGTGGGTCTGGCTCAAAAGGAGGACACACATAATATGAATCTGTATTTCCGCGCTCAATTGGCTCTGCTCATGGCCCGTCAGGGAAAGGCCGAGCAAGCCAAGCATATAGCAGAGACTCTGTTGGAACGTTCTCTATATTCCGATGAAATGGGCCGTTATTGGCGTGACAACCAGGCCGGTTTATTGTGGCATGAGGCTCCCATTGAGACTCAGTCCCTTATTATCCGACTGCTGCTTGCAACCGGCAACAAGACACAGGCCGTTGAGGCTGCCCGCTGGATGCTTAAGCAAAAGCAGACCACAGGTTGGAACTCTTCGCCCGCCACTGCAGCTGCCGTGACAGCTTTGATGGCAACCGGCGGTGATGTCCAGCTGGAATCGGATCCGGATGTTACCATTTACGTTGGTAAGGATGCGGTCAAGGCATCGGAATCCAAGGCTACGGCAGGATATACCACCCGCACATGGGACGGACCCATAAGCCGTGACAAGGCCGATATTACAGTTGACAGCAAGACTCCCGGTATTAGTTGGGGCGGAATATTCCGGAGCTTTACCGAGGAGATGGATAAGGTGGAGCATTCCGAGAACGGCATGAATCTTAAGCGTACTGTCTGGAGGGTTGTGAATGATTCGCAGGGAGAACGTCTGGAAGAGGTCAAGTCCGGTACAAAACTGCGTGTGGGTGACCGTTTAAAGATACAGTTTGACCTTACCACAGACCGCAATCTGGAGTATCTTGAACTGTCAGATATGCGTGCGGCAACTATGGAGCCCACCAGCACATGGGCTGGATACAGGCGCAACTGGCGTGACGGCATAGGTTATTACGTTGCTCCGGGCAACACTCGCAATGTGTTCTATATTGACCGCCTGAACAAGGGTTCTTACCGCATTGAGTATGAGGTTTACGTTCAAAAGCCTGGCCGTTTCCAGGAAGGAATTGCCGTTATGCAGTGTCTGTACGCCCCTGCTTTCCGCGCTACCACCCCCTCCTTCCAACTAACGGTTGAATGAGAATCCGTTTGTGGGGCATCAAGTGTGTCCTGCCGTAATTTAACACATTTTATGGATTTACGGTTTTGAGTATCCGCTAATTAGAATATATTTGCAAACGAATTGAGAAAGCCTTTAACGGTTTATTACAACAATAGCCTAATTATTTTATTTTTTTGAACCTTAGACTTAAATGAAAGACAACCATTTTTTACACGTCGTGGTACTGCTGGCTATAGCAGTCATTGTCCCATCGGGAAGCAAATACTTGGCACGCATTTTCAATGACGACAGAACGGTAATGGATATCCATGAGGCCGATGCCCCCCAGGCTTTATATGTAAGTTTGGATGCAGGTTTCATGAATGGCGGCACTAACCGGTCATCGGTCGAGTTAATAAAAGGCTCCAACCATCTCAGATTACGTCAGGGTGACAGACTTTATGTACGCGCAGTGATAAAGGGCACTTTCCCGGAGAAACTGCTGGCAGGTTATCTCACATTGACCGATGAGGTGGAAAAGAAAGATTCAAAGGAACAATTCAGGGGCGCCCTTTCTCCTTATGTCAGGGATGAAAGCAGAAACGTTTATGTAAGTGCCAGACATGATTTCAGAAACCTGGACGATCCGTTGAGTGAGTGTGATGACGTCTTTGCAATTTTAGTGGAAAGGAATGCCGATAACTTCAGGGTTAGTGATGAAGACAAGAGAGGTTACTATTCCATGAACATTGCTTCTTCGGATGTGGAAACTCTCCAGAAAAAAAGTCTTGAGGTGTTTGGCTGGTATGATGAATCTGCAAGATTCATAGCTCTTGATTTGGACAATACCATGGCTATGGCTAATTAAGGATAAACGTTAATAAACGGGTAATATGACTCATTATGGGCGGTTCAAAGAGAACCGCCCATAATGTGTTATATTGTCTTTTTTTTGTGTATCTTCGCAAATTATAAATATGAGCGCATATGGTACTCAACTGGATTTGGATTTCATTCTTTCTGATAGCCTTTGCAGTGGCGGTGGTCAAGCTCTGTATGGGCGATGCCAGTGTGTTCCAGGATATTATGGATTCCACGTTTTCATCGGCTAAAACCGGCTTTGAGATATCGTTGGGACTGACTGGAGTACTGTCGCTATGGCTGGGTATCATGAAGATAGGTGAGAAAGGCGGGCTGGTGGGCACCTTTGCCCGTTGGCTTAGTCCGGTGTTCTCGCGCCTGTTCCCCTCGTTGCCTAAGAATGATGCCGCGTACGGCCATATATTTATGAACATTGCGGCCAATATGCTTGGTCTGGACAATGCCGCTACTCCAATGGGACTCAAGGCTATGGAAAGGATGCAGGAACTGAATGCCAAAAAGGATACCGCGTCCGATGCCATGATAATGTTCCTGGTACTCAACACATCGGGCCTTACAATAATTCCTGTAAGCGTATTGGTGTATCGCGCGCAGATGGGTGCAGCCCAACCGGCCGATGTGTTCATACCCATTCTGCTGGCCACATTCTTTTCGACCCTGGTGGGCATGCTTGTTACCTGTTTTATGCAAAAGATAAGGTTTGACAAGGTGCTGATAGCTTTTGTAGGCGGACTGAGCCTGATAGTGGCACTGATAATCTGGGGCTTTTCACAACTGCCCGCAGTCAAGATAGGACCTGTCTCGACAAGTGCCGCCAACATTATACTAATGCTGGTAATCATAGGATTCATTATTTCCGGTATCAGGGCCAAGATTAACGTATATGAGGCGTTTGTGGAGGGAGCAAAGGACGGCTTTTCGACAGCTATCAAGATTATACCGTATCTGATTGCCATACTGGTGGGCATAGGCGTGTTCCGTGCATCGGGAGCTATGGACGCTCTGGTTGGCGGTATAGGCTGGTGTGCCGAAAAGTGCGGACTTGACAGCCAGTTTGTGGGGGCATTGCCAACCGCACTCATGAAACCTCTGTCCGGAGGAGGTGCCCGCGGCCTTATGATTGATGCAATGACCACTTACGGAGCCGATTCGTTTGCCGGTCGTCTGGCTTGCATGTTCCAAGGCTCTACCGATACCACGTTCTATATCCTGGCTGTCTATTTTGGCAGCGTGAACATAAAGAATACCAGATATGCGGTGGGCTGCGGACTGTTGGCCGACCTGGCAGGCATTCTGGCTGCAATATTCCTGGCTTATCTGTTTTTTGCTTAATACAATGATATCATTCCTGACCGAAAACATAAAGATGCCTAAACTGGACAAGAAAGCGGTTAAGGCATGGATTGCGGCTGTTGCGGCCACTTATCAGGGCCGTAAGGTGGGCAATCTGAACTATATATTCTGCAACGATGACCGTATACTGGAGGTGAACAGGGAGTTTCTGGGACATGACTACTATACGGATATCATAACGTTTGACTACAGTGAACCGGGCTTGGTGAGCGGAGACATGTTCATAAGTCTGGACACGGTATTGACAAACAGTGAAAAGTTCCATTCGTCATATGACAAGGAACTGTTCAGGGTTATTATTCACGGAGTGCTGCACTTGTGCGGCCTTAATGACAAGGGACGTGGCGAGAGAGCCGTAATGGAGGCTGCCGAAAACCGCGCCCTGGATATGTGGTACAACAAACAATTCTGATGATGAATAAAAAACTGATTATACCTGTATGCCTGTTGATGCTGGGGCCTGCATGTCAGGGCATCATGGCTCAAGGCAGAGTTACGGACCGTGATTCACGTCTGCTTGACGAGTGCAGGACTCTGTTCATCCAGGCCGATTACAATGCTGCGGGCAATTTGCTTGACAAATGGGAACAGCAGGCCGGCCCGGCAAGTACCATACGCACCCAAGAGACCGAGTATATGCGTACGGTAATCCTGGCTGAGACCGATCCCGCCAGGTCACTTGAAGCAATTCAGGAGTTTATGGACAAGTACCCTGGCTCGGTATACACTAACCGTCTGCAGGCCTTGATGGGTATGGCATATTTTGCCAGATATGATTTTGACAAGGCAATTGAGTGCTTTGACGAAGCCGATCCCTTGCTGCTTGATGACCGTGACTGCTGCCGTATGGTACGCTATAATGCCATTTCGCTTATCCGCACGGGAAAGATGGACCAGGGCAGGCTGGAGCTTGGCATTCTGGAGCAGTTGGTTGATGAACCTGAATCCGATGAGGATATTGTTTTCTATAAGGCATATCTTGATTACCGCAACGGAAAGTTTGATTCGGCAGCCCAGGGGTTCCGCAATGCTTTGGGTTCAAACCATGCCGAGGAGGCTCTGCTTTATCTGGCCGATATAGACCTGAATGGTGACGGTGACCATAGGGTGGCTTATGAAACGGCGCAGAACATGACCGTCATTGCAAAGGATATGTTGCTTGAGGCCGAGGCCGAGCGTATTCTTGGTGAGTATTGGTATCGTCAGGGCCAATATGACAAGGCATATGAGCTGCTTACCAGCTATCTGGCTCTTGGAATCAGTGCCGATCCCCGTCATGACAAATACGTTCTGGGTATGACCTGCGTTGAGACGGGCAACATAACCGGTGCGATAGAGAATCTTCAGGAGGTATCCGAAGGTGATGATGAACTGGCTCAGAACGCCGCCCTGAATCTGGGTCTCACCGCATTGAAGAAAGGTGATAAGAGCATGGCAAGAATGGCATTTGAACGGGCGGCCTCAATTCCCGGCAAACCTGAGGTAAGGGAACAGGCTCTCTATAACTACGCCATGATCATTCATGAGACATCTTTCTCGCCGTTTGCAGAGTCTGTAACATCATTTGAGCGTTTCCTGAACGAGTTCCCCAATTCAAAGTATTCCGATAGGGTGAACAGTTATCTTGTTGACGTTTACCTTAACACCAACAGCTATGACGCGGCGCTCAATTCCATAGCAAAGATAAACAATCCCGGTCCTTCAATCCTTGCCGCAAAGATGCAGCTCCTGTACAACAAGGCAATGGACCTTATGGTATCGGGCGAGTATACTCAGGCTCCAAGCCTGCTTACCAGCGTAATATCGCTTGACCGCTATAATCATGACATTGCGGTTAACGCAACATACTGGCGCGGTGAGGCTTATTACCGTCTTGACAGGCCCGATATGGCCGAAAACGATTACCGCAGGTATCTGTCGCTTATGGGCAAGACCGTTACCCGATACAGCGGACTGTCAAACTATGGTTTGGGATATATTGAATACAACAGGCAGAAATACAAGGATGCATTCAAGTCAATGCGTCAGGTCATTGATGATGCCCCAAAGACAGGTGTAAGCAACGATATTGTGGCCGATGCCTGCCTGAGGGCTGCCGACTGCATGTTTTATGACCGCCAGTACACTCAGGCCCGTGAGTATTACAGCAAGGCTATATATTCGGATCCGCGGGTAGGTGATTATGCCCTTTACAGGACCGCAATAGTGAACGGCCTGCAGCGCAGTTATACCGAGAAGATCCGGAATCTTGAAAGGCTGGTGAATGATTATCCGCAGTCGGCATACGTGCCGTCGGCTCTGTATGAGGAGGGTAGGGCTTACCAGCAGACCGACAAACCCACTCAGGCCATTTCGGCTTTCAAACGCATTGTAAAGGAGTATCCCCAGAGCGATCTGGCGCGTAAAGCATCGGCCGAGACAGCTCTTATATATTATCAGACCAACAATATTGACGATGCCATATCGGCTTATAAGGATGTCATATCCAAGTATCCAGGAAGTGATGAGGCCAAAACCGCGATGGTTGACCTTAAGTCAATCTATGTTGAGACCGGTGACATTAATTCATACATTGAATATGCCGAAAGGGTGCAGGGAGCAACTCCAATAGAGTCAAGCGAACGTGATACCCTTACATATACCGCTGCCGAGAACCTGTTCAGTCGAGGCAAAAAGGATGCTGCCCTTGAACATTTTGAGGATTATCTTGCCAATTTCCCCGAAGGTGCATTTGCCGTGAATGCATGGTATTACAAGGGCGTGATATATGATGAAAAAAAGAACCTGGACGAAGCTTATTACAGCTATATGAGAGCTGCGTCTTATGAAAACAGCAGGTTCTGCGAGAGCGCTCTTGACCGTGCCGCCATTATGGTATGGAACGATGAGGACTGGGAAACGGCATTGGATGCCTACATAAAGCTTTATGACAAGACAACCAGTGCCGAACGCCAGAGCCGCAGCCTGTATTGTATTGTAAGCAGCGCCGGTCAGATTGATGAGTACGATGCTGTACTTCAGTATGCCGACAAGGCTCTTCAGGCTCAGCTGTCCAACCAGCAGATGGTGGAGGTCAAGTATTGGAAGGCCAAGGCTTTGGTTTCAAACAAAAACACATCGCAGGCCCGTCCGTTGCTTGAGGAACTGTCAAAGGATACCCGCTCAAAGTACGGTGCCGAGGCTGATTATCTGCTCAGTCAGTTGCTGTTTGACAGCGGTGACCTGGAAGGAGCCGAAAAGGTTATAATGGAGTTCATCAACGAGGGAACTCCTCATATGTATTGGCTGGCACGCAGCTTTATACTGCTCAGTGACATATACAAGTCACAGGGTAAGGAGGTCGAAGCGCGTCAGTATCTGATATCGCTTCAATCCAATTATACCGAGAAAGATGATATTGCTGAGATGATTGCTAAACGACTTGAATGAATACGTATATGAAAAGATATATTTTTCCGGTAGCACTGGCCCTAATGTGCTGGTCAGGACTTAAGGCCCAACAGAATGTCCTGCAGTCAAGGTCACTTACAATTGAGGGTGACTATAATCCGCTGATGTCGGAACAGGGTAAGATAATGCCCGTTCCGGAAAAACAACGCAATACCAACCAGAGTGTGGCTGTAAGCTATCTTACCGATCCGCTTCCGTTCAGTAATCTCAAAAGGGAACCTATGAGTGTCTTTGGCGAGAGTTCGGACAGCGTAAGGAAACCGGTTTATTACGGTATGGCACGGTTCGGTTATGGACTCAGGAACCTGAATGAAGGTTTGGTTGATGCCGGTTGGAATATAACCGACAGGGATTACCTGAAGTTGTCAGGTTCAATGGACGGCTGGAGTTTCAAGCCCCAGGACAGTTGGAGGTCCAGGATGTTCATGAGCAACATTGCCGTAGGTTATGTACATGTTTTTGACAGGAATCTTATGGTGGGACTGAATACCGACTTTGGTTTTTCACGTTTCAACTATAGGCCAGGCAAGCTTATGACCGATGCCATGGAATCCAACAGCAATCTTACCCAGAATACCAACCAGGGTTCGCTTTCGGGTTACCTTAATTACAAGGTCAAGGACGATATCTCGCTGCGTGTTGCCGGTGGCGGTGAATGGATGGTCCGCAGCGGTCTGAACGTGGACGGAAAGAAACCCAACAACAAGGAGGGTATTATCCGTATATCGGCAGGTGCTGACAAGGTAATTGACGGGAGCAGTTCGGTTAGTCTGGATTACACTCAAAAGACAACAGTATACAGCTGGCAGGGACTGAACGGCTGTTCATATAAAGGTTTTACCGAGTTTACCATATCGCCGGTATGGCGTTATGCCAATGACGGCCTTAGAACATCGGTAGGCTTGAACCTGGACCTTAGGACCAACGCCGGCGATGTGTTCCTTGCATCACCTTTGGCAACACTTGATTATGATATAAATGACAGGTTCTGCCTTAACCTGGGCGCAGTTGGAGGTATTGAGGAGTATGATATGCGCAAGCTGGCAAGGATCTCACCCTACTGGTCGGAGCAGGAGCGTATCATTGACGGCTACACTACACTTAACCTTTACGGAGGTGTAACTTACAATCAGGGTACCTGGCTGACCATGGCCGCAAAGATGGGATTCCGTCACACCAAAGACGAGATATTCCAGACCGAGTCCGACAGTCTGCTGGTTACATCGGTATTCAAGCAGCAAACGGCCGATGTGTTCTATATGCGAGTTGACGCCGACATGCAGTTCTCGGACAATATCCAGTTCAGGATGGACCTGACCTATTCAAACTACATAGGCAGTTACCGCGGCCACAAAATGGACCTTAAACCGGCGTTCGATGCCAACGTGTTTGGACGTGTAAACATAATGAAGGGCCTGGATGCCATGTTGTCGTACAGATTGATGATATTCCATTGGGTGATGGGCAAATCCATGCCTACTGTGAACGATCTTTCACTGACCGCCGATTATGACTTTACCGACAAGCTGTCATTCTATGCTACAATCAAGAACATAATGGGAGGCGACTTTTATTACTACGCAGGATACCGTTCATTGAAACCTGCCTTTATGATTGGAGCGTCGTACCGATTCTGAAAGTTTATTAATTTTATAATTAATAAGGTGGACGGACAGATTTTTTTCTTTCCGTCCACCTTTTCTATATCTATTTTTTATTCTACTTTTGCCGCGCCTTAGGGCAAGAAACAAATAAAGAATATCATGCAGAAGAATCTGGTAATTGTTGAGTCTCCGGCTAAAGCCAAGACAATTGAAAAGTTTTTAGGATCCGATTACAAGGTTATGTCAAGTTACGGCCATATCTGTGACCTGAAAAAGAAAGACCTGAGTATAGATATAGATACGTTTGAGCCCATTTATGAGATTCCTTCGGACAAAAAGAAGGTAGTAAGCGAACTTAAGGATGCTGCCTCAAAAGCCCAGATGGTTTGGCTGGCATCCGATGAGGACCGCGAGGGAGAGGCCATCAGCTGGCATCTGTT
The DNA here is from genome assembly GCA_902760965.1 of uncultured Bacteroidales bacterium. Classification (GTDB taxonomy): domain Bacteria; phylum Bacteroidota; class Bacteroidia; order Bacteroidales; family Bacteroidaceae; genus Colenecus. The sequence continues at coordinate 12,009 of CACWIN010000004.1, read as the reverse complement.
TGAGACTTTGGGGCTGAAACCGGAAAATACCAAGCGTATAGTATTCCATGAGATTACCAAGAATGCAATTCTTCATGCTATAGAGACTCCACGTGACATTGATACCAATCTGGTATATGCACAGCAGGCACGCCGTGTCCTGGACCGCATAGTGGGTTTCAAGCTCTCACCTATTCTTTGGCGTAAGGTAAAGCCGTCACTCTCGGCAGGCCGTGTGCAGTCAGTTGCAGTACGTCTTATCGTGGAGCGTGAGCGTGAAATAAAGGAGTTTGTTCCCGAGGCATCATATAAGGTTGTAGCCATATTCAAACTGAATATTGCCGGTGCCGAGCATGACATCCGTGCCGATTACAACGGACGTTTCAAGACAAAGAAAGAGGCATACGCTTTTCTTGAAAAGTGCAAGGGAGCCAAGTTTACGGTCAATGACATTACCACCAAACCCATAAGGAAAATGCCTTCGCCTCCGTTCACCACATCGACCATGCAACAGGAGGCCACCCGTAAATTCGGATTTACCGTAATGCAGACCATGATGCTGGCTCAGCGCCTATATGAATCCGGAAAGATTACATACATGCGTACTGACTCCGTGAACCTTTCAACTCTCTGCATTGATTCATGCCAGAAGGTTATAAGTGATTCCATGGGTGACGAGTATGTAAAGAGCCGTCAGTATACCCAAAAGGCAAAAGGCGCCCAGGAGGCTCACGAAGCCATCCGTCCTACCTATATGGAGAACCAGACCATTGACGGTACCGCCCCCGAAAAGAGACTTTACGAGCTTATCTGGAAGCGCACCATAGCATCCCAGATGGCCGATGCCGAAATAGAAAAGACAGTAGTGTCAATTGCTTCTCCCCAGATTGAAGGAGAGTTCACTGTATCGGGCGAAACTGTCAAGTTTGACGGTTTCCTGCGTGTTTACCGCGAAAGCCGTGACGACGATGCCGCCGATTCACAGGAGGCTCAGGGTCTGCCAGAGTTCAAGAAGGGTCAGAATCTGGAGTTCACCCAGATATCGGCATACGAACGTTTCACCCAGCATCCGCAGCGCTTTAACGAGGCTGCCCTGGTGCATAAGATGGAGGAGCTTGGAATTGGACGTCCTTCGACATACGCACCTACAATAGGTACCATCCAGCAGCGTGAGTATGTGCTCCGTGAGGATATTGAGGGCAGCAAGCGTGAGTGTGACATGCTTCGTCTGGAGAATGGCGACATAAAGGAACAGACCATAACCGAGGTTTACGGAACCGAAAAGTCAAAACTTGTTCCAACTGACATAGGTATGGTTGTGAATGATTTCCTGATTGAGTACTTCCCCGATATAATGAACTACAACTTTACCGCTCAGGTGGAAAAGGAGTTTGATGACATTGCCGAGGGTGACAAGCAGTGGAAGAGCGTAATAAGCACTTTCTACGACAAGTTCAGTCCCGCAGTAAACAGCGCTATGACTCTCAAGAACGAGCATAAGGTTGGTGAGCGTATCCTGGGTAAGGATCCTGTTTCGGGCAAGCCTGTATCGGTAAAGATTGGCCGTTACGGTCCCATTGTCCAGATTGGCAGTGCCGAGGATGAGGACAAACCGCGTTTTGCCCAGATGAAGAAGGGTCAGACCATTGAGACAATCACTCTTGACGAGGCTCTGGAACTGTTCCGCCTGCCCCGTACACTTGGCGATTTTGAGGGTAGCACAGTCAGCGTAGGAACAGGCCGCTTTGGTCCATATATCCGTCATGACAAGTTCTATGTATCTCTTAACGGTGTGGCCGATCCTCTTACCATTACTCTTGATGAGGCAATCCGAATGATTCAGGAAAAGCGTGACGCCGAATCAAAGAAGGTCATCAAGTCATTCCCGGATAATCCGGAACTTGAGATCATGAACGGCCGTTACGGTGCCTATATTGCATATCAGGGCAGCAATTACAAGATTTCCCGAAATGCCGATCCTGCAACATTGACCCAGGAGGAGTGCATGGAGATTATTAAGCGCCAGATTGAGAAAACAGGATCAGCTCCCAAACGCAGGATATTCAAGACCAAGAAGAGCTGACCTATGATAAGGGTTTTCCTTATGGGCTTTATGGGGGCCGGCAAGACCACTTTGGGCAAGGCTTTGGCAAAGGACCTTGGCGTGTCTTTCATAGATCTGGACCAGTATATAGAAAACCGGTATTTAAAGAGTGTAAGCCAGCTGTTTGCCGCTTATGGCGAGCAGGGTTTCCGTGAAAGGGAAAGCCGCCTGCTGCGTGAGGTGGGGGAGTTTGACAACGTGATTGTATCGTGCGGAGGTTCCACTCCCCTGATAGGCGACAATATGGATTATATGCTCAGTCAGGGTCAGACCGTATATCTTAAGTGCAATAACGATACCTTGCTGCGTAGGCTCAAGGTGGCCCGCTCCCAGCGTCCGCTAATTGCGTCCAAGACCGATGAAGAACTGGCCGCTTTTATTGACAGCGAAACGCAGCGGCGTGAACCGGGATATCTCAGGGCTGAGTACATGTGTCCCGGTGACCGTCTGGAAAGCCGCAGTCAGATATCGGAAACAATAGAATACATTGAGAATCTTTTAAACCTTAAGAAAGATTGACGACATATGAAACAGTCACTTGTTATAGTCAAGGTGGGCGGCAAGATTGTGGAGCAGCCCGAAACACTGGAGCGTCTGCTTACCGATTTCAAGGCTATTCCCGGCAATAAGCTGCTGGTACACGGAGGAGGCCGCTCGGCAACCGCCATGGCCAGCCGTCTTGGTATTGAGAGCAAGATGGTTGACGGCCGCCGCATTACCGATGCCGATATGCTTGACGTTGTGACTATGGTATATGGCGGTCTGGTAAACAAGAATATTGTAGCCAAGCTTCAGGCTCGCGGTATTAACGCCATTGGCCTTACCGGAACTGACTGTAACGTGATGCGTTCGGACAAACGCCCTGTAAAGGATATTGACTACGGATTTGTAGGTGATGTTAAGGCTGTAAACGCAGAGTTCCTGGCCAGTCTGATAGAGAAGGGGATTGTTCCCGTACTTGCTCCTCTTACCCATGACGGTAAGGGCCAGTTGCTCAATACCAATGCCGATACCATAGCCGGCGAGGCAGCCAAGGCGCTGGCGTCAATGTTCAAGGTTACTCTTATTTTCTGTTTTGAGAAACCGGGTGTGTTGCTGCATGAGGACGATGACAACAGCGTAATACCTTACATCTCATATTATGATTTTCCGCGCCTGGTCCAGGACGGCACCATAAGCGGAGGCATGATTCCCAAGATCCAGAATGCTTTCAATGCACTTCAGGCCGGTGTGTCATCGGTCCTGATAACACAGGCAGAATCACTTGACAAACTTACGGGAACTACTATTGCTCTGTAATTTCCTGTGTCTGCTCAGCCTGGGCTAGTGCCTGGGCCTCCTGCTTTTCCTTTCTGGAATAGTAAACCGTTATCTGGATAATAAGTGCAATCGCCACTATAATGCACAACGCAAGTTGAACTATTGTGAGCGGGTCCGAAAACTCCATCTTGTCCTGGGAACCCACCTTAATGGATATGAACGATACGGTGTTGTTCATTATGTGTATGCATATAGGCACCAAAAGACTTCCGGTTTTGCAATAGAGCCATCCCAGAAGAATTCCTGCCGGCATGGCAAAGAATATCTGAATGGGGTTGCCGTGAACAATTGCAAATATGGCTGCCGATACAATTATGCCGATCCATTTTTTGCCTGTTGCCTCGCTTATTTCGGTAAGAATGACCCTACGCATCATTATCTCCTCCATAACGGGTCCAATAATGCAGATTGCCAGGAATCCCCAGAAGGATTTGGCCATGGTCTTGAATATGCCGCTCATTATATCGGGCAAATTGAACGGCAGCGAAAGTATGTCAATGGCATAAAAAGTGGCACAACCAAGTACAAGCGAAATGAGCAGGATCTTGAATGGAACGGTACTGAACAGTTCCTTGATCCTGTAATATTTCATGAACCACAGAACAAGGATTACCAGAGCGTCCGAAATGAGCAGGGCCGGAGCCATTATCTCCATTGCGTCAATACCTTTTACCATGGCAAAAATTGCAAACGGTACAGTTACTACAATCTGCAGTGCAAGCCAGATGCCAATCGAAGTCAGGGTCTTTTTGATTTTAGCCATATTGCTTATTGTTTTATTGTTTCCAATACTTGTTTGCGGTCTGCGTCAAGTTGCAAGGCCAGTTCCTGCGGTGAGTTGAACTTTCTTTCGGCTCTAAGAAAATCCACAAACTGAATGGTCAGTTCGTGAAAATATATGTCGCGGTCAAACCCTACCAGATGTGCCTCGATTGTTCTTGCCTTGCCTTCAAAGGTGGGGCGGTAACCAATGTTCACCATGGCCGGCCATGTTTCACCGTCAACCGATGCCAGAGCGGAATAAACGCCGTCGGCAGGAATCTGCATGAATTCGCAGTATGGCCCCAGGTTGGCAGTGGGGAATCCCATCTTGCGGCCGTTCTGAAGGCCGTGAATTACGGTCCCGCTTATGGTATAACGGTAGCCCAGCATGGCAGCGGCCTGTTTTACGTTTCCGGCCACCAGTTCGCGGCGTATCCGGGAACTGCTTACAGGTATGCCTTGATACAGATATGCATCGGCCGGAATGACCTCCATTCCTATCTCATTGCCAATCTTTTTGTAGTCATTGACGTTCAAATTTGTGTCATGCCCAAAATGGTGGTCATGACCGACAAGCAACATGCTCACACCCAGTCTCTTTTGGAGAAAGTCTGTCATAAAGCTGCGGGCATCCATGGCTGCCAGGGCCGATGTAAAATGGAGCGGAAAGCAGTAGTCAATGCCTGTCTGCTCAAGCATACGCATCTTATCGTCGGGCGTGGACAGCAGTCTGGGACGGTAGTCGGACTGCAGGATCTGGCGCGGGTGTTCCGGGAATGTTATGGCCATACTCTTAAGGCCACGCCCGGTTGCGGCGGCCTTGAGTTGCTCCAACAGATGCACGTGACCCAGATGGACTCCGTCAAAAAAACCTATAGTGGCTGCATATCTGTTGTTTTGTGGTTCGGGTATGGTCATATGGTTGTTTGCTTTTGGAATACAAAAGTAATCAAGATAAGCGGGGTGAAGGAATTTTTTGCTTCAAAACTTTGCAAATTCGGGTTATTGAAGTACTTTTGCACCCGAAAGATGATGTCGGCCACGGCCGATGATTCCTTCTTTGGGCTTTTAGCTCAGTTGGTTAGAGCAACAGACTCATAATCTGGAGGTCCTAGGTTCAAGCCCTAGATGGCCCACAAAGAAACCGCTTTCCAGCGGTTTTTTTTGTTGGCCATTATTGTGAGGTGTGGGGTTTAATTTGTATCTTCGCTGAATTAAAAATACAGTGTAGATAATGTCTGATGGGAATATATCCGTGGTGCCTGTAAAGACAGGCAGGGATTTGCGCAGATTTGCCAAATTCAATCTGCAGCTTTACAAGGACAGTCCGTATTCTGTGCCGGATCTTATAATTGACACTGTAAACTCGTTCAAACCCTCCAAGAACGCAGCATTTGAGTTTTGTGACGCACAGCCGTTCCTGGCATACATGGATGGCAGGATAGTGGGCAGGGTGGCAGCCATAGTAAACTATAAGGCAAACCAAGCGTGGAATGTAAAGACCGTGCGGTTCGGGTGGATAGATTTTATTGATGACATAAAAGTTACCGCCGCATTGCTGGATGCTGTGGCAGAGTGGGGCAAGGAACGTGGCATGGACCGGATTGAAGGTCCCTTTGGCTTTACTGATTTTGATCCGGAGGGAATGCTTACATATGGTTTTGACCGCATCGGCACCATGGCAACCATTTACAATTATCCGTATTATCCTCAGCATTTGGAGAAACTGGGTTTTGTGCAGTCGGCCTCGTGGTCCGAATGGATGGTATGCATTCCTAAAGAGGGTCCCGAAAAACTGGAACGCATGAGCCGTATAGCTATGGAACGCTACAACCTTCATGTGGCAGTTTACGGCCGCAGCAAGGGTAAAGAGGCAAAAAAATACGCTTATTCCCTTTTCCGTCTGGTAAATGAGGCGTACGCTCCGCTTTACGGTTATTCGGCTTTCTCGGAAAAACAGATTGACCGTTTTGTGAGCCGTTATCTTTCATTCCTGGACAGGCGCTTTGTAAAACTGGCACTGGACAGCAATGACCAGGTTGTGGGTGCCGCACTTACCATGCCGTCAATAGCAAAAGCCCTGATCAAGGCCAAAGGACGTCTGTTCCCGTTTGGCTGGTGGCACATTTTATGGGCACTCAAAAGGCCTTCAAACCTTATTGAGATGCTGTTTGTAGCAGTAAAGCCGGAATACCAGAACAAAGGTGTGGCCGCCATTCCGTTCTATGCGGTAACGCATTCCATTGCATCGGTGGGAGTCACTCTTGGCGAAAGCAACCCGGAACTTGATACCAATTCCAAGATGCAGTCAATCTGGACTTATTATACGGGGTCGGAGATTATCAAGCATAGGGCGGTGTTTTATAAAAATATATAACTTTGGCTTTGGCTTTGGCGTTGGCTTAGATAAGAACTTTGGCGTTGGCTTTGGCTTTGGCTTTAAGACAGATGAGAAAAATATAAACTATATATGGCAGAGACTGACGAAATATTTGAAGAGAGACAGCCTGAGGTCCAGTACAACGAGGATAATATACGTCACATGGACGATATGGAGCATATCCGTAACCGTCCTGGTATGTATATTGGTAAACTTGGTGACGGCTCTCAGGCCGATGACGGAATATACGTGCTGCTCAAGGAGATCATTGACAACAGTGTTGATGAATTCCGCATGAACACCGGAAAGCGCATTGACATAGAGCTGACCGATGCCGGACGCGTATCGGTACGTGACTATGGCCGCGGTATTCCTCAGGGAAAGCTGGTCGAAGCCGTAAGCATGCTTAATACCGGCGGAAAGTTTGACAGCAAGGCTTTCAAGAAAAGCGTGGGTCTGAACGGCGTGGGTCTTAAGGCTGTCAATGCGCTCAGTCTGCATTTTGAAGTGAGCAGCTGGCGTGACGGTCAGGTCCGCACATTGACATTTGAGCGTGGAAAGCTTCAGTCCGATAAGACCACTCCCAGTGCCGATGAACATGGAACTCAGGTTATATTTGAACCTGACAGCCAGCTGTTTGCAGGTTATCAGTTCCGTCCTGCCATTATTGAGACCATGCTCAGGAACTATGCATACCTGAATACCGGTCTGGCAATATGCTATAACGGGCAGCGGTTCATGTCACGCAACGGACTTGAAGACCTGTTGGGTGAGCGCATGAGCGCCCAGAGCCTGTATCCCATAATTCATCTTAAGGGAACGGATATTGAGATTGCCTTTACCCATACAAACCAGTACGGTGAGGAGTACTACTCGTTTGTGAACGGTCAGTACACGTCACAGGGCGGAACTCACCAGAGCGCATTCAAGGAGCATATTGCCCGTACCATCAAGGAGTTTTACGGCAAGCAGTTTGAATCGGGCGACGTGCGTAACGGCATAGTGGCTGCCATTGCAGTGAATGTTGAGGAACCGGTGTTTGAGAGTCAGACCAAGATTAAGCTGGGTTCCACCACCATGAGTCCCAACGGCGGTGTATCGCTCAACAAGTTTGTGGGCGATTTCATAAAGAAAGAGGTCGATGACCTGCTTCACAAGGAGCCTGAGGTAGCCGACGTGATACTCAAAAAGATCCTTGAATCCGAGAAAGAGCGCAAGGAGATAGCCGGCATAACCAAGCAGGCCCGTGAGCGTGCCAAAAAGGCCAATCTGCACAACCGAAAGCTGGCCGACTGCCGCATCCACCTGAACGATGCCCGTGGCGACCGCCAGGAGGAGAGCTGCATTTTCATTACCGAGGGTGACTCGGCCAGCGGTTCCATAACCAAGAGCCGTGACGTAAATACCCAGGCCGTATTCAGCCTGCGCGGTAAGCCCCTTAACTGTTTTGGTCTTACCAAGAAGGTGGTCTATGAGAACGAGGAGTTCAACCTTTTGCAGGCTGCCCTGAATATAGAGGAGGGCTTGGATGAACTGCGTTACAACAAGATCATTGTTGCTACCGATGCCGATGTGGACGGCATGCACATACGTCTTTTGATGATAACCTTCTTCCTTCAGTTCTTCCCGGAACTGGTCAGGAAAGGTCATGTATATATACTCCAGACCCCACTGTTCCGCGTGCGTAACAAACGCAAAAAGAAAAAAGGTCCGGTTGAACATGTAGACGGTGTGGTTACCGAGAAAGGTGAGTTTGAGACTATATACTGCTACACCGACGAAGAGCGTCGCCAGGCCATAGAGAAACTTTCACCCAATCCCGAGATAACCCGATTCAAAGGACTTGGTGAGATATCGCCCGATGAATTCAAGAATTTTATCGGTCCGGATATGCGCCTTGAAATGGTAACTTTGCAAAAGACCGATGCGGTCGATGACCTGCTCTCATTCTATATGGGCAAGAACACCATGGAGCGTCAGAACTTTATCATAGACAATCTGGTGGTCGAGGAGGACCGTGTTGAGGAGGACGAAGGTGAGAAATTCTAACTTATAGAAAGGATATATGAAACTGTTTTTTCCAGGGTCATTTGACCCCTTCACGATAGGACATGCCGACCTTGTGGAGCGTGCTCTGAACCTAGGCTGTGAAGTGGTCATAGCCGTAGGCATCAATGAGGAAAAGAAACCGCTGTTCAGTACTCAGCAGCGTCTTGAGGCTATCCGTAACTATTACAAAGGCTACTCACGTGTAAGCGTGATAGAGTACAAGGGCCTTACCGTTGATGCGGTCAGGGAAAACGGTTGTGATGCCATACTGCGTGGAATCCGTTCCGTAACAGACTATGACAAGGAACGCAATCTGGCCGACATTAACCGTTCCATTGACGGTATTGAGACCGTATTGCTTGTTTCCAGTCCTGCAGTCCAGCACGTAAGCAGCAGCCTGGTCCGTGAACTGATGTCATTCGGCCGTAATGCCGATGAATTAATGATTGAAACATTCAAAAAATGAAAAAGAAGAATATTCTGCTTGCGGCACTGGTGATGCCGATGATGCTGATGGCCCAGCCGGGGCGTGTAGGCCAGCCTCAGATGCAACCGCAACGTCAGCCACAGATGCAACCTCAGATGCAGATGCAGCGTCAGCCCCAGGCATCCACAATTGATGAGGAACTGCAGAAACTGCTGGTGGCCCAGAGCGCCATATCGGCCCTTTATGTTGAGGAGGTTGATGAAAAAAAGATTGTTGAGCAGGCCATTATAGGTATGCTTGAGGAACTTGACCCTCATTCCACATACCTTACTCCCGAGGAGAATGACAAGTCCAATGAGACTCTGATGGGCTCTTTTGAGGGCATAGGCGTGCAGTTCAATATGGTTGAGGATACACTGTTCATTGTGCAGCCTATTCCGGACGGTCCATCCGAAAAGATGGGTATTCTGGCCGGAGACCGCATAGTTACCGTGAATGATACAGCCATTGCTGGCGTCAAAATGTCACAGGAGGCCATCATGAAACGTTTGCGCGGTCCAAAGGGTACCAAGGTTAATTTGGGCATAAACCGTCGTGGCGTGGACGAACTGCTCCATTTTACCATTGTACGTGACAAGATTCCGGTCAATACAGTCGATGCGGCTTATATGATCCGCCCCGGCATCGGTTACATTAAGGTTTCAAGTTTTGGCGCCACTACCGTACAGGAGTTCGAGGAAAAACTGTCGGAATTGCGCAGCAAGGGTGCCACATCGCTTATACTGGACCTTCAGGGTAACGGAGGAGGCCTTTTGATGGCTGCTGTTGGCATAGCTAACGAGTTCCTGGGCCGTGACCAGATGGTGGTATATACCGAAGGCCGTCGCTCGCCCAAAAGCGGATATGTGGCCGATGGACGCGGCCGTTTCCGTGACGGCAAGCTGGTGGTGCTCATTGACGAGTATTCGGCATCGGCCAGCGAGATTGTATCGGGCGCGGTACAGGATTGGGACCGTGCTACCATTGTGGGCCGCCGTTCGTTCGGCAAGGGCCTTGTCCAGCGTCCCATTGAGTTCCATGACGGTTCCTTGATTCGTCTTACCGTAGCCAAGTATTATACTCCCGTAGGCCGTTGCATCCAGAAACCATACGGCAAGGATGTGGATTACGGCGAAGACATACTGGAGCGCCTGCATCATGGCGAGCTTACCAATAGGGACAGCATACATTTCCCGGATTCGCTCAAATACAGCACTATGGTAAAGCACCGTACCGTTTATGGCGGCGGAGGAATCATGCCTGATATATTTGTTCCGCTTGATACTACCCGTACCAACCAGTATTACCGTAACGTGACTGCCAAGAACGTGACACTGAACACTGCCATGCAGTACGCCGAACGCAACCGCCGTACGCTCCAGCGCCGCTACAAGACATTCGAGGATTATAACAGGGAGTTCCAGGTTGGCCCTGATGTCCTTAAGATATTCCTTGACAAGGCTAAGGATGCAAAGGTGGAGTACAACGAAGAGCAGTATCAGCATTGTCTGCCCATATTCAAGACCCAGCTAAAGGCATCCATAGCACGTTTGATATGGGGAATGAATACCTACTATCAGGTTATTCAGGAGTTGGACGAGACAATAGTCAGGGCTGTTCAGTATATGGAGACCGGTCAATGACGGCCGGAACGTCACATTATTGAGCCTTAATTGCTTATACAAACTATTTTTTTGTAAGTTTGTGGGCTGAAAAATTGAATTACTAATAATTATTAATCAATAAACGCATTTTTATGGCAAACGAAGTAAACAACGGTTATTACAAACTGAGTTGGGGCCAGAGAATCGGTTTCGGTTCCGGTGACCTTGCTCAGAATCTTATTTTCCAGACAGTTGCATGTTTCCTGATGCTGTACCTGTGTACAGTACTCAAAATCAACCCCGGATTTGTTAGCGGACTTATTCTTGCAGTAAGACTTCTTGACTGTTTCTGGAGTCCTGTAGTAGGAAAATATATTGATAACCACAATCCCAAGCTTGGCAAGTATCGTACATACCTTCTTTACGGTGGTATTCCTCTTACAGTTGCCGCTTGCTTCCTGATGCTTCCCACGGTTGCTACCTGGGCAATGACATGGAAGATTGTCTATGCTACTGTCAGCTATACCCTGCTTAGCATGATCTATTCTGTAGTGAATATACCTTACGGCTCTATCATGGCCTCTATGACCCGTGATAACGACGAGGTTCTTATCCTTACCTCAACCCGTATGGTCTGCGCCAACATCGGCCAGATTGTAGTACAGGCAGGTTTCCCCATAGGACTTGCAATGTGCGTGGGTATTGCAGTTGACTGGAACCAGGCTGTATTTATGGCTATCGGTACAATTCCTGCATTCATCATCCTGCCCTTGCTTCCCGTATTGAAGAAACTGTTCGGAAAGAAGGGTCTTTACTACCTGCTTCTGTGTGTAGGTCTTGTAGGATTCATTACACTGTTCATTATAGGTAAGTTCTTTGATGTTCAGAAATGCAATGTAATTGTTCAGGGTGCAAAGGTTCTGACCGGTGTAGGTCTGCTTGTCGGTTCACTTATGTGGGCTCTGGTTCCTGAGGTTATCACCGATGCAGAGTATCGCACAGGCAACCGTCCCGCCGCTACAGTAAACGCTCTTGCAGGTGTGGCTTTCAAGGCCGGTTTCTCACTTGCAGGTTTCATTACTCCTTGGGTTATGGGTCTGATTGGCTTTAACCTGGCCAGCGAAGAGTCAGCTCTGCCTACCGATCCCAAGGCATGGTTCACTGTAACATGCATATTTGCAATTGTAGGTTTTGTTCTGCTGACTCTCTGCTTTATGGGCAGTAAGGAAAACATCACCACCACTCCCGAAAAGCCGGTTTCATTTGGTGAAATGTGGCAGGAGTTCAAGGCAAACAAGTGCCTGCAGCTGGTTCTGAGCATCTTTATCGTAGTGTTCCTGGCATC
>CACWIN010000003.1 GCA_902760965.1 uncultured Bacteroidales bacterium | reverse complement strand
GTTCAGGATATCGGCCTTGAAGAAGTAGTAGGTGCTGTCCTTGGTCTCCAGTGGGATATCGCGTGATGGGAATCCCTTCTGAGCCTCCACGTAGGCATCGACCTCATAGTTGAGGCAGCACTTGAGCTTGGCGCACTGGCCGGCCAGTTTCTGCGGGTTCATGGAGAGGTCCTGGAAACGGGCGGCACCGGTTGAGACCGATACAAAGCTTGTCATCCAGGTGGTGCAGCACAATTCACGACCGCAGGGGCCGATGCCACCTATGCGGCCTGCCTCCTGACGGGCTCCGATTTGTTTCATCTCAATACGTACGTGGAAGGCATCGGCTAACACCTTGATGAGCTGGCGGAAGTCAACACGGCCGTCGGCTATGTAGTAGAAGATAGCCTTTAGGCCGTCACCCTGGTACTCCACGTCACCTATCTTCATCTCCAAGCCCAGGTCTTTGGCAATCTGACGGGAGCGGATCATGGTGTCGTGTTCACGGGCCTTGGCCTCGGCATACTTCTCCATTTCATCTGGAGCTGTACCAGACGGCCGGTCATGGTTACTGTACCAATATCGTGACCGGGATTGGATTCCACGGCAACTATATCACCCTTTTCAAGAGGAATCTTGTTGGAGTTTATAAAGAATCCCTTGCGGGTGTTCTTGAACTGAACCTCAACGTAGTCGCCCTCATCGGCCCCCGGCACACCTGCCAGATAGTCAAAAGAGTGGAGCTGGCCCATTCCGCGGCCGCAACCTTTGCAGCAGATTCCGCCGCTGCCATTATTGAGTATGAAATCCTGATCCATATTATTGCTTCATTAGCATGATGGTTTTCAATGACATGTCAAAGAATACCATCTTGGAATTTACGTTCTGTTCTATATCTCTTTGGGCATCGGACAACACCTCCATGAGTCCGATGATATTGTTTTCATTCACAAACGGGGCAAACTTTACCGAGAACTGCCGTTCCTGCTCAGTCATGTAATTGAGGTCAGGATTATGGAAGTTGCATATAAAGTTTTCACGTATCATGCGTTGGCAGTATGCCAGGAAACGTTTCTGCCATTCGCGTCCGCCACCGGCAATACCGTCGGACCAGAGTTTGAGTTCCTTTAGCTTGCGGCCATAAGCCAGACGCATAAGGCGGGTAAAATAGTCAAAAAACTCATCACTCTCGGCATTCACCCTAAGTGCACTTATGGCTTTTAGCCAACTGCCTCCGCTTAGGTGGGCTATCTTTTGAGCGGTTTCCTGGTCAAGCAGATATCCGGGACCTTGCAATCTTTGGGCTATCTCCTGTTCGGGAATGCGCTTAAAGTCAATGCGCTGGGTACGGCTCAGAATAGTCTCCAGCATCTGCTCAGGGGTATCGGTGGTAAGGATGAAGATGGTACCGGCAGGGGGCTCCTCAAGCAGTTTTAGAAGCGAGTTGGCACACTGGGGGTTCATCTTCTCCGCATGCCATATGATCATGATCTTGTAGCCGCCCTCAACAGATTTGAGTGACAGTTTGGACAGGATTGACTCACTCTCGGTCACGAATATGCTGGCCTGCTTGTTTTCAGCATCAATGGCACTGAGCCACTCCTCAAACCCGAAATACTGCTTTTCCAGTACAGTCTCACGCCAGGTGCTGATTTCATCGTCCGATACGGTGGAGCGCCCTGCATTCTTGCTCTTGTTTATCACGGGGAACACAAAATGCAGGTCAGGGTGTACCAGCTTGTCCATCTTGACGCAGGCGGGGCACTTGCCGCAGGAGTCTGCAGCAGTACCTTTGTCGCGGCACAACAGATAGCGGGCAAAAGCAATGGCTGTCTGCAACTTGCCTACCCCCTCGGGACCGCAGAACAGCAGCGCGTGGGGCACAGTCCCGGCCTGAGCGTCCTTTACTAGCCGCTCAATCACATCCTGCTGTCCTATGATATCCCTGAAATACATTACTGTTAGTTGTTGGCTGTTGGCTGTTGGCTACGCACCGGATGGCGCCAATAGCTAATAGCCAATAGCCAATAGTTTTTAAAGAATTGAGCAGCCTGTGCAGGGCTTCAACTGCTTGAAGAAGTCATTTCCCTTGTCATCAACGAGGATGAATGCGGGGAAGTCCTCAACCTCAATCTTCCAAATGGCCTCCATGCCCAACTCCGGGTACTCAACGCACTCAATTGACTTAATGTTGTTCTGGGCCAGGATGGCAGCGGGGCCGCCAATTGAACCCAGGTAGAAACCGCCGTGCTTCTTGCAGGCATCGGTAACAGCCTGTGAACGGTTACCCTTGGCCAGCATGATCATTGATCCGCCGTTGTCCTGGAACTCATCTACGTAAGGATCCATACGTCCGGCAGTGGTGGGACCCATTGATCCGCAAGCCATTCCTGCAGGTGTCTTGGCGGGACCTGCGTAGTAGATGGGGTGCTCCTTAAGGTACTGAGGCATAGGCTCACCGGCATCAAGACGTGCCTTGATCTTGGCGTGGGCTATGTCACGGCCTACTATTATTGTGCCGTTAAGGCTAAGACGTGTGCTTACGGGATACTGTGAGAGCTGCTTGCAGACGTCGGCCATGGGACGGTTCAAATCAACCTTTATGGCATCGCCTTCACCTGCCTGACGCAGTTCCTCGGGAATCAACTCGTATGGTTTGTCATCCATCTTCTCAATCCAGATACCGTCCTTGTTTATCTTGGCCTTGATGTTACGGTCGGCACTGCAGCTTACGCCCAGACCTATGGGGCAGCTTGCACCGTGACGGGGCAGACGGATTACACGTACATCGTGAGCCATATACTTGCCTCCGAACTGTGCACCAAGACCTATCTTGTAAGCCTCCTGCAGGAGCTGCTTCTCAAGCTCAATGTCACGGAATGCGCGGCCGGTCTCATCACCGGTGGTGGGAAGTGAGTCATAGTAGTGGGTCGATGCCAGCTTAACGGTGAGCAGGTTCTTCTCAGCACTGGTACCGCCAATCACGAATGCAATGTGGTAGGGAGGGCAGGCTGCTGTACCCAGGCTCTTCATCTTTTCTACCAGGAAAGGAATCAGAGTGCCGGGGTTCTGGATACGGGCCTTGGTCTCCTGATACAGGTATGACTTGTTGGCCGATCCGCCACCCTT
The DNA here is from genome assembly GCA_902760965.1 of uncultured Bacteroidales bacterium. GTDB lineage: Bacteria > Bacteroidota > Bacteroidia > Bacteroidales > Bacteroidaceae > Colenecus. Next base: position 82,479 of record CACWIN010000003.1, on the reverse strand, counting down.
GGTAACCATCAGGAAGCGGTATTCCATGCCCTCGGTTGCCTCAATGTCTATCTGTGCGGGCAGGTTGCACTTGGTGTTCACCTCATTGTACATATCCAGGGGAGCGTTCTGGCTGTAGCGCAGGTTCTCCTCAGTATATGTCTTGTAAACGCCCTCGGAAAGTGCCTCTTCATCGCAGAATCCGGTCCATACCTGCTGGCCCTTTTCACCGTGAATTATAGCGGTACCGGTATCCTGGCACAGAGGCAGTTTGCCCTTGGCTGATACCTCTGCATTGCGCAGGAATGTCAATGCTACATATTTATCGTTATCCGATGCCTCGGGGTCACGCAGTATCTTGGCCACCTGCTCGTTGTGTGAGCGGCGCAACAGGAAACTTACATCGCGGAATGCGGCATTGGCCATCTTGGTAAGACCCTCTTTCTGAACCTTCAGAATGGGTTTGCCTTCAAACTCGCTTACACTTACATAGTCCTTGGTAAGCAGATAGTACTCTGTCTCGTCCTTGCCCAGCTGGAACATGGGCGCATACTTAAAATTTGCCATATTAAGTGATAATAAAATATTCTTGCTTTTATAAAAATACAAAGATAACCAATCAATCTAACCTCCGCAAATCTTTATAAGATTTGTAGCGTTTGGTAAATTAAGAATTGCGAGTGTGACTCAAAATAAAAAATTTGATTATATTTGTGATATCCTACCGGGAAGAGAAATACCTGGGGGCTGAAGGTCATTTTGTGATTCTTATATCCAGTGTACGAATTCTGGAAAAATTAGTAGGGATATAGGACATCGGATGATCCTGGTTTCGGTATGGACTAACACTCCATATAGGGCCGGGATTTAGTATGTTCAATTATTCTACGTCGGTTTTCCAGAGCCTGTACACTGATAAGAGAGCAGAAAGTTCCCTGCCCTTCTTTTTTATGTGGTTCGATTTTGGGGACAATCGAGTAAAAGGACAATCATATGGACGTTTTTAATGTTACAGTTCGAAATCAAGATAAAGCATTTGTCACTGGGAATCAAGATTATGAGCAATATGCTTTGTTTTACAGTAAAGAGATGGCAAAGTTATTTCACGATGATGACTCAGAAGAGGATTTGAATATTGGCCGATTTGTAAAGATTGTTTCTTGTGACAACCGACGGCGAAGAGTTTATCGGAAATGCTCCGCAAGAAATGGTATTCATTCAGGGGAGGTCGCAATTGGGTTTAGAACTCAAAATGAATTAGGGTGCCCCCAAAAAGTTGATGTTTATAAGACAACCTGGTTTCAATATTATTGGCATAATAGTGACACATACATCCAATTCATTTTTGCAATCACAGTATTAGGTGCTATTTGCAGTATCGCTTCTTTTATTATGATGCTCGTAAATATTTGATGCAGAATAACATACTAAAACGCTTATAATATGGGTAGTAAAGTATCATTCGCATATGCGATAATGGCAACAGCCATTTTGTTTGCTTCTTGTTCTCAAGATCAAAGTATAAATAATGATAATGATAAGAATGCTCCTGTTATTCTCTGTCTGACGTCTGATGCATCTTCTATTACTCAAACATCAGCGGTGCTAAGTGGCTCAGCTTCTATTAAAAATGCAAAGGCCAATAATGCAAACGCCTATTTTTATTATTCAACAGCATCAGGCGATGCAAAGACAATAAAGGCATCAGGACAACGTGTTTCGGCTGGCAATATTCCTAATTCTGGTGGAGACTTCAGTTATAACCTTAATTTTCTTTCGCCTTCAACGACATACTATTATGTTGCATCCGTTGGGATTGATGATGTGGAAGAACTTGGCAGTGTCAAGTCATTCGCCACTGAAAAGAAAACCGACGCCCTAAGCGTTACTGGAGCAGCAATTAATGTAACAGTTAATTCTGCCACCCTCACTTCTTATGCTAATCTCGCCGCGGACATGACCGGTGACGTGACAATCGGCATTATCTATTCTACTAATCCTGCACCCAGTCTTCAGAATGGTAGATTGTTGACATCCAAGGACTTAGATGGAAACAATATGTATCAGGTCGAGGTCACTGACCTCACGCCAGATACGAAGTATTATTTCAAATCATTCCTTTCTCGCAGCAATCTCAACTATTATGGAGATGTTAAAGAGTTCTCGACTGCTCAGGTTCTCGCTAGTGTTTCTACTCTTGACGCATGGGAAGTGGCTGAAACTCAAGCAAGTGTTGGAGGGAAGGTTGAAGTATCAAGTGCTGGTGTTGTCAAAAGAGAGGCTGCAATTTATTATGGTGTGGATGGCTCTAATATAGAGGCATTGAAAATCAAAGGAAAAAAAGTTGGAATAGAAAGAATATCAGATGAGGGAGCGTTCACAACAACAATAAGTGGTCTTGATGCTGAAACAAAATACTACTATGTGGCGGTTGTTTTAGTTGAGGGAGTAGAATTCTGTGGGACCATAAAGAACTTCACTACAGCCAACAAACCCGTGCCTGTGGCCATTACAGGAGATTATTCCGATTTGGGTGAGAGTTCGGTAAAACTATATGGGTGGTGCAATCAAGAAGGTGCAGAAGGAGTCTCTGTCGTGTATGGAATAGAATACTCTGATATAGATTTAACAACATCTGCCGTTTCTCTGAAAGCGAACGAAAAGGATGCTGAGAACAAGTTCAGCTGTCAAGCTACGGGGTTGTCTTCTAATACCCTTTATTACTATCGAGCTTACGTCATATTTAATGGTGTTAGATTGTTTGGAGAAGTAAAGACATTTACCACAAAGACGTTCTCGGCTCAAACAACCAGTCTGGCTGCAACAAATATAACTGAGTTTAAAGCAACGCTAAACGGAGAATTAAAAGTAGAGAGTGTGGATGAATTGAGCAAAGACGTCTGGTTTTTGTATAGCGAAACAGCAAATGATCTTGAGTCGTTGAAGACAAGCGGTATAATAGTAACTTCATCACTTCAGGAAGACGGTTCATTCATGTGCTCAATACCTCAGCAAAAGGATTATTTATTTGACACAAATCTAAACTATAATACAACATATTACTACGTGGCGTGTTCTAGAGTTCATGACAAGGATTATTATGGTGAAGTAAAATCTTTCACCACTAAAGACATTATCGCTTCAACAACAACCTCTGGAGTCTCAAATATTGGTTTTAATAAAGCCACACTAAGTGGTTTCCTTTCGGTTGAGAACACTATTGGTTTTGATAAAACAGTAGGTTTTTGGTATGGAAATGGGACTACGGCAGAACAAATTAAATCTTTTGGGACAAAGGTGTTTGCCAAGTTGGAAAATGATGGCTCATTCTCATGTCAAGTAACACCGCTTTCTCCTAATAGCACTTATCACTATGTTGCATTTGCGATAATACGTGACAAAGAATTTTTTGGAGAAGTCAAAACGTTTACAACTGACAATATCCCTCAGGGAGCCATTGACTTGGGATTGAGTGTAGCATGGGCTTCTTGTAATATTGGGGCATCATCTCCAGAAGAATACGGCGATTCCTATGCTTGGGGCGAGATAGAAACTAAGTCCAATTATGGGTGGAGTACTTATAAGTTCAATGAAGGTGCATATGATGATCCTGGAGGATTTACAAAATATTGTTCAGACCCTAGTTGGGGTGAAGTAGATAACAGATTTTTTCTTGAGCCTGAAGATGATGTGGCACATATTAAGTTGGGCGGAAAATGGCGAATACCTACTTTTTCTGAATGGAGAGAATTAATGGATATGTGCTCATGGAAATGGGACACACTGAATGGTATAAATGGACTTACATTTACAAGCAAGATTAATGGAAATAGCATTTTTTTACCTGCTGCAGGACGAAAGGAGGGAACTCAAAAAATTAAACAGGGTGAGAATACAGCCTATTGGTCTTCAGTTTCTTGGACTGATACACCTTTTGCATTTTATTATAAATATACTGGTTATGGGGTTAGTGAGTCTTTCTGCGATAAATGTTTAGGGCTAAGTGTCCGCGCAGTCTTGGACCAATAATTTTGATGATACATATATGGATGGTTATCATCACTGGAGTAATTATAGTTATTGGCACCAACCTCGTCGCAGCTTATGATTACCATATCAGGTAGTACACTTTCAGTATGTTTATATTGTCTTAAGTAATGTTATTCATTATCAATAAATATGTGGATCCTAAAAAATCAAACAATTCTTATCACTGATAATATTAGTGTAATGAGAAAGGATGATCGCGGAAATCTTGTTATTCGAGATGCAAGCGGTGTTGAGACTCAACTTACAAATGTTCCCGAAAATATCATTAATCAAATATGGATGGCACACAAGAAGGGACAAGATATACTTGTTATTTCTGATCATTAGCCCGTAGGAAGTTGATGGTTACTCTACCAGACAAGACTGTAACTATACATAAAAACTGCAATCGTCCTGTTGGGGCGGTAGTGTTTTTTTGTCAATGCGGTTTTCTTAGCAAATAAGAACGTGTTGATAATCAATTACTTTTTCTTTAGCGGGATTTTCTCAGCAAATAAACACACTATGCATAATAGGGAACATACGAGGAGAACTTCTTCGATTCATGCGCCTTGTTAGAAAGTTTGATAAGCCCCTCTTCAACCGTATCGGCAATAATCCTCGACGCTCCGGCAGAATTGTTCTTGGGCATATTCAAACGTTCCCGTAGCGATTGATTAGTAAGTTCTCGTCCTTCTTCATAGAGAAGACATGTGTGCTGATAGCATGCCTGTATTTTTTCTGTTCTAGTCATCTCTGTGTATTTCTTCACGGGGAATATACGAACACGGGTGAAGTTCTCACCCTTTTCAATAGTGATGGGTGGAAGGAACATGGCCTCAATACCCGCCACTGCGCGGTCCATTCCGCTACCACGTTTTTCGCACAGATTGAATAGGAACATGGCTTGTGCCATTTTATCGTTGCGGGACTTCGGCGGAAGGTCAATGAAACGATTAGTATCAATGAGCGGTGTGCCTGGATTCGTGATGACAATCCGGTTGGTGAAGATTTCAACCGCCAGGGTCATGCCGTAAACCTCAAAACTTTGATGGAGGACCATATTGGCCACTAACTCTCTGATTGCCACCTCCGGATAAGGATACTTATTCTCCCGTTTAGGGTGTATAATGCCTTCTGTCTTTTCAAGCAGGCTCATTACGTACTTGACAATCTTGTCAAGGGAAATGGCATATCCTTCATAGAAGAAGGTTTCGGCCGATATATCCAGATTGTTGGCCCCTTTGTACTGACGGACTGCCACATACCTGAATTCTAAAGACGGGAAATTACGAAGGTCTCTTGCGAAAAGAGCTGCTCCAAGGTTGGTAATAGACCAAGCATCTTTCTGTTTCTTGCAGAAGTTGTAATCAGCCAGGCCTTCAGCAATACTCTCAGTTCCAGTAGGGGTGGGCTTACCAGTCAGTTTGTAAAACTCTCCAAAATCAAGCATTGTGAGGATCTGATCAGCAGAAAGACCTGAAGCAGCGATACGATTCTCAAATGTAATTCCTTCTTTAGCCGCAATCATATCGTGAACCTGCTGGCGAGACATTTTAAGTGTTTGGCCGGCAGATCGATAGTAACTGTCATAAATGGTTTTGCCACGAAGATATACTGGCTTGTCAAATTGTTCAGGTACATGAATAAAAAAGATACCTTCACCTTCAAACTCTACCGATGTATGTTCAAGTTTGATAGGAATATGGAGATTGTTCTGGGCAATGCTGCCAAGCCTATTGAGAATTATTTCGGCCTCATCCCTTGACGGGGTGAATAGTGTGGCATCGTCATTGACGCCGAAAGCAAATGTCCCACCGCCTGGCTGGTTGGCGAAAGCGGAAATGTGTTGAGCCAGTCTCTCGGATTTCTCAGAGAGCCCACTTTTCCAATCAAGTTCATTCAATTCAACCTTTACGGGGTGGAGGCTGTTGTGCAGGTTCTTTATGGCATCTTCAATCCAATTCATAGTATTGTGTTTTTAGTCAATGTGTATCTTCCATATCCGGGTAGAGGAAATCATTGTAGGGGTACTTTTGTACGTGCAACTGCTTAACTCTATCGTATAGTACTTTACGCATATTCTCAATACCTGTCTTCTTGAGGGCCGATACAAACAGACACTCGCCGTTAAGACGTCCCATCCAGGTGCGCTGAAGCTCCTCCATGGTGATGTTCTCACGGGTGGCGGGAGTCAGGTCATCGGCCTCCTTCTCAACCCAGGTGTAGGCATCGGTCTTGTTAAAGAGCACTATGGTTGGCTTGTCGCCGGCGCCAAGGTCGGCCAGGGTCTTGTCAACCACCTTCATCTGGTCTTCAAAGTCGGGGTGCGATATATCTACCACATGTATCAGGAGGTCTGCTTCACGTACCTCGTCAAGTGTGGATTTGAATGACTCCACCAGGTCTGTGGGCAGTTTGCGTATGAATCCTACGGTGTCGGACAGCAGGAACGGCAGGTTATCGACCACCACCTTGCGAACCGTGGTGTCAAGGGTTGCAAAGAGTTTGTTCTCGGCAAACACATCGCTCTTGGAGAGCAGGTTCATAAGAGTGGACTTACCTACGTTGGTGTATCCTACCAACGCAACGCGGATAAGGCGGCCGCGGTTCTTGCGCATGGTGGATTTCTGGCGGTCTATATCGGCCAACTGCTCCTTGAGCCAGCTTATACGCTTGGTGATGATACGGCGGTCCATCTCCAACTGGGTCTCACCAGGTCCGCGAAGACCTACCGATCCCTTACCGCCGCCGGCACCGGAACCACCGCCCTGACGTTCCAGATGTGTCCACATTCGCTGCAAGCGGGGCAGCAGATAGCGGTACTGGGCCAGCTCAACCTGAGTCTTGGCGTGGGCTGTCTGGGCACGCATGGCGAATATATCCAGAATGAGCGATGTGCGGTCAAGCACCTTGACTCCAAGTACGCTCTCTATGGCCGACATCTGCTTGGCTGTGAGTTCATCGTCAAAGATAGCCATACCCACCTCGTTCTCCATATCCTCCATGCGCTTTATGTAGTCACGCATCTCCTCCAGCTTACCCTTGCCTACGTATGTGGCGGCAAGTGCCTGGGGAATCTTCTGGGTAAAACGGCGCATCACGCGCACTCCGGCAGTATCGGCCAGAAACTCAAGTTCATCAAGATACTCCTGTGTCTTGCGCTCGTCCTGATCCTGGGTTATGATGCCTACCAGTATGGCGGTTTCGGCTTTCTTTTCGGTTATGACTTGGAATTCTTCCTTCATTCTACGTTGGCGTTGGCTTTGGCGTTGGCTCCGCCTAAGACTATTACTATCTCACCTTTGGGCTCGTGGGCTTTGAAGTGAGCAAGAACCTCATTCAGACTGCCTCGTACGCACTCTTCGTGGATCTTGGAAATCTCGCGGCACACGGCTACCGGGCGGTCGGGACCATAGGCCTCGATGAATTGCTCCAGCGCCTTGACAAGGCGGAACGGAGATTCGTAGAAGATTATGGTGCGGGGTTCGTCCTTAAGAGCGGCTATGCGGCTCTGGCGGCCTTTTTTTTGTGGCAGGAAACCCTCAAAGAGGAACCTGTCACATGGCAGTCCGGAGTCAATCAGAGCGGGTACAAAAGCAGTAGCACCGGGCAGGCACTCCACATCGATACCCTGCTGTATGCACTCACGTACCAGCATGAATCCGGGATCGGATATTCCGGGTGTTCCGGCATCACTGATGAGCGCTACAGACTCACCTGCCTGAATACGGGCTGCCATCTGGGCCGATGTCTCATGCTCGTTGAACTTGTGGTGTGACTGCAGTGGCTTGTGAATATCGTAGTGCTTTAGCAGTACGGAACTGGTACGGGTATCCTCGGCCAGGATAAGGTCCACCTCCTTAAGGATGCGTAATGCCCTTAAGGTTATGTCCTCAAGATTTCCCACCGGGGTGGGTACCAGATATAGTTTTCCTGCCATTGTGTGTGCGCGCGTACGTTGCAAAACACAAAAGTAGTCAAAATCCCCGTAAGGACCGCATTTTTTGCTTAAGTTTGCATTTACAAAGAACAGTTGTATGAAAAGATACAGATTTGCCGACATCCTGTTTGCGGCTATGTTGCTTGTAACAGTTTTGTTGTTGCTTATGAACCGGGCGCCTTTCCGTTTGGAATTCAAGGAGCAGATAAGCATTTTCCTGCTTGGGGCTGACCGTATTGGCTGGTATCTGTCCAATCCTGCGGTAGTTTCGTCAATTGCGGGTGACTGGCTTACTCAATTCTTTATCAAGGGTTGGGTAGGTTCTGTATTGAGTATTCTGTTGCTTACGACTATTGTTGCGGGTTTGGCAAGACTGTTCAAATTATCTGAACCCGGCAAGACGGTTTGCTGGATGTTGCTTATGATACCGGTCGTTATTGAGGGCTATTTCATCACTTTCCCCAATTATCCCGTATCGGCAACGGTAGGTCTGGCTTTATCGGTATGGATTACGTGCGCTCTGGCTCATATCAAGGATTCCAAATACAGTTGTTTTGTTTACGGCCTTTCAATACCGGTCATGTATGTAATAGCCGGAGGCCATGCGCTTACTCTGGCTTTGTTGCTGGGATTCCTTAAACGTAAAGACGGAGTAAAACCGTTGGCTTGTCTGCTTGCCGGTATTGCCGTAATGCTTGTTTGCGGAAAGTTTTATAATCTTACGCTGTTGCAGACACTAATCTGGCCTATTTACCCCGGATATATCAATCCTGATGTGTCATTACTGCTGTTACTGCCATGGCTCATCCTGATAATGATGCTGTTGACATTGTTTTATGACAGATTCAAGGATGCCGGATGGACTATAGGCGTTTACGTTACAATTATAAGCATTATATGTTCTGTTGACTGGATTTCGGGAAAGAGCGAGTTGGAGAATACAATAAAGATTGGAACCCTGGCATACCGTGAGCAATGGAAAGAGGTTAAGAAAATGGCATCGCAGGAATTGTCCGGTGGATACGGCTCTTTTTACTGGAATCTGTGCAATGCCCGTGAAGGCGCTCTTGCTGACGGACTCCTTAAAGGACGTTGGGGTAAATCGGCCAATGTGCTGTTCCTTTCCACCACTAAAGGCGATCCCTATTTCTCCATGATGTATTTTACCGATGCATTGCTGGAGATGGGTGATGTATCGCAGGCAACTGACTGCGCCCTGCTGGCTCAAACTGTTATGCCGGGCCATTATTCAACACGCATGCTCCGTAGGTTGGCCCAGATTGCAGTAGTTACAGCCGATTACGATGTGGCCCGTAAGTACCTGAATATTCTTATGCGTACCCGTAACCATAAAGAATGGGCCAGGAATCTTTTGGATTGCATTGAAAAGGACAATTTACCTGAACAGTATCTTACATGGCGCTCACGCACAGTACCAGTTGACAGGTTTTTTGGTCAGGGTGATATCCCGGCTTCGTTGTCCATCATTGCAAGCCAAGTGCCATACAACAGGACTGCCATAGATTATCTGCTTTGTTCCTATCTTTTGGACAAAAAGATAAACACATTCATAAGCCTGTACAACGAGTATTATCTTGGTTCATTGGATCAGGTTGTAAGGGTACCTGACCTTTATCAGGAGGCGTTGCTTGTAAATGTAGATTCCAAGGAGTCACTTATGGAGACGGTCCAAAAGTATCATCTGTCACAAAAGGTGGTGGATAATTACATAGACCTTCTGGATGCCAGGGCCAAAAGTGCCAATCCTGAGACTCTGATTACAAAGGATGCGGTAGGGACATACTGGAACTATATAATGGCAGTCAGATTCAATAACACGGAGCAGCAATGAAAAACAGGATTATCATATTAGCATCATTGTCATTAATGTTGGCTGGTTGCTCACAAAAGACAGCCTATACCGGTAACGGTTTGTTTCCGGATTACAGCAATGTTACCATTCCCTGCAATATAGCTCCTTTAAATTTCAGGGTAGGTAATGCAGGAAAAATAGATGTTACAGTAAAAGGAAAAGAAGGAATTTACACTTTTAAAGGTAGTAATGGGCTGGTAAAATTCCCCGTAAACAAGTGGCATTCCATGCTTGACAGCGAGAGCGGAAATACTCTTATGGTTACTGTTGATTGGAAAGGCAAAGGCTCTACTCCCAACGGATCCGAGTCATTTTCATGGACTATTATTCCCGATTCCATCGACAAATACATGAGCTATCGCCTTATTGAACCTGCTTACGAGGTTTGGAGCGGTATACAGATAGAACAGCGTGATATGGAGAATTTTGGCGCTGTCCTGCTTGGCGATAACCGTATTGCAGACCAGTGCTGCATGAACTGTCATACGTCAAACCGCAACGGAACATCGTTCATGCATCTGCGCGGCGCAAACGGCGGCACCGTACTGAACCGCAACGGAAACCTTTTAAAGCTCAATACAAAAACCGAGAATACAGGCAATACCGTGTATGGCGACATATCCAAGGATGGACGCTATGGAGTCTTTACAACAGCCGATATAACATTTGCAATCCACAGCCGTCGCGATATGAGAATGGAGGTTTACGATTCCCGCAGTGACCTGGTGGTTGTGGATTTTGACAACCTTACCGTGACTGACAGCCCAGCAACCACGGGTGATGAATATCAGGAGACGTTCCCCTGCTTTTCGGCCGATGGCAAAACCATTATCTTTTGCCGTGCCGAGCATCATGAGCAGCCGGACAGCATAACCCAAATGCACTATGACATAGCGGTTGTATCATTTGATCCCGAAACCGGTAAGATGGGTGACAGGGTGATTACAATTGTCAATGCAGGCCAAAACATCTCTTTCAGCCATCTTAAGGCTTCGCCCGACGGTCATTGGCTTATGGCTACCGCAGCCCAGTACGGCACGTTCCCGGTTTGGCATAAGGAGAGCGATTTGTGGCTGATAGACCTTAATACACATAAGATTGATGTATTGCCTGATATAAACGCTTATGGTGCCGACACCTATCACAGTTGGAGCAGTAACAGCCGTTGGATAGTCTTTGCTTCAAAACGTGATGATCTGGTTTACGGCCGTCCTTACATAGCTTACATAGGCCCGGACGGTACGGTTGGCAAACCTTTCCTGCTGCCTCAAAAGGATCCCGATAAATACAGAACCACTCTTAAGTCATTTAATCTGCCGGAACTGTATTCTGTGCCCGAGGATTATAACGCCCGTCAAATTGCAGCCTATTATAATGACGTAACCCCGGTTCAGGTTAAGTACAAACCTTAAATGCAACGGGATTGCAACGCTATTTTCTTGTTCTCCCATTTTAACTAAGTTACTTTTGTCCTATCAAAATTTTGTAACGGTATGGATAATTGTAATATGAGACACCTTTTCTTATTGAGCCTGGCCATGTTGGTAAGTGTGTTTGCTTCCGGTCAGGAAAATAGTTATGTTGATCTTGGACTAAGCGTAAAGTGGGCTACTGTAAATACAGGTACAACTGCCCAAAGACCTTATGGTTGGTATTACCGTTGGCCCGATGCAATGGCAATAGAAACTACCGACGGCAGCCGTATGGGTACCAAGGCCGAATGGGATGAACTGCGTGAATACTGCACATGGAAATGGACTAAGCAGAAAGGCTTGAGCGGCTATCTGGTTACAAGTAAAATAAAAGGATTTACCGACAAGAGTATTTTTCTGCCGGCATCCGGATGGTTGCAGGACGGCAATATAATGCAACAGTCAACTTATGCTTCGTATTGGTGTTCCACTCCAGGTGTTCAGCCCAATAATGAATCGGCTTACGGATTCAACTTTAAAAAAGGTGCCGATGAATGGCACAGCGAGAACCGTGAATCGGAGCAGTCTGTACGTATGGTGATGCCGTTATCTGGCCAAGAGGTGTCCAAGATATCCTTGGAAAAGACAAAAATCTCTTTGCAGCAGGGTACAAGTACCAGACTGAAAGTTACCATGCAAAATCGCAACATAAACAGCGCTTGCACCTGGAAATCCTCCGATGAAAAGGTGATAAATGTTATTGAGGACGGTCTGCTTGTTGCTGCCGGTCCGGGCAGGTGCAAAGTTATGGTAACTGCATACGGAAAAACTGCGGAATGCTCTGTGACCGTGACTCGTCATGAATATGAATATGTGGATCTGGGTCTGAGCATCTTGTGGGCTACAGCCAATTTGGGGGCATCGGCCCCGGAAAGTTGCGGTGACTATTACGCTTGGGCCGAGATTGAGCCTAAAGAGTTCTTCTCATGGGGCAACTACCGTTACAGCTCATTTGCACAAGATAATGGTATGGATAAGTATACCGCCCAAGGTCAGTCTCATCAGTACCTCAAAGCCGACAATCTGGATCGTCTTGAGCCGACCGATGATGCTGCAACCGTACTGTTGGGCGACGGGTGGCATATTCCTACCACCGATGAGTTTGCCGAGTTGATGTCAAACTGCACATATGATACTGCTACCTTAAACGGTGTGGCAGGAATGAGATTTACAAGCACTGTTCCCAGATTTGAGGGACGCAGCATATTCATTCCGTATTCAGGCCAGATGAACGGCAATGAACCCATTGATAAAGGAAAGCAAATCTCTCTCTGGACATCTAATGCCGGTAGAGGAACCAGAGGAAGCTGTTTCAGTACAATCGCCTCAGTAAACGGACTTATGATGGGTGAAATGTCGCCGATGGAGGTGTTGGGAATGGCTTATAATTATTCCAGACCTAACGGCTTTGAAAACAGGTTTATGGGAATGAATATACGTCCGGTCCGTTCCCTTACTGACGATATGTTTTCATCACTGTCTTTATCGGATGATAAACTGGATCTGAATTATGGTGAGATTCGCAACATTAAGGCTGTGATGATGCCGTCCGGACGTCCGGTCAAACCCACTTCGGTCATTTGGAGTTCATCGGCTCCGGATATAGTTGCAACATACAGTGACGGGTCAGTTATTGCTGTAGGCCAGGGCGAATGTGTCATTACTGCAGAGAGTTGTGGCCGTAAGGCTCAAATGAGAGTAAAGGTAACATTGCCTGTACCGGAGGCTGTTGACCTGGGACTCAGCGTTAAGTGGGGATCGGCCAATCTGGGGGCAGCCGATTCAACTGAATCCGGAGGATACTTTGCCTGGGGTGAAACCGCTCCCAAGGCAGGTGTTTATGACGGTAAGAAATACAAGTTTGGCGAATATACCAATCAGATGACCAAGTACAATTACTATACTGTGTTAAATAGTACTCTCAGGTCGCTTACCACAGTCACACCGCTGGATTGCAAGGAGACTCTTGACCCCGAGGATGATGCCGCAGCCGTGCTTCTGGGTGGGGGCTGGCGTATGCCTACGGCCGATGAGCTTTGGGAACTCAAGACCAAATGTACATGGACACCTGTGACAACCGTAATAGACAGCAATGAATTCTATGTAGAAAGACGCACCTCGGGATATGTGATAACCAGTAATGTTCCGGGATATGAGGGTAACAGCATATATCTTCCCGCAGCAGGACATATAAGTGATAGTGAGAATTTCCGTGCCGAGGGTGGTGTGGTAAGCAATAAAGGATTTGAGCTTGATTACTGGACAGCTACACTTGAACAGACAATAGGTGGTGACCGAAGATGGCATGGCTATACAATAAGACCGGTATTGGATGATAATCAGTCAGGAAACAAGCCGGTAATTGCTCCCGATCCGGTAACTAAGCCCAAGCGTAATGTCATGGTCGATCTGGGCTTAAGCGTACTTTGGGCTGACTGTAACGTGGGTGCCCAAAATCCCGAGGAGTCCGGCGCACGTTTTGCCTGGGGTGAGACAGCTCCCAAAACCTATTACTCGGACTATAATTACAAGTACAAGAAGAACTACGACAATATGTATTGGTGGTATTTCAAGTATTCTGTGGGTGATGAGTATGATGAAGCACCGTTCATAGACGGTAAGAACAGGCTTGAAAAGGATGATGATGCAGCTTATGTAAACTGGGGCGGCAAATGGAGAATGCCCACCAAGGCAGAGTTTGTTGAGCTGTTTGAAAATTGTGACTGGACCGAAACCACAGTGAACGGAATAGGGGGATTTCTTATAACAAGCCGGGTGCCGGGATACACCTCAAACTCCATTTTCCTTCCGTACTATTGCCAAGATGGCTTTAGTCAATTCGCTTTGCGCGATAATGATTCGGAATATATGACATCGGAATTGGGTTCCAGAGGATCAAGTCAATGCGTTGTACTGGAAATAAGCGAAGGTGAATTCGGTACTATGGATGAGGTTGACCTGGGACTTGGGCGTATGTCAAAGATACACATTACATCAAGAAGCAGGATTGCAGGTCATCTGGTGCGTGCAGTTTGCCCAAAAATGTGAATTATTTAAAGATTACAGATATGAGAACTATCAGATTTTGTTTTTTGCTGTTTGCAGGAATTTTGGTTGCATCGGGGATGCAGGCCAAGAAAAAGGATATCTTGAACAAAGATAAAGGTAGCATAACTTTCCGCGTTGATCCGGATCTGCCCGAGCCTACAGGCGAGAGCTTAAACTTTAATATGCGTAATAGCGACGGGCTTGTAAATGATATACTTAACCAGAGCGAAATACGCGGTAAAGACCAGAGGGTAATTGCATCGGGCATAGGTGATGGGGAGTATGCATCATACGGACTGCATCCGTTCTTTAAGGGAATGATTGATGCTTTTGCCGACCATCGTCCGGTTGTGCTTACCCCGGATGCTATATGGCTCCTTATATGCCAGGGATTCGCACATTACGTGAATGACAATCCCGAAGAGTTGCGCAATCTGTTTGTGGATCACGAGGGCAAGATTGACCTTGTGGTGCAGAGCAGTAAGGAACTGTTGAGCGGCAATGCCGATTGGCAGGCCATACTGGATGGCTTTTACGAGCAGATACGTGAAAACACAAAAGGCGATATTGCCGATATTATGTCAGAGAAGTTCTCCACAACTGGTGTAAATGAGCACATGGTATCGCAGATTGTGCTTATGGAGACTGTCAAGTCGTACTTTGACTACATTGTGATGTATATGTCTTGCGGCATTCCGAGCGTCACGCTTAAAGGCACCCCTGATGACTGGCAGTCAATACTGGACCGCACCCGCAAGCTCCGTGCATACGGAATTGACTGGTGGGTTGATGACCTGGAACCCATTCTTGAGGAGTTTGTAAAGGCATCAAAGGGCAAACCCAATGTGGAGTTCTGGCGCAGCATAGTAAAGAAATACCGTCCGGGCGACGTGCGCGGCCTAAACTGCGGTATGGACATGGGAGCCACCAGGTTTGACGGCTGGTTCCTTAAGTTCCTGCCGTATGATGAAAAAGGCCTTACTCCCCAAGAGGTACTTATGGATCACAGCATGCAGCCCGAAATGGTCCGTACTGAGTACAAGTACATAATCTTTAATGATATTACCGGTGAGGTGGAGAAGGAGTATGTTATGGAGTTCTGGGCCGGCATTGTGGGTATGGAAGTTGATCCCGAGACTTATGCCATGACTCCTAAAATTGGATGGTTTACCCGCATAGGCAAGACCGAGGAGGAACTGCTTGAGGAGTTCAAGGCAAAGGACAAAGGTGATGGATTCTCGGACGGACTTATGCTCAAAGTGAACAAGGTTCCCGATATTATCCGCAAGATGGGCCGCATAAACAATCTCACCCTGCGTTTTGTTGGCAAGGTTGTCATTCCGGATTGGATGGACGGCAAAGACATAGGCTCACTTGAGATATCCGGCTCCATGACTCCCGATGAGGAGGCTGCCCTGAGAAAGCGCTTCCCAAAGGCCCGCATCAACGGCCGTACGCAATAGGGACGGTTCTGAACGCGTACGCAATAGGGACGGTTATGAACGCGTAGGGGACGGTTCTGTTCGCGAACAGAACCGTCCCCTACGCGTTATGGAGATTGAACCGGATGACGATTGACTTATTGGGCTTTTTTAATGATGCAGGGACGGTCGTGGTGGCCGTCCCTGCTATGTTTATAATTTGAGAGTTATGGACGATTGCAGACCGCACGGACAGTGCAGCCGTTGAAACGGCGGGTGCTCTTGAAGTTGGTATGTGCTATAAGACGCGGGGTGAAGCGCAGGCAATAGGCATTATCGGGCACGAAAAGGCTTTGGGAAGACCAATAGTAGCCCTCTTGGCCGCCGAGCATGTGTCTGGAGCCTGTATAGATGCCAGCCGCAGGCAGGAAGATGGAATTGCCATTAGGGCCTGTGACACGGTAGCCCGGGTTGGGGTCATCTTCTACCCAATCCCACTGGCATTCCCTGGTCAGCTCCATCAGTTCATCGTAGAGAGGAGTACGCCAGCTGCTGCCCATCATCACGGTTGCCACGTCATCATCCGGTTCAAGAACGGTCTTGCCGTCGGGCACAGTGAGGACCTCGTCAGGATTATAGGCGTAGTATTTGGTTGGTGAGCAGAAATCGCCGGTACAGAAGCGGTAGTTTGACATGAGATACTCACTCTTGGGTTTCAGTTCCCCCCACGATACAAAGATGCCGGGAGAGCCAGGGCTGTCGGCTCCGACGTTGCGGTCAGCCCATAAGACACTGAGCCCCAGGTCAACCGCATGCTGTGCATACATGAGGTGTGCCAGCAGCAGGGATAAGACGGAAGAAAGGATACGTTTCATCTGACAAGTGTTTTTTTGTTGCCCTGAATGTACAGGCCTTTGGAGTTAAAGTAAGGATATTGGCCTACATACCGGCCCTGCATGTCATAGACGGGGTTAGAGGCATCATCCTGAACCGGGCTGATGACGCCGGTGATGTATGGCGTAAGCAGTTCATCAAGACGCTGGTGGTTGGCACTGTACCATTGGACCATATAATCAGCCTCATCACGGGCGGTCTCTCCAAGTGTGACAGGGTTGTAGTTCCATGTGTCACGCTCATTCTGCCACGCCCCGGTACTATCAAACAAATCAGCGTAACCGTAGATGAGCTCTGATACGTTATTGACTGACAACACTCCGTCACGCAGCTGCGCCCACCTGTTGGCAAGCGCCGTGACAAAGCCCAGGTCGGGGTTCTGCAACAGCCGCCTGAACGGAATGACCTTGCTCCAGTTGGACTGGCCCATAAGCGTGTTGACATCAATGAGCGGAACACCGCAATAGGTTGCGCCGAAGCTGTGGTCCATATCCCATGGGGTGATGATGAAGCGTTGTGCGGCGGTGAAGTCCTGCAGGCTGAGATAGCTGTTCTTATAGCCCATATCGGCCACGCCTGCCACAAGGGTAAGCAGATACAGGTCAACCAGGTTATCCCAATAGAAGTGCTGACGGACCAGGTCCGGATAATCTTGATCAGGGGTGGTGTCCCATGGGACATCCATGAGCTGACACAAGGGGTCCCACACATGGGCAGGATATTGATTGGGATATTTGACCTCCCAGGCGTTCCATGAGCTGTCGCCTGATTGAGGCTGGGTGCCATCAGTCTTAAGGAAGCTGCCGCTACCGAATGACTTGCACTTGTAGATGACACCCCTTACCTGTGAGTCTTTAGTCTTCTTGACTCCAAGCAGCTTGCGGTTAACACGGTCTGTCATGCAGTAAAGACCGCTGTAGCGGCCATCGGTCCACACCTGCACGTATGTGCCGGTTATGCCGTGACGGCCATCCGTTTCTGTGGCATACGGCAGGCGCGAGTAGCTGTTGAACAGTTCCATGGCTATGCGGTTGCGTATATGAGAACGGTCAACACTGGCTGCATCAAGATTGATCTTGCTGTCTGTACGCCCAAGTCCAGGCAGGAGGACATCACGCTCTGAATCAGTTTCATCATTGATGAAGGCTATCTTCATGGATTTCTTGTCATACAGTATAGAGGTTGAGCCGCGCCAGGTTACTAGGCAACGGTACCGGTCACGTGTGTCACTGACAGTGTCACGGATTGTGAAGGTGGCTGTGACAGGGCTGTCGGCATTGATGGTTCCGCTTATGTTGTCAAGGAAGACCTGATGCAGCGCCATGCCTGCTGATGTGCCGGACTGCGCCTGTATGCGATGCAGGCCCCAGGGGAGGATAAAACAAGCGAACAGGGGCATCAGTCTGATATATTTCATATTCTACAATATTGTGACAGACTTTTAATAACTCAAAGATAGGGATTTTTGTGAAAAGGAAAGGCGTTAGTGAGGTAATCTTTGCCATTTGCAGAATAATCCTATGCTTTATTTTGAATACTTTCTAAGAAATAATTAACTTGCGAAACTTAAATAAAAATTTACGCAATAGGGACGGTTCTGAACGCGTAGGGGACGGTTCTGTTCGCGAACAGAACCGTCCCCTACGCGTTATTTGTGCATTTTATCGGAATTCTACTCATTTGCAGAACTACACATATTGTGTGTATTATTGCAAGTAAATGGATTTCATCTAATATGAATTATATCGACAGACTGCAGCGTTTTTGCCTTGGAAAATACGAACTTTTGATGATGAAAATGGTCTGTCAATTGAAAATGATGGTACAATGATGGTACAAAAGTGGTACACTTTTCGGGCTTTGAAAAAATAAAACCGCTTCAGGTGATATTGGGGTTCGAACCCGAGACCCCATCCTTAAAAGGGATGTGCTCTACCTGCTGAGCTAGCGGATCTACCTCTAATTGCCGTTAAGCGGGTGCAAAATTATGTCTTTTTGCGGATGTGGACAAACTTTTTTTGATTTTTCAGCTACTTAACAATCTTTATTGTGCGGTTACCGGTTTTGAGCAGGTAAATACCAGAAGTGAGGTCATTCAGGTCAAATGGTTTGTCGCAGCTTTTTTCGGTATGGCTCCTGACCGGTTTTCCGCTCAGGTCATATATTGTATAAGTATCTTCGTTTGCAGTTATGCCTTCGTCTTGTCTGTCAGGGACGGTAAACTGAAGCTTGTCCTGATCAGACAGTTTCTGGCTTTTTGTGGAGCCGTCGGAGTAGGTGGTAACTACTTCTCCGTTCTTGAGTGCAATTTTGCGCAGGTTCTCAAGTTCCAGGCTTTGGGTGGTTATGCTATCCTTATCTGCAACAGTCACATCCTGGCTGAACATAGGAACAGTCAGTAATGCAATCAGTGGCAGAATGAGATACTTCTTCATATTTACTTATAAAAACCAGACATTAACAATCCTCCGGTCTGAGAAATAGTTCCTTTCAAATTTATAGCTTTTATATCGGATGAAAGTGTAAATGCAAAAATATTTCCTCCTGTTATGTCAAATTTGCTTTCTGTGTATATTGCAGTGAGTGCTGCACTGATACAGAGATCTGTTCCATCATTTACGGTTAGCGATACTGCATCAACGGCGCGGGAACGTACTATGTTGCCATCGCCAACGTAATCTGTTCCTTGGGATGCCAGTGTAAGTTGGGAGGTTTCTATGTTTACTCCGGCTGCACCGTTTATACATTTGCTGCCCAGGCCTGAACTCCTAAGGAATAGCTTGGAATCTGAAATTGTAAGACTGCTCTTAGGTCTTATGCATGCGGCCGATGACCAATTATTATCCTCTTCGTCATATTGAGGATTGCCTTGTGTGGACAGATTGATATAAGAGCCGTTAATGACGATTTCTCCACTGGCTGTGAAACACTTGGATGCGGCACCTTGTGTAGAAGCTATAACAGTACCTTGTTCAACCAGCAGTTTTCCATTAGTGGTAATGGCATGACCTTTTGGACCTGTAGTGGCAATTATGAGATTACCTCCGCCTATCTTTACAAGTGACATGGTGCTGTCGGCAGATACTATGCCGTCATCGGTACTGGTAATGTCAAGGGATCCGCCGTATAGTTCAAATGGTCCGCGACGTACGCTTACACCGTCATTTAAAGAGTTGACTTTAACTGTTCCTCCGTACATAAGGAAACGGTCTTTGGTGTTGAATCCGTCTTTGGCCGATGTTATATTGATTTGACCCACATTGTAACGTAACCTGATATAGTCATCGCTGCATATTCCATGTCCTCCCAGTGATGTTACGTTCAAGGAGCCGGGTCCGCTGAAGATTAGCTGACCTTCGCTGAAAAATGTACCTTTCTGGCTTTCCTGGTTTGTTTGTGTGTATGTGGCTCCATCTTTCAACGTGTTGACTGTGTTAATAGGAATGTTAACCAAAACCGTTTTGCCTGACTGGATATTGATGGCAGCTCCGTTGGGGTTGGTTAGGTCTACTCCATTTAGTTCAAGAATAAATTTCTTGTTATTGTCATCAGTCTGGGTCGTATTCATATCTTCTATCTTGAACGATCCGTCTGCGGAAGCGCCTTTTAGACGATATTTCATTTTACCTTTTGTTGACTTGACAGTTACATGACCGTTGTTTTTGGTTATTGTTACTCCGCTTGGAACAGTTCCGGAAACCGTAACACTATTATCGTTCCAGGTAAAAGTAAGTGTGTTCTTTACGGTATAGTTCTCAATATAATCACTGTAATCATTGGCATCTTCATCGTCTGGAGCCGAAGGTTCAGTGATATTTGTAGGTGTGGGGGCTACTGCATTGTCAATTGCTGTTATAAAGTCTGAAACATTGGGGAAAGGCTGTATTGTTACTCCCGAAGGGTACTGGTATGCAATACTGTCAAGCATGTTGATTGAATAGGCAGCCACTAGACTTCCGTTAATGTAAAAAGACTTGATTGCTCCGTTGTCTGTAATGCTGTCTACTGCTGAATTGCTTACATATCTTACAGTACCGTCATGCTGATAAAGAATAAGAGGTCTTGTGTCGATGGGCATTGTGGTGAATGTTTTTACAGAACCGTAATATTCTTTTCCGCCAATGGTTATACTTGCTGCAAAATGATACTGTGTTTCGGGTTTTAGATCTTTGATGGTAGCATAGAAAGAGTTGCTGTTTGCTGTTATGCTGTCTGAATCAATTTTCCTGCCGTTCAGTTTTAAGTTTTCAACACTACCGGCAATGGTATCATAATAAAAACATGCTACGCCTTGCAGGTTATCAGCGCCGGAAACGGAACACAATGCCGCAAGTGTTGCCGATTTGGGCTGGATGCCGATAGCATCACTTGTAATAACTTCAACTTTTAAGGTGTCGTTATTTACAACGGGGGAATCTTCTGTCTTTATCGGGTCCTCTTTGTCACAAGCCAAACAGAGCAATGAGGTGATTATCAGAGATATCCATATATTATGTAATACTTTATTCATCGTTGTCTGTTCTTTGTCAGAGTTTGAAGGTGTAACTTATACTGAGGGCTGAACTAACAGATTCGTCATCATCGGTTGTATTCTGCCATATATATGCAAACTGAAATGCATGTTTCTTTTTTAGAGAGAAACCTGCTCCAGCTGTAAGACGTCCTTTCTCGAATGCTTCTTTATTGCTCAGGTCAGAAAAAATCTCGTATGAAACAAAGGGGTCCAGCTTAAAGTTCGGGATATCATAATCAATCGAGATGCGGCTTCGGACCATTGTTTTATGTGAAGGGTTGACGCTTTCAATGGTTATGCTGTCTACAGTTGAAGAGAGACCTGTGTTCATATCGTATTTTTCCATGAACCTGTGTTTCTCCCTGATGTCGGTTTTTCCGCATGAGTAGGTGTATTGCACGCGTTCGCGTAAGCCGAACTTAAAACGACCTGCTTCAAATCCGCCGGATAGAGATGCAGATATGCGGTGCCTACTCTCCCAGAAGGCGTTTGTAATGTTGAAATCAATCCCGTTTTCAATATAATAATCGCGTGACATTCCATCTTCCTGATCAAAAAGCTCAGGATCACGTTTGTCAATTGTATATGCCTGACGGTTTGATGAGAGATATTTGTAGCCTAAATCTGCTTTGATGTTGAATGATTTGGACTTGTTCCTGTATAGACGTTTGCTGACTGATGCCCCAATTGACCATCGGTCTGTTCCGGTAAAGAAACCTGTTTGCCTCCATTCGGCATCAAACTCTGCGTTCATGCCTTTGGGCATATCCTTCTTGACTCCGGCACTGGTCCAGAGTCCTGTCCCTGATTGTGCCCATAAGGTACACGTTACAGGTAGAAATGCAGCAAAGACAAATAACAGGCGTTTCATTTTATCTTTCCGGTTTTCATTACAGAGTCAATAGTACCGAACTCATCCATAATGGGTTCGTAGTATATCTTGATAATGGCGGAGTCCTTAAGGAAATCCACATTGCCAACCTCTACGCGTATGATTTTCAGGCCCAGACGCTTTTCCAGGTCGGCCTTGAGTTCATCCTCGCGGCCATGGGCTACCAGTTTTACATTGTCATATTTGATAAGCTTGGACGGTACATGTTTCATCCATTTGGTGTTCTCGCATATGGCAAGGGCAATTATGAATATCAGGTTTGTTCCCAACAGCTCAAAATAGCTTACGCTGGTGGCCAGTCCGTTAATGGCGGCAACCGCAATGATTACAAACATGTAAGTCATTTCACGAATGGGTACCTGCTCAGTGCGGTATTTGATTATGCCGAATATGGCAAACAGACCAAGGGCGAATCCAATCTTGAGCTTTACACCGCCCATAAGGTAAATGAGCATGAATATGCTGACGCCTATGATTGAGAACGTAAAGTAATAGTCGCGCCTTTTGGCTTTTGGATAGTAAAATGCATGGACTATTATACCGATTGTGACAACGTTGATGAGAAGACGGAATATCATCTCCCAGATACTGGACCATACAGGCCAGAAAGGTGTGGTGCCAAGAGTTGACAACAGGCCCTCGGCCTCGTCGCCAAACAGTTCTGCCTCTTCTTGAGCAGCCGCTAATTGGCTAAGTCCTCCCGCAAGCGGGGCAAAAAGGTTCATAAACATGTGGATGTGATTTTTTCTATTTTTCTTATTCTGTCATTAAACAAATTCCGTTTTATACCCGGAGTGGTCAGCGCCATCCCGATGCAGTATTTGCTGAATCCACTGGGAAATATGCGCACCTCACGCAAAAGGTCCTGAATGGGGGAGTAGGTATTGCCGTCACGCTTTACCTCAATGACCACCAGCCGGTCCATGGACTTGTCCAATCCTGTCTCGTTGTTGTGGAAAGAGAGTTCGCGGTCTATGGTAAGGCGCTCGGTCTTGGCGTTGTTTACAAGAGTGATCCTCTTAAAGTGGTTAGCCACCTTTGGATTAAGGTCACTTAAGGGAATGGACAGCATGGCGTGTTCCTCAAGGAACTGCGCGGCTCCATCCTGGACGTATGTATCGGCGCCGGTCAGGTGAATGCGTTTCTTTTTGGTACGGCCGTGATTGTTCTTGAGTTTTATCTCAAAGAAATAGTCGCCGGTATCAACGTATGTGCGGATGCGCACTTTCTGGCGGGTTAGCCTGCCGTTATGATGGTTCAGGTACATTGTGTTGAACCTGTCATCAAGATACTGTGTGCTGTATTCGGACTGACGTACTCCGTTTATGGACTGGACCATGTATTCGCCTTGGGCCATAAGCAAAAGCTGCTTAAGCTGGTCCTCGCTGGCCAGGTACTTGGTGTCAATCCGGTTCATAAGACGGATTGACGACATTTCATCGAGCGAAATGGGGGCAAAAGAGTCCAATATGTGCGCACAATCGGTCAGCATTCAATACTTGTAGATATAATGGCGCAAAAATACAAATAATATGTGGTATTTTGTACAAAATTGACCTATCTTTGGGGTCAAACGTAAAACTACTAGTTATGTTCGATATAAATAATTGTCTCAGCGAGGCTGAGGAGCAGATGGAAATGGCCATCATGCATCTTGAGGATGAGTTTGCCCATATTCGTGCCGGAAAGGCCAATGTGCGTATTCTGGATGACATCCGTGTTGATTCATACGGTTCTATGGTAGCTTTGAACAACGTAGCTGCCTTATCGACCCCCGATGCACGTACCATAGCAATCCGTCCTTGGGACAAGAATATGATCAAGGTGATTGAGAAAGCCATTATTGACTCTGCAGTAGGTATTATGCCTACCAACAATGGCGAGATTATCCGTCTGGCTATTCCTCCACTTACCGAGGAGCGCCGTAAGGATCTGGTAAAACAGAGCGGCAAGGTGAGCGAGAGCACCAAGATATCTATCCGCAATGCACGTCGTGACACTTTGGATACGCTTAAAAAGGCTCAAAAGGAGGGTCTCCCCGAGGATGCCGAAAAGGATGCCGAGGATAAGCTGCAAAAGCTTCATGACAAGTATATCAAGAAGGCCGACGAACTCTTTGCCGAAAAGGAAAAAGAGATCATGACCGTCTGATATGCCTATGCGCGGACTTGTAATCAGAAATACCGGAAGCAGCTACCTGGTTAGGTCTGATGACGGACACGACCAGGAGTGCCGCATAAAGGGTACATTCCGCATTAAAGGCATTAAAAGCACCAATCCCATAGCCGTAGGTGACTATGTGGAGTTTGCTCCGGCTCGTGACGGTGAGCCGGCGTATATCACAAATATAGAGGAACGCCGTAACTATATTATCCGGCGTTCCTCTAATCTTTCCAAACAGTCGCATATCCTGGCCTGCAATCTGGACCAGTGTCTGCTGGTGGTGACCGTTAACCATCCGGTAACTTCGACCGTTTTCATCGACCGATTCCTGGCATCGGCCTGGGCTTATAGAGTGCCGGTGGTACTTGTTTTCAACAAGTCTGACCTGCTGTCCGATGAGGACCGTGCCACGGCCAATGAACTGGTTGCGCTGTATCGTGCCATAGGTTATGGGTGCGTGGAGTGCGATGCTCTGCATGGCGCTGGCGTTGATGATGTCCGGGCACTGCTCAAGGACAAGGTCTCTCTTATTTCCGGTAATTCGGGAGTAGGGAAGAGCACCCTTGTAAACCGTATCCTGCCGGAACTAAACCAACGCACTTCGGAGATATCGGAAAAACATGATACCGGCATGCATACCACTACGTTTTCCGAGATGTTCCCCCTGCCCGAGGGCGGTTGGATCATTGACACTCCGGGTATCAAGGGATTCGGCACCTTTGATATGGAGCACGAGGAGATTAGTCACTATTTTCCCGAGATTTTCAAATATTCAGCCGATTGCCGCTACGGCAACTGCATGCATACCACCGAGCCCGACTGTGCCGTAAAACGCGCGGTGGAATCGGGCAAAATCCACCTGTCCCGCTACACCAGCTACCTCAGCATGCTGGAGGATGAAGACGAGGGCAAGTATAGGAAGGACCAATAGAGGGGCACAAAAAGAACCGTCCCCTTTGTGCCCCTAATGCATTATCGCTTTGATTTGAAGAAATCCTGAACTATTTGCAGACAATCATCGGCCAGAATGCCCTCTGAAACTTGTGTTTTTGGGTGCAGAGCGTTCGGGGCGAATGTGGTGTAGCCGCGTTTGGGGTCCGATGCTCCATAGACCAGACGTTGCAGTTGGGACCAGCCGATAGCTCCGGCGCACATTGTGCAGGGCTCAAGGGTCACGTAAAGGGTGCATTGGTCAAGATATTTGCCTCCCAGATATGAGGCAGCTGCGGTTATGGCCTGCATCTCGGCATGAGCGGTTACATCGGTCAGAGTCTCGGTCAGGTTGTGGGCGCGTGCTATGACCATACCCTTGCATACCACCACTGCCCCAACTGGAATCTCACCCTGGACTGCAGCGGCTTTTGCCTCATCCAAGGCAAGTTTCATGAACCTGATATCCTGCTCCTGCTGTGTCATCGGCGCATTTCCTGCTCGTTGAACAGGGTAGGATAATCCTGATCCAGATTCTTGATAATGAATGTGATGAGAGTCTCCCTCATCCAACGGCTACGGTTCCTGATCTTGTATTTACGCAGATAGTTCTCTATGGTCTGCTTTTCATCAGGATTGACAAGGAAACTGTAGCGTTCATTTCTTACGGGGTTCTGTTTTTTCTCCATAATAAACGACTGATGTTACGAAGGTATTGATTTTTCGGTCAATATACCGCATTTTATGACTATTTTTGCGTAATAAACTCTTACATACATGGCAAAACATAACATACTGGGGAAAAGGGGGGAGGATTTGGCTGCCGAATACCTGGAACAGCACGGCTATACAATCCACGACAGGGACTGGCATTGCGGACACAAGGACCTGGATCTGGTGGTGACCAAGGATGATACAATTGTATTTGTCGAGGTCAAAACCCGCACAAGCACCGAATGGGGCGACCCTCAGGATTTTGTTGACGACCGAAAGATCCGTCGCATAGTAAATTCGGCCGATGCATACTTAAGATATTATCAGATTGACATGGACGTAAGGTTTGATATAATATCCATAGTTATGGATCAAGGAGAACTTAAAGTTGAACATATAGAGCAGGCGTTCTTTCCGCCGGTGGAATGATGAGTAAGATTAAATGGCACAGAAGTGACAGCATAGGTTCTACAAACACCTATCTGCGTGAACTTGGTGGAGGAGATCCGGATTATGATTACGAGGTTGCCGTGGCCGATTTCCAGACCGCGGGTCGTGGGCAGAAAGGCAACACTTGGGAATCGGAACAAGGCAAGAATCTGCTGTTCAGTATCCTTGCACACCCACACAACATCAATGTCCGGGAACAGTTCTATATTTCGGAAGCTATTGCGTTGGCGGTATCGGACAGCGTAATTGACGCAGCCGGTCCTGAATATGCCCCATATTTCTCGGTGAAATGGTCAAATGACATCTATTATAAGGATTATAAGATGGCCGGCATCCTGATTGAAAACACTCTCCAGGGGGACCGCATAATGGATACCGTTGTAGGCGTAGGCCTGGATGTGAATCAGGAGATGTTTCTTAGCGATGCCCCCAACCCTGTTTCGCTCAAGAACATTACCGGCAAGGATTATGACCGCGACAAATTGCTTGCTGACATTATTGACAGGTTCATTGGCTATATGGAGCTAAGCGAGCAGCAAAGGCATAAAGTTGACAAGCTGTATCGGGAACGTCTGTATCGCCGCGAAGGTTATCATAAGTTCCGTGATGCAAACGGATGTTTTGAAGCTTGCATTGAGGGAATCCAGCCAAACGGTTGCTTAATGCTCCAAACCATTGACGGTGAGCACCGGGTGTATGAATTCAAGCAGGTACAGTTCATACTGCCGGGAAAATGATTAACTTCGCAAAAAAATAAAGACATGGCTAGATTTAAAAGGATATTGCTCAAGCTCAGCGGCGAGAGTCTGATGGGTGAGCAGCGTTACGGAATAGACGAAAAGCGTCTGGGTGAGTATGCACAGCAAATCAAGGAGATTCATGACATGGGCGTGGAGATAGGCATCGTGATAGGCGGCGGTAACATATTCCGCGGTCTCAAAGGCGCAGGCAAGGGTTTTGACCGCGTCAAGGGAGACCAGATGGGAATGCTGGCAACCGTAATCAACGGTCTGGGACTGAGCTCGGCCCTGACATCGGTTGACTGCCCCAACACGGTTCTTACCGCTATCCGCATGGAGCCCATTGGTGAGCTTTACAGCAAGTGGAAAGCCATTGATGCAATGAAGGCAGGTAAGGTGGCAATTCTGGTGGGCGGCACCGGCAACCCATATTTCACTACCGATACCGGTTCATCCCTTCGTGGTATTGAGATTGAGGCCGATGTAATGCTCAAGGGTACACGTGTTGACGGTGTCTATACCGCCGATCCCGAGAAGGATCCTACGGCCACCAAGTTTGATGAGATTACGTTTGACGAGATATATAACCGCAACCTTAAGGTTATGGACCTTACAGCCACAACCATGTGCAAGGAAAACAACCTGCCCATATATGTGTTCAATATGGATATTCCCGGCAACCTAAAGAAAGTGATTGCAGGTGAACCTATCGGCACATTAGTTCACAAGTAATGAGATAACGCAAAGGAACTCCTTTGCGTTATTTTTTTACCTCCTCAAAATCAACGTATTCCCCGTCAGAATCAGAGTAAACCTTTTGTTTTTTGCGGTCACGGCGACGGATGGTCTGGCGGCCTTCGGTTTTCTTTTGCATGCGGTCACCCTTGCGGAACAGGCCTACTATGGCTGCAATTATGGTGACCAGCACGTCACGCGCAAAGGTGAGTACTGCCAGAAGTACGAATAATAATATGAATAGTATAATAAGTGCGGTAATAATCATCAGTATGCGTTTTTAATGGAAAGGGCAAAAAATATGCCTTGAGTTTAATGCTGACCTTTTGTCAGTATAGACAGTATGATATACCAGCCTATTACTGCTGAAAGTCCTTTTTCACGAAGCAGGATAAGGATTACTACCGATACTGCCAGGAAAATGAAACGAACCTTGTTCTGAGCCCATTTAAGGCTTTTGAATTTAAGTGAGAACATAGGTATTTCGCTTACCATAAGGCCTGCAAACAGGATTACCAATGCTCCTATGATCCAAGGGGCACCCGGAATTGCACTAAGGTCCATCTGGAACAGGCCGCACCAGAACAGGGCGTTGGCGGGAACTGCCAGGCCGAGGAATGATGTTGTCTGGCGCTCATCGGTATTGAACTTGGCCAGACGCAGGGCGGCAAACACCACCAGAACCAGTCCTATGTATGGATAAATGGAAAACAGTGTGTCCGATGAATAATGAAATCCGCACAGTGTTGTAAGGCAGAGCATTGCGGGAGCCAGGCCGAATGTAACCAGGTCGGCCAGCGAATCCAGTTCCTTGCCTATTGGTGAATATGCCTTTAAGAGACGGGCCGAAAGACCGTCGCAGAAATCAAACAGTGCACCGGCAACAACCCAGAGCAGGGTGTGCCAAGCGTCGGCATTGAATGCTGCCATTACAGCCATGCAGCCTGACAAAAGGTTGCAGCAGGTAATGGTGTTGGGGATATGTTTTGTTATGCGGTTTGCCATTTTTTACGATAATTTAGCCAGAATGGTAATATCGGCGGTTACCTTTTGGTTTATCTTGACACATACAAGTGAATCAACAGGCAGGAATATGTCAACCCTGGAACCGAATTTTATGAATCCCATGTGACGGTCAATCTTTGCCTCATCGCCAGGCTGGCAGTATGTTACAACTCTGCGGGCAAGGGCGCCGGCAATCTGGCGGAGCATTATGTCCTTGCCGTCGGGGGTCTTGATTACAACAAGAGAACGCTCGTTCTCAGTGCTGGCTTTGGGCTTGAAAGCGGCGTAAAAGTTTCCGTCCTGATGCTCAACCCTGGTCACTATGCCGTTAACCGGATACCAGTTGGCGTGTACGCTGTATACGCTCATGAAAATTGATATCACAATGCGGCGGTCATGAAAACAGTCGGTTTCATCGACCTCCTCGATGGCTACAACCGTGCCGTCGGCCGGAGATACCACTACCTTTTCCTGGTCATCACTTGGAAAACGCCTTACGGGATTCCTGAAAAAATGCAGGAAAAACCATACGAACATAAGGGTAATGCCAAGAGATACGTATGACCACCAGCCAAAGATGGGCGTAATGGTAAACAGGGGCAGGTTAATTGCAAAAAACAGGATTGCCACTATGGTGAGCGTGGTTTTTCCTTCGGGATTTATTGTGGTATGCTTTCCGTTGTTTTCGGCCATTGTTGCTTGATTTATTTTACAAAGATAAGACAATTTGCTTAACAATGGCATAATTATTGTTGTGTATTTTTGGTGTGGGGCCATACGGTGAATTTTATTTGTGATTGTTGAAAACTCGGGCTTGCCTGTTTTGCCTTGAACGCTAAACCTAAGTAACTTTAAAAACTTTTTTGAGATAAAACGCATTATGCAGGAATTTGTCCATTTACATGTCCATACGCAGTACTCTCTGCTAGACGGCCAGACCAATATAAAAAAGATGGTCGATAAGGCCATAGCCGACGGTATGCCCGGCGTTGCCGTAACCGATCACGGCAACATGATGGGTATAAAGGAGTTCAAGAATTACTGCGACAAGGTAAATGGCAAGCTGCAGGAACAGGGCAAGCACTTTAAACCCATAATAGGCTGCGAAGTCTATGTTGCGCCCCGCAGTAAGGACCTGCGTGTAAGCAAGGAGCTGGACGGCGCCAACTACCATCTTATCCTGTTGGCCAAAAACCTTAAAGGATACCACAACCTGATCAAGATAGTGTCCCGCGCCTGGACCGATGGTTTTTACTCACATCCGCGTACTGACAAGGAAGACCTTGAAAAGTATCACGAAGGAATAATATGCTGCTCGGCCTGTCTTGGCGGCGAGGTGCCCAAGCTTATTACGGCTGGCAGGATTGACGAGGCGGAACAGGTGGTGCAATGGTTCCACAACCTGTTTGGCGATGACTATTATCTGGAGCTGCAGCGCCATAAGGCAACAGTCCAGAAAGCTAACCATGAGGTGTATCCGCTGCAGGTGAACGTGAATAACCACCTTAAGGAGATATCGGCCAAGTACGGCATAAAGATGATATGTACCAACGATGTCCACTTCCTTGATGAGGACAATGCCGATGCCCACGAACTGCTTATCTGCCTGTCAACGGGCCGTACCCCGGATGATCCCAACCTGATGCGCTACTCCAAACAGGAGTGGTTCAAGACTACCGATGAGATGAACCGCCTGTTTGAGGACGAGCCGGAGGCGCTGGCCAATACCATTGAGATCCTGAACAAGGTTGAGGAGTATTCAATTGACCATCCGCCCATTATGCCCAACTTTGCCATACCGGAGGAGTTCGGTACCGAGGAGGAATACCGTAAGCGCCTTACCCAGGAGGACCTGTTCAAGGAGTTCACCTGCAATGAGCATGGCGAGACGGTGATGTCAAAGGAGGATGCCGACAAAAAGATAAAGAAACTGGGCGGCTATGACAAGCTGTACCGTATTAAACTGGAGGCAGATTATCTGGCGGAACTCACTTTCAAGGGAGCCAAGGTACGTTACGGTGACCCCATACCCGATAGTGTTATGGAGCAGCTTAAGTTTGAACTGCACATCATGAAGACCATGGGTTTCCCGGGATACTTCCTTATTGTGCAGGACTTTATCAACGCGGCCCGTACAGAACTGGGAGTATCGGTGGGACCGGGTCGTGGATCGGCCGCCGGATCGGCAGTGGCATACTGCCTGGGTATAACGCAGATTGACCCTATCAAGTATGACCTGCTGTTTGAGCGTTTCCTTAACCCTGACCGTATTTCACTGCCCGATATTGATGTGGACTTTGATGATGACGGCCGCGGACGCGTGCTCCAGTGGGTTACTGACAAGTACGGAAAGGAAAAGGTTGCCCATATAATTACCTACGGTTCCATGCAGACCAAGATGGCAATTAAGGATGTGGCACGCGTGCTTGAGGTGCCTCTTGACGTGTCCAACGGTCTGTGCAAGGCCATACCTGACCGTTTGCCCGATAAACCCGACGGCAGTCCCCGAAAGCCTACTTTTTCCAACATAATGGAGTGCGTGCCCGAAATTCAGCAGGCGGCAGCTTCGGATGACGAGCGTTTGCACAATACCATAAAGTTTGCCAGGATGCTTGAGGGCAATGTACGCGGAACCGGTGTACATGCCTGCGGAACCATAATATGCCGTGATGACATAACAGACTGGGTGCCGGTATCGTGGGCTACCGATAAGGAAACAGGTGAACGTCTGCTGGTAACCCAGTATGAGGGCAGCGTGATTGAGGATACCGGTCTTATCAAGATGGACTTTCTGGGTCTTAAGACCCTCTCAATAATAAAAGAGGCGGTTGAAAACATAAAGAACAGCCTGGGAATTGACGTTGATATTGACAAGATTCCCATTGATGACAAAAAGACTTTCCAGCTATACTGTGAGGGCAGAACCATAGGCACGTTCCAGTTTGAATCGCCCGGTATGCAAAAATACCTGCGTGAGTTGCAGCCTGGCGTATTTGAGGACCTTATAGCAATGAACGCTCTGTACCGTCCGGGTCCTATGGATTACATTCCTGATTTTATTGACCGAAAGCTGGGCCGCAAGCCTATTGAGTACGATATTCCCATTATGGAAAAGTACCTCAAGGATACCTACGGCATCACTGTCTATCAGGAGCAGGTCATGTTGCTGTCACGTCTGCTTGCCAACTTTACCCGTGGTGAGAGCGATACCTTGCGTAAGGCTATGGGTAAGAAACTCAAGGACAAGCTGGATCATCTTAAGCCCAAGTTCATTGAGGGCGGCAAGGCCAACGGCCATGACCCGCAGGTGCTCGAAAAGATTTGGGCCGACTGGGAAAAGTTTGCATCGTACGCATTCAACAAATCGCATGCCACCTGTTACTCATGGGTTGCCTATCAGACCGCCTGGCTCAAGGCCAACTATCCGTCACAGTATATGGCAGCCGTACTTAGCCGCGCAGCCGATATCACCGAGGTGACCAAGCTTATGGATGAATGCAAGGCCATGGGCATAAATGTACTTGGTCCTGATGTAAACGAGAGCGTTCCGCGTTTTGGCGTGAATGCAAAGGGTGATATCCGTTTTGGTATGGCATCGGTCAAGGGAGTGGGCGAGAATGCGGTAAGTGCCATTGTGAGCGAGCGCAAGGCTAACGGACCGTTCAAGAGCATTTTTGATTTTGTGCAGCGAGTCAACCTGAGTGCATGCAACCGCAAGAACATAGAGAATCTGGCCATGGCCGGAGCATTTGACTGTTTCCCGGAGATAAGGCGTGAGCAGTTTGTGCAGCCCTGTGGCAAGAATGAGGTGTTCAGTGACGTTCTGGTGCGTTATGGCACCAAATACCAGACTGACCGGATGGAGTCACAGTTCTCGCTGTTTGGCGATTTGGGACACACAGACCTGATTGCCACGCCATCCATCCCCGAAGCTTCGGAATGGCCTTTGCTGGAACGCCTTAACAGGGAAAAGGATCTGGTAGGCATATATCTTTCGGCTCATCCGCTCGATGAGTACAGGGTCATTCTGGAGAATGTATGTACCATAGGCGTTACTCAACTTGAGGACCGTACCGCCCTGCTCAACAAGGATCTGGTGTTTGGCGGAGTGGTTACAGGAGTACGTGAAACCCGTACCAAGACCGGTAAGCCGTGCGG
Organism: uncultured Bacteroidales bacterium; assembly: GCA_902760965.1. GTDB lineage: Bacteria > Bacteroidota > Bacteroidia > Bacteroidales > Bacteroidaceae > Colenecus. The sequence continues at coordinate 49,520 of CACWIN010000003.1, read as the reverse complement.
TTTTACCCGTATTGAGGATTTTACAGGCTCATCCGAGATTGCTCTTTTTGGCGAGCCGTGGCTTAAATGGTGTAATATGATGAAAGAGGGCAACTATCTGTTCATCAAGGCAAAGTGCCAACCTTTCAAGTTCAACCCCGAAAAGATAGACTTTGTGATAAACTCCATTGAGCTGCTACAGGACATAAAGGATACTGCCATAAGTTCCATTACCCTTTCAATGCCGCTTTCGGAGATTGACAAGGAGTTTGTAAGTGACCTGGATACGCTTACCGGTACCGAGGGAAACACTACTCTCAAGTTCATGCTGACAGACCTGTCCCAGCCTGACCACAAGGTCTCTTTGTCATCGGTCAACCGCAAGATAACGGTCACACAGGAACTTATGGACTACATTAAGAAAAAGGAATCAATTAATTATTCATTCAACCAATAAATTACAAACTATGGAGATTGAGATTACCAGTCAGAATTTTGATCAGGTCAAGCAGCAGGGTCAGCCCGTGCTGATTGATTTCTGGGCAACCTGGTGCGGCCCCTGCAGACGTCTGGGCCCCATCATTGAGGAGTTGGCAACAGAGTATGACGGCAAAGCTGTAATTGGAAAATGTGACATTGAGGAGGAAACTGATCTGACCGATCAGTTTGGAATCATGAACGTTCCTACAGTAGTGATTCTTAAAGACGGCAAGGAGGTTGACCGCGTGGTTGGACTTGCAATGAAGAACGTCTATCAGGAAAAACTTAACGCCCTGCTCTGATTATGGCACAGGATGAGTTCCTTGAGGATGACATTGACGATCAGAAGACCGTTGAGTACATCAAGAATGCGCTCCCTCAGGAGTTGAAAGAGAAATACACCGATGACACCCTTTATTATATTCTGGATGTCATCAACGACTATTTCACCACAAGCGGTGTGCTGGACCAGGAGCCCGATGCCGACGGCTGCATAGACATTGACAACGATGCTCTGGTAGAGTATATCATCAAGGAGGCCAAGCGCGACAAGATTGGTTCGTTTCCTGCCGATGAAATTATCCTCATCGTTGAGGCCGAGGCTGAATACGTGGACTCCCTGGGAGAATAATCTGTCTTACAGAGTAATAGTTCTGGAACCATCACTGTTTTCGGTGATGGTTACTTTTTTTGCGTCAAGCGGGAGGAGTTCCTCAACCAGTTCAGGCCATTCAATGAAACAGAGCGCGCCGCTGTAAAAGTAGTCCTCATACCCCAGGTCATATACCTCCTCAAGTTTCTTGATGCGGTAAAAGTCAAAATGGTAGATAAGCTCGGCGGTGGTCTGGGAACGGTACTCGTTTATAATGGCAAAGGTGGGGGAGTTTACCTCGTCCTCTACGCCCAGCAGCTTGCAAAGAGCCTTGATGAATGTGGTTTTGCCGGCACCCATCTTGCCGTAAAATGCAAATACTGTGTCATCGCCCATCTGGCCGATAAACTCGCGTGCGGCCTCTTGTATATGGTCAAGGTCTTTTATCGTGATTGTCATTTTTTCTTGGGGTTAAGGGTTATGAAAGGTATAATCATCTCTTCGAGTGACACTCCTCCGTGCTGGAAGGTCTCCTTGTAGAATGATGCGTAGCTGTTAAAGTTGTTCTGATACACAAAGTAATCGGCCTCGGTACAGAAAATATACGATGTGCTTACGTTGGGCGAGGGGAGGTGAGCCTTTAGCGGCTCGGTTATCTCATACACATCCTTAGGGTTGAATCCCAGGTTCTTGCCCAGTTTATAGCGCAGGTTTGTGTTTGTGCTCCGGTCACCGGCAATCTTTATGGCATGGTTTACCAGAATGCTTCCATGATCGGTGGTTATCATTACCTTACGGCCTGTCGCGGCCATGGAACGGAATAATTCCCGTACCGATGAATGGCGGAACCATGACAGGATCAGACTGCGGTAAGCAGCCTCGTCGTTGGCCAGTTCACGCATCATGCGTGAGTCTGTCTTGGCATGTGAGAGTATGTCAATAAAGTTGACTACCACCACGTTCAGGTCATTCTGCAAAAGATTGTTGAACTGACTGAGCAGCTTGTCGGCGGCAACAGAATCATTCACCTTATTATAAGAGAATGTGTTCTTGCGCCTGTAGCGCTCCAGGTGGGTCTGGATGAGCGGTGCCTCGTTCAGGTTCTTGCCCTCCTCGGAATCCTCATCAACCCAAAGGTCAGGGAACATGCGGCTTATCTGCTCAGGCATAAGGCCCGAGAAAATGGCGTTACGTGAGTATTGTGTTGCGGTTGGCAGTATGCTGTAGTAGAGTTGCTCATCAAATGTAAAGAGTTCGGCAAGTTCGGCGGAGAGCACGCGCCACTGGTCGTAACGGAAATTATCCATCACTATCAGGAACAGTTTCTCGCCACTGTCAAGAGCAGGGAATATGTATTTCTTGAACAGGTCGGGACTCATGATCGGACCCTTGTCGCGGTCAGTCATCCAACCCATGTAGTTGCGCTTTATGAATTTAGCGAATGCGGCGTTGGCCTCATTCTTCTGCATCTTGAGCATATCATGCATGGAGCTGTCGGCCTCCTTGAGTTCCAGCTCCCAATAGACCAGCTGGCGGTAGACCTCAATCCATTCATCGGCAGTAAGGGAGTCATTTATCTGCATGCTCAGTTTGCCAAAATTTTGCTGATAGTTGCGGTCGGTCTCGGCCGTTACAATGTCACGTTTGTGTATGTTCTTTTTTAGTGACAGCAGTATCTGGTTGGGGTGGACCGGCTTGATAAGGTAATCGGCAATCTTGGAGCCGATGGCCTGGTCCATAATGTTTTCCTCCTCACTCTTGGTGACCATCACTACCGGAATGTTAGGGTCAATCTCCTTGATGCGCTGAAGTGTTTCAAGACCGCTCATGCCTACCATGTGCTCGTCAAGCAGGACCAGGTCATACTGGCGTTCACGGCACATGTCAAGCGCATCGTGGCCGTTGGTCACGGTGTCAACATCATAACCCTTGTTTTCAAGGAACAGTATATGCGCCCTGAGCAGGTCAATCTCGTCATCGACCCAAAGCAGTGTTCCAATCTTGTTATTCATCCGGTTTGTCGTCAAATTCTTCAAACAATGTGCCTCCGTCAATCTCAAATTCGGGAATATTCAGGAAATGTTCCTCGTAGAACTCCTGATACTCGTTAAAGCTGTAATACTTGAGCAGGGTATTCAGGTTCTTGGGTGAGATTACCAGGGCTTTTATTCCGCTCAGTTTTGCAGCCATTTCGGCGTCATCATACAGACTGCGACTGTAAACGTAAGCTTCGTCAAAGTTAAGGAATTCTCCAATCTTAAGCATTCCTATTCCCTGCTCGGTCTGGAATTCCATGTCAAAGTTACGTATCATGTAATTGGTAAAGTTGTAACGTGCAACCTCAAACAACAGCTGGTTGCGGTCCAATTCACCGTCGGGATACGCAAGTATAAACAGGAACGGCTGGTAACGGTCTTCGCTGAATTTTGGCTTAAGGCTGTCGGCAACCGATTTTTCATCGGCGTTGCCGCTACGGCGGTCCCAAATGGATCCAAATGATGTTGATTGGAGTATCCTGCCGTTCTGAATGCCTTTGGCAATGAGTCCGGCAAACTGGCTTATCTCGTTTTCGGGGTACTTGGCTACCAGGTCTTTAAGCTTGTCAAGGAACAGGTCTATATCTCCGTCCTGAAGGTCCAATGCCGCATCCAGGAACATAAACTTGGCGCGATGCTGCCCCTTGGGGTATTTTGTGGCCGATACCTCACAGTTGTTCCGTACAATTGTCAGTTTGCCTTGCCGGAATGCATCGTACGTTACGGCGTATATGGAATCTTCGCGGTGCTTGCCGTATCGGGCGTTGTCAATATAGTCAGAGTCACATACCATTACGGTATAGTCGCTTTCCGGGTAGAATCTTTGCATACGGGCACGGCAGCTGTCGGCCATGTCGGTCTTGCCCCAAAGCGAGTACATAAGGTACAGGTTGTAGTATGCCTTGTCGGCCTCCTGGGCCTGGGGGTACTGTGTGGTTATTCGTACAAATGACTTTTCGGCATCGGGATACTCCATAAGACGGTCCTTGTATATTATGCCCTGTTGGAGCAATGCCTCGGTAATAAGCTGGTCCGATTTGGCCTTGTCCTCACTTGAATAAGGTATCTGTTTTATGTAATACTCGCGTTGGTGAGGATCGGTTTCCTGTACCGATACTGCGGTGGAATCGGTTGTAACTATGATGGTATCGGTCAAGAGTGCCGAGTCAATGGTGTCGGGCAGTTCTTCGGCAATGGGCATTGGAGCTAACGTGGCCTTGTTGGACCTGCGCCAGTTGTCTTCCAGCTTACGGTCGCCCCACTGTTTTGCAAATTCTTTCCGGCCCCGCTCAATGGCATTGGCATTGTAAAAATACCATCCGCCCGATGCCGTGTTGTCATCGGTGTTGATTGACATTCCTGCATTTGCTCCGTTCTGAGCCTGCTCCTTTTCTTCACGCAGACGGCGTTCCTCTTCAAGCCGTTCCTGCTCCTTTACGTTTTCTATCACCTGGTCCAGAATGGCAAACAGTTTATCATCAGGTAGTGTTGACAGCCATTGCAGGCTGTCCTGAAGCTTTATGGTTTGCGAGCAGCTTACCAGGTCCTCAAGAACCTCGGAACGCAGTTTTACGGTCGGGTATTCCTTATGGGTTGAGCCTATCATTCCCACGGCCTGTGAATAGCATCGGGATGCATTGGGGTAATCGGCCATTTCCCAATACAGGTTGGCCATTGTGAGCAGCAGGATTCCTTTTTCGGGACTAGACTTTTGGCTCTTTTCGGCTCCTGTATTGTAGTGCTGGAGCGCGGTAGCGGTATCACCTCTAAGCAGAAAGACATTGCCCATGGCGTAATAGACCTGGTCCAGGCTCTCCTTGTTGTTGGGGTCGCGTTCCATGCGCCTGAGTTTTTTCATTATCTTGCGCACATTTCCGTTCTGGGCCATTGTCTCGGTTTGCTGAATACGGGCATGGAACTCTATCTCATGCGGTGGGCTCATGCGCAGCACCTTTCCGAACATGCGGTATGCATCGTAGTTCCTGCCGGTGGTCTTGTAGAGCTGGGCCAGCAGATATTTTTCACGGATACGCTGGGTCTTGCTTACGCCTTTCCGGTTCAAAGCTCCTTCAATCAGCGGGATGCTCTCCTCATAACGTTCCTGTTCCAGCAGATGTGACGCGTAACGGGCCTGATAGTCTTGCCTGCGGGCATTCCCTATATTGGCTTGCCCTGAACGCTGGAATAGCTCCTCCGATTCATAGTTCCATCCCAGCTCGGAATAGCATTGTGCCATCTTGTATTGTGATTCGGCTACTATCTCCGGTTGGTCAAAATAGAGTTTTGAAATATAGGAGTATGTGCTGGCGGCCTCAATAAAATCGCCCTTCTGGCGCTGGGCATCGGCCATAAGGAACCAGGCATGCCACAGGAACGGATTGTATTCATTCTTGTTCTGTAGAGCTTTGTCCCGTTCACTTAGTGTACCTTTCTTTTTCTTGGGCTTTACGGTTATGGAGTGCAGTTTGACCGCTTTCTGGGATTTCTCGATAGCCAGGTCAAAATCGGAACTACCCGTACTGCGTACTTTTTCATCACTTATTGGATATAGGTCCAGAATTTCGAGCAGATTGTCTTTCTTGGCTTTTTCCTGCGCTTCGTACCCTTTCTTGTAGGCCTCGTTGCCGTTAAAATACACATTGTAACGGGTTACCAGGGACTGATACGAGCGGGATACAAAATTGTTGCGTGACGTGGAGCAGCCTGTCACCACTGCGATCAGCGGCAACAGCATAAATAATACGGCTCTCCCTGTCAGTTTCATCTTATTCCATTTCGTTCATCATGGAGAAACACTCCTCCTTGAGTTCATCGGGCAATTCAATCTGTCTTGCCTGAAGACACTCCATCCATTCCCTGACCTCATTCTGACGCATGGTGTACATTATGTAGCGGAACTCCTCCACCTCACTGTCATTATACCCGTTTGAACTGCGTCCGCGGAAACGGTCCAGTTCCTCGTCGTCAAAATACTGTGCACTGCGCATACGGGCCTCAGCCAGTTTCTGTTTTTCGCACACCACATGCTTGCCGCAGCATTCGCCCGCCGGTACTTCCGGCTGGGGCTGCTGTTCCGTTTGCTCAGCATTGTTGCCTTGCGACTTGTTCCATCGGTCCAGGTAGTACAGTACGAATATCAGCAGCAGTACAACGGCACAGATAATGTATGTAGTATTCATAACGGAAATCTTGTTCTTAAATTGCGAAGATACTAAAAGCAAATTAAAAAAGTGAACCCGATTATTCGGATTCACTTTTCAGTCGGGGTGACTGGATTCGAACCAGCGACCACACGCCCCCCAGACGCGTACTCTAAACCGGGCTGAGCTACACCCCGCTGACGGTTGTCGGCCTTGCGGCTTTCAAAACCGGCGCAAAGGTATTCCTTTTTATGATATTATCCAATTATTCCCGTATTTTTTTTGTTTTTTGACATGTTTCAACCTTTATCCTTCCCTGCAAAAATCCAGCATTTCAAGGAAAAGCTGTTTTGACATGGTGTTTTCAGTATATTGTCCGTTGGCCGATGGAATAAGGACAGTTGCGTTATCCTTTCCGTCCATGCATATCTCCGTAAGACGGTCATACCATTTGCAGTCCAACAGTATGGGACCATATGAGTCACGGGCGGCATATTGAAGGGTTCGGACTTGGGATGAAGGCAGAGAACACAGGACATACGAAAGGTAAGAGGCTCCGGTCTCTCCCCATGCAAGGGTTTCATCCCTGCCGTACGACAACCCGTGCTCTGATGCCACCTGGCACAAGGCATGGGCCAGTATTTCCTTGAATTGCGTCATGACAAGTGCAAAATTAGACAATTAAAAGAACATAATATCAATCATTTCATTAAACCATTTATTACATGAAACGTCAAAAGACTACAAGCAATGTGTATGAAAAAAGCCTTTCTGTTACTAACGGTCCTTTGTTTAATGGTCTCTCAGCCTGGTATGTCTCAGAGGGATAATTCGGACAAGGAAAAATCAAAGAGCAAGCTTACCGGTAAGACTTCGGTTACCGGCCGCATCATTGACGGCTCTACCACCGAGTATATGCCTCAGGTCACTGTTCAACTTTTGCAGTTGCCTGACTCAACGTTCGTTCACGGAATGGTAACGGACAATGAGGGTTGGTTCACAATCAAGAAAGTACCTCAAGGCGAGTATATGTTGCGTTACTCATTTATGGGATACAGCACTGTTGATTTTGATTTCAAGGTGCTTAAGGAGGATAAGGACCGCCAGCTTGGCGTATTCAAGATGTACGAGAGCAGCATACTTCTGGCCGAGGCGGTCATTGAGGAGCAGTTGCCTCCCACTCAGGTGGTCGATGATACCCTGATGTTCAATGTAAGCGCATTCCGTGTGCCCGAAGGTTCGGTACTGGAGGAACTTATAAAACGCCTTCCCGGTGTTGAAGTTGATGAAAACGGAGGTATTACGGTAAACGGCCGAACCGTATCCCGCATACTTGTGGACGGTCAGGAATATTTTGGAAATGACCGTCAGATGGCAACCAAGAATCTACCTGTTAACATTATACATAGAATCAAGACTTATCAGCGCAAGAGTGACTTGGCCCGCGTAACCGGGGTTGATGACGGCGAAGAGGAGACTGTCATGGACCTGGAGATAAAGCCCAATATGCGTAACGGTTGGCTGCACAATATTGACGGCGGAATAGGCAAGCCGGTGGGCAACAATGACTACGGTGACTGGATTAAATACCTATGGTCCGGCCGATACACCCTGAACCGTTTCCAGGCTAACACCCAGTTATCGGTCAACGCCAATACCCAGAACTCCGGTCGTGGCAACGGCGTAAGCTACAACACCCAGATAGGTGTAAACTTTTCAAAGAACATAGGCGAACAGTTCCCGCGCCGACGCAACGAATTCCCGCTGGTTGTAGGCGGTAATGTAAGGTATAACGGCTCTACATCACGTTCGGTAAGCGAATCGGAATCCGAGACATTCGCTACCGAGCACCAGGCGTCGTCTTTTCGCAACAACCGTTCAAACAATGACAGCGGCAGCGGTAGCGTAAACGGCGAGTTCCGTCTGGAATGGCGTCCCGATACATCACTGAACATTATTTTCCGTCCCAGTTTCCAGATAAGCAAGAACAACAGCAATTCCGGGAGCAGTAATGTTACTTTCAACACCGATCCGTATATTGCCACCGATATGATTGATATCCTTGAGGAGTACAATTACCAACCGGATTCCGTAATGTCAAAGATTGGCGTAAACTCACAGGTAAGCTCAAGCCATACTGACGGCACAAATAACCAGATAAACGGCGAGTTCCAGTTTAACAAGCGGTTTAATGACCAGGGGCGTAACTTTACCGTAAGGTTCACGTTTGGAGCAACCAAGGGTACAAACGACAACTATACTCATTCGGCTCAAAGATATTATCAGATGCCGGAGCGTGATACCATAATGAACCGGTATAATGCCAGTCCAAACAATAACAGCAACTGGTCCGGCCGTATAATGTGGAGCGAACCCATTGATTCGGGACGCGGCAATCTTCAGTTGAGTTATCAGATTCAGGTGAATAACCGTAACCAGAACCGTGAAACATACGTTCTGTGGGGACCGGATTTTGAGAATTGGGAGGATTCCTGGTTCCTGCCATATGAATTGGAACAGTATAGGAACAGCACTTTGAGCCGTACGGCCACTAACGTGTCACGCAACCATACCCTTGCCTTGCAGTTCCGTTACAATACCAACAGGTCCAATTTCAATGTGGGTGTCAACTTTATGCCCCAATATACAGGAATGGACAATTTCCAGTATATGGGTAAGGTGATAGGTGATACTTCGCGCGTAGTATATAACTGGAGTCCCTCCCTTAATTACCGTTTCCGTTGGAACCGCCAGCAGAGCGTTCAGATAACACTCCGTTCCAATACCAGTCAGCCCTCTATGGAGGATATGATGGATATAAGGGACGACAGCAATCCTCTTAATATAAGGGAAGGTAATCCATCTTTGCTGCCTACCTTAAGCAACACTGTCGAGGCCGATTATCAGAACTATATACAGGAAACTCAAAAGACAATTAACCTGAGGATATCGGTAAGTAATACGCTCCGAAGCATATCCCAAAGGACCGATTATGATCCTACAACCGGTGTATCTGTTACCAAGCCGCAGAATATGGACGGTTTCTGGACCAACTGGAGTACACAGGCCAACCTTACCTATAACCAAACTATCCCCAATAGCAAGTGGCGTTACTCTACCAGCGCAAATGCCCAGTTCCGTCATCAGGAGAGCTATATGCGTACCGGAAGTATAGGTAATAATCCAATGTCAAATTCGGGCGGAGCTGCGGTGCTGAGTACAACCGAGAGCATTAGCGCAGGCCAGAACGGCTCCATAACATATCGCAATGACTGGTTCGAAGCCACTGTAAACGGCCGTTTCAGCTACAGCCATTCGGAGAATAACCAGCGTCAGAACGGAAACATGGATACCTATACATTCAGTTACGGAGGTCGTGCCAATGCACGTCTGCCATGGAGAAACCTTAATATAGGTACCGATCTTACTATGCAAAGCCGTCGCGGTTACAGCGGATCATATAACAGGAATGACCTTATATGGAATGCCAATGCATCGTTCAGTTTCCTTAAGGGAAATGCCGGTACGCTCCAGATTCAGTATTATGATATCCTGAATGACGAGAGTAATGTAACCCGTTCAATATCTACAACTGGACGTACCGATACCAAGAACAACAACATTCACAGTTATATCATGGTTCACTTTATATTGCGTGTGAATGTATTCGGTACTCGTGCCGCACGCCAGGAAATGCGTCAGAATAACAGAGCCATGATGGGTGGCGGCGGAATGCGGGGCGGCATGGGGGGCCCCGGTGGACGAGGCGGCATGGGCGGTGGTCCGCGTTAATTATTTGAAGAATGAAAAGTGCACTGAGCCGTACACTTTCATGTCGGTAAATCGGGGGTGATCCTTAAAATCGTTGGTTTTGCCGTGTTCCAGCACAAATATGCCATCGGGGGCTAGCAGATCTCCGTCAAAGATCAGATCCGGAATCTGGGCTATGTTTTCCAACTGGTAGGGGGGATCGGCAAAGATAAAATCAAACTTGGTACTGCATCCTGCTATGTATTTGAATACATCGCCCTTTACAGGCAGGCATCGGTCTGTCTTTACGGTTTCCATTACCTTGCAGATAAAGCTGTAGTGAGCGGGGTCTTTCTCCACGCTTACTACGTGGGAGCATCCTCGGGACACCAGCTCAATGCTTATGCTGCCTGTCCCGGAAAACAGGTCAAGAGCCGTTGCATCTTCAAGGTCAATCCTGTTGGCCAGGATATTGAACAGGCTCTCTTTGGCAAAATCAGTGGTGGGACGTGCACTGAATGTTCTAGGCACGTCCCACCGTCTGTGTTTGTATATACCGCTAATAACTCTCAAGGAATTATTCCCAGTTACCGGAGTTGTTATCAACCTTCATGCCGGGATCACGTCCGCGATCATCGCAGTCCTCAAGCAGGTTGATGATTTCCTGCTCGTCAAGACCGCCGCCATAACTGTCTTTACCCAGATATGTAACAAACGGAGTGTAAGCGTAGAAAGAGTTGGTGATAACGCCTGACTTAGAGGTATCGGATGCTATCTCCATCTCAAACTTGGCGCCGTTTCCGTAAGGAACAAAGCAGAGTGAATCCGGATCAATCAGACCGTGGTAAAGTGAGTCAACAAGGTCAACCCATACTGTGTCACGACTAAACAGGAACTCCTTGCTGCCATCGGGCAGGATCTTTACAAAACCTGCTTCAATAACCCTTTGCCACAGAGTATCGGCCTCTATTTTCTTTTTTGCTGCTCTTGTGCCGGAAAGGGTAACCGAAAGTTTTTCGGCTGCTCTTGCCCTGTCATAATAATCAAGTACCTTACCTTCGGTCCAGAGGGCATCCATCTGGTCATCGGTCAGGTTACCGTTCTTTCTGATAATAGGCAACTTGGCGCTTTTTACAAAAGCAACCAGTGTGTCAAAATCGGCACAATAGGTTCCGTTTGCGTGATTGTACTCAATCTGGGCATCTCTGATATCCAGAAGTCTGTTGATTACAGCCCTGTCACGAATTCCCTTTTCATTTGCAAATCTGATAGGATCCATAATGCTCTCATAGAGAGTGTATATCAGGCCTATTGCACAGATTGCAAGAAGAATGTTTATGAATTTTTTCATATATGGGTGATTATTTATTTATTTTCGCATCGCAAAAATAGAACAATTCTCCGTATTTATTCATAAAACAACATTTTTTTGCTTTTCAGCATGAATATTACGCCCCTATTTGAGAAAATATTAGCCGATTTCAGGTTTGAACCGACCCATGAACAGGTGTTGGCAATGAATCGTCTGGCCGCTTTCATAGAGGCACCGGCTTCGCGCAGGGTATTCGTGTTGAAAGGATATGCCGGTACTGGAAAGACTTCGGTGGTGAGCTCTCTGGTCGGTACAATGGCAAGAAACCGAAAGAGAGTGGTACTCCTTGCACCTACCGGACGAGCCGCCAAGGTTTTTTCAAACACATCGGGCTTTCCGGCATATACAATACATAAAAAGATATATCGTCAAAAGTCCATTCTTGACGTAGGCAGTTTCCAACTGGACCGGAATATGCACGAGCACACGCTGTTCTTTGTGGACGAAGCGTCCATGATATCAAATCAGGGACTCTCCGGCTCAACATTCGGAACAGGCCGCCTGTTGGATGACCTTATCTCATATGTATATTCGGGTGAGGATTGCAGCATGATAATGCTGGGCGACCAGGCTCAGCTTCCTCCGGTTGGTGAAAGTGAAAGTCCGGGGTTATCGGTGCAGGCATTATCGGAATACGGACTTGATGTGTGGGAATTCTGTCTGGAGAATGTAATGCGACAGGAACACGAATCGGGAATCCTGTTCAATGCCACCATGCTACGTAACCGCACAATTGATTCAAACGGATTGACTGGATTCCGTTTTAAGCTGGAGGGATTCAGCGATGTTGTCAAGGTATCGGGCAGTGACCTTATTGAAACGCTGAGCGGCTGTTACAGCCGTGACGGAATTGACGAGACCATGGTGTTGTGCCGTTCAAACAAACGGGCAATCATATATAATAACGGTATTAGAAACACTATATTGGACCGTGAGGATGAGCTGACACGCGGCGACAATGTGATGATTGTCAAGAACAATTACTACTGGACCGAAAAGCTTATGGCAGATGAGGGGGCCGATTCTTATGACAATCTGCCGTCGTTCATAGCAAACGGTGACATTGCCGTAATTAGGCGGGTCCGTAGGCAGCGGGAACTGTACGGATTCCGGTTTGTGGATGCGGCGTTGTCATTCCCTGATTATAATGACCTGGAAATGGATGTTACTTTGCTGCTTGACACCCTGCACAGCGAATCCCCCTCACTTACTGCCCAGGAGAGTGACAAACTTTTCAACAACGTGATGGAGGATTATGAGGACGTGCCATCAAAAAAGGAAAAAATGAAAAAACTTCGTGAGAATCCTCATTTCAACGCCCTGCAGATCAAGTACGCATACGCTGTAACGTGCCATAAAGCCCAGGGCGGTCAGTGGAAAAACATTTTCATTGACCAGGGCTATGTTCCCGAGGACGGTCGCGATGAAGAATACTACCGCTGGCTCTATACCGCCCTGACCCGTGCCACCCAAACGGTTTATCTCGTCAACTGGCCGGAGTGATCACAAAAGTTCTCCCCAAAAAAGAGGGGCACAAAAAGAACCGTCCCTTTTGTGCCCCTCTGGATGGCTTATCCGATGGTCTTGATGATGGATTCTACTGCGGCATTGAGGCCGTCGGGGTTCTTACCACCGGCAGTTGCGTAGTGGGGCTGGCCGCCGCCACCGCCTTGGATGAGCTTGGCAGCCTCGCGGACCATCTGACCGGCATTGAAGCGTGATGTAAGGTCCTCGCTTACGCTTACGGTAATCATTGGCTTGCCGTTCTCCTCACTGCCCACAATTACAAGTGTGTTCTGTGTCTGCTCTCCACGGATACCGAATACCAGATCCTTGACCATAGCTGCACTTGCAGAGATGACGGTGCTTATTACCTTTATTCCGTTAATATCCTTAGATTGTTTTATAAGGTCATCCTTAAGCTGAGCTGTTTTCTGTTTCATGAACTCTTCAACCTGTTTCTTAAGGGCTGAGTTCTCATCGAGTGCCTTCTTGACCGATGCCTCAACCGATGTACCGGGAAGCAGGGCCTTAAGGTTGTTCATTGAATCCTGGTAAGAGTAGAGCATCTCCTCAACGGCAGAACCGGTCAGAGCCTCTATACGGCGTACACCGGCTGCGATTGAACTCTCGGATACTATCTTGAACATACCTATGCGGCCGGTCGATGCGGCATGCACGCCACCGCAGAACTCTATTGACTGACCGAACTGTACTACACGTACCTTATCACCGTATTTTTCGCCGAAAAGTGCAATTGCGCCCAGCTTTTTGGCCTCCTCGATAGGCAGGTCACGATGCTCCTGCAAGGGCAGGTCCTCGCGGATCTTCTCGTTGACTAAACGCTCCACCTGACGCAGCTCCTCATCGGTCACTTTCTGGAAGTGAGAGAAGTCAAAACGCAGGCCATCGGGGGTTACCAGTGAACCCTTTTGCTCAACATGAGAACCCAGAACCTCACGCAGTGCCTCGTCAAGGAGGTGGGTTGCGGTATGGTTGGCCTCGCAGGCGTGACGCTTGTCGGTATCAACGCAAGCCATCATGGGAGCCTCGGGGTGCTGTGGCAGCTTTTTGGTTATGTGAACGGGCAGGCCGTTCTCTTTCTTGGTGTCAATTATATCGATTGTCTCAAATTCGCTTACAATTACGCCCTGGTCACCAACCTGACCACCCATCTCGGCATAGAACGGGGTCTTGTCCAGAACAATCTGGTATATTACGCCGCTCTTTTGCTTAACCTCGCGGTAGCGCAGGATTGATGTCTCATACTCAGTGAAGTCATAACCTACAAACTCAGTCTCACCCTCCTTAAGTACAACCCAGTCTCCGTTCTCAACGGCGGCGGCGTTGCGGGCGCGAGCTTTCTGCTTGGCCATCTCCTCATTGAACTCATCGATGTTCACGGTCATGCCGTTTTCACGCAGGATAAGCTCGGTAAGGTCAAGCGGGAATCCGTAGGTATCGTAGAGCGTGAATGCGTTCACGCCGCTGATGACTGTGCTCTTGGCGGCCTTGGTATCGGCCATAACCTTGTCAAGGAGCTTGATGCCGGTCTCAAGGGTACGCAGGAACGACTCCTCCTCCTCAATGATGACCTTCTCTATGAGAGTCTTTTGTGCCTGGAGTTCGGGGTAGGCGTCACCCATGTTGTCAATCAGCACGGGCAGCAGCTTGTACAGGAATGCCTCTTTCTGGCCCAGGAACGTGTAGGCGTAACGTACTGCACGACGCAATATGCGGCGGATAACGTAACCGGCCTTGGCGTTTGAAGGCAGCTGGCCGTCAGTGATGCTGAATGCAATGGTGCGGATATGGTCGGCAACTACGCGCATGGCTATGTCAACCTTCTCATCCTTGCCGTACTCTTTACCTGTCAGTGCGCCAATCTGCTTGATGATGGGCTGGAATACATCGGTGTCATAGTTTGACTGCTTGCCCTGCAGGGTGCGTACCAGACGCTCAAATCCCATGCCGGTATCGATCACCTTGGCGGGCAGGGGCTCCAGTGAGTGGTCAGCCTTGCGGTTGAACTGCATGAACACCAGGTTCCATATCTCAATTACCTGGGGGTGGTCCTTGTTTACAAGGTCGCGGCCGGGTACCTTGGCCTTCTCCTCATCGGAGCGTGAATCCATATGGATCTCACTGCAGGGGCCGCAGGGGCCGGTATCACCCATCTCCC
Organism: uncultured Bacteroidales bacterium; assembly: GCA_902760965.1. GTDB lineage: Bacteria > Bacteroidota > Bacteroidia > Bacteroidales > Bacteroidaceae > Colenecus. The sequence goes on along the minus strand of CACWIN010000003.1, from coordinate 34,489 downwards.
AGAAGTTGTCGTGCTTGTTACCGTTAAGGATATGATCCTTAGGCAGGAACTGCTCCCAGATGGCAGCGGCCTCGTTGTCGCGCTCCAAACCCTCCTCCTTGCTGCCCTCAAATACAGTGGCGTAAAGGTTCTTGGGGTCCAGCTTGAGGACATCTACCAGATACTCCCATGCCCAGCTGATAGCCTCTTTCTTGAAATAGTCACCGAAAGACCAGTTGCCCAGCATCTCAAACATGGTGTGGTGATAGGTATCGTGACCTACCTCCTCCAGGTCATTGTGCTTGCCGCTTACACGCAGGCACTTCTGCGAGTCGGCTACGCGGCGGCTCTTGGGCGCACGGTTGCCCAGAATGATATCCTTGAACTGGTTCATTCCGGCATTTGTGAACATGAGTGTGGGGTCATCCTTGACCACCATGGGTGCTGAAGGGACTATAAGATGTTCTTTGCTCTCAAAGAAACTCTTAAAGGAATCACGTATTTCCTTAGCTGTCATCATATCTTTAAAAATGTATTTCGCAATTGGTTTGCGAAGGTACTACTTTTTTCGCTACTTTTGCGTGTTGCAACAAGATAATGAGAAAGATTTACTATCAGTACGATCCGCAGCACAGGGTTTACCGCAGGGTATTCCCCACATTTGGCCAGAGGCTTTCATCATGGTTCTGGCGTTTGCTGTTGTCTGTCCTGCTTGGCGGAGTCTTTTTTATTGTTTACTGGTTTGTGATAAGCACACCTCAGGTGGGTGACCTTTTGGAGGAGAACAGCCGCCTGCAGTCACAATACAGCGTACTTTCACATAAGGTCGATGATGCGCTGCTTGTTCTGCATGACATAGAGGAGCGTGATGACAACCTGTACCGAGTCCTGTTGGAGGCCGATCCATACCCTGAGGCTGCCCGCAAGGCCAGTTTTAACGGCACCAACCGTTATGCCGAACTTACCGATATGTCAAATGCCGAACTGGTAGTAAACACATCGCAAAAGGTTGACCTACTCGAAAAAAAGCTGTACATGCAGACCCGCTCGTTTGATGAGGTGATAGAACTGTCACGTGAGCAGGAAAACAAACTGGCCTGCATTCCTGCAATCCAACCGGTTTCAAACAGGGATCTTAAACGCACAGCATCGGGTTACGGTTACCGTTCGGACCCCATTTATCATACCCGTAATTTTCACCACGGCATGGATTTTTCGTGTGATACCGGTACTCCTGTATATGCTACTGGCAACGGAAAGGTGGTGTTTGCCAAGTGGAAATCGGGTTACGGCAATCTGGTTGAGATTGACCATGGTTATGGTTACAAGACCCGATACGCCCATCTAAGCAAGATTCTGGTAAAGGAGGGTCAGAATGTAGTACGCAGTGAGGAGATAGGTAAGGCTGGCTCAACAGGCAAGAGCACCGGCCCTCATGTTCATTACGAAGTCTGGATAGGCAACAAGGATGTAAACCCGATCAATTACTACTTTATGGACCTGGACGCCGACCAGTACGAGGAGATGATAAGCCTGGCCGAGAATCACGGAAAGATATTTGACTAAAAAAAGACTACTGATATGGCACTCAATCCCAACAAGGAACTAAAAAAGTATTACTCCATAAAGGAGGTTTCGGATATGCTTGGCATACCTGACAGTACACTGCGTTACTGGGAAAAGGAGTTTAAGGAGATAGCTCCCAAAAAGAATGCCAAAGGCATACGTCATTATACGGCTGCCGATATTGAGCAGATAAAAAGGGTAAACCACCTGGTAAAGGAAAAATCCTTGACCATAAAGGGTGCTCAGGTCCGTTTAAAGGAGAACCCCAAGGATACTGCACTTGACACTCATGAGATTGTGGAGCGTCTTAAGGGCGTGCGTCAGGAACTGATTGCTTTGCTTGATGAGCTGAACGCTACTCCTCCTTGCGGGCAACCGTTGTAATATTCTTTATCTTTTTGAGCTCTTTCTGAATTGTCTCCACGTCAGTCAGGCGGTGGACCATAATGCTTATTGTTCCCTCAAACAGGCCCTCTTTTGATTCAATTACAAGCTTGTTTATGTTTACGTTCATCTTGCCCGATATTATATCGGTAACCTTGCTCAGCGTTCCAATGCTGTCCAGGCCTTTAATATAGATGGTTACGGGGAACAGACTGTTCTCAATCTGCCATTCCACCGTAAGAATGCGGTTGCCTTTTGCGGATTTTAGTTTGTTTGCAACCTCACATTTGCGCTTGTGAATTGTAATATGCCCCCTGTCATCAATGAATCCCAGGACGGAGTCGCCGGGTACGGGATGGCAGCACGATGCAAACGTGTATTTATGCATGTCAACATCGTTAATGATAAGCACCTTTTTAAGGTCTACATCCTTGGCATCGGTCTGCTCCTGGTCTTTGTCTTTGGCCGATGAAGACGATGATGTAGAGAACGATGACCAGAACCGTTTGTACCAACTGCTGCTGTCGCCCTTTACAATGTTCCGTTCGGCATCGCCCAGTATTATCTTTTTCTGGCCAAGGGCAATCATCAGCTCGTCACGGTTCTTAAGGCCGTGCAGATTGCAGATACGCTCCATCTTGTCCGAGTCAATCTGTGCCTCCTCTTTTTCAAGAAACTCATGGAATATGGCCTCGCCGAATTTCTGGTTTGCGCGCTCCTCCTTACGCAACAGCTGCTTTATCTTTCCGCGGGCCTTGGCGGTGGTCACAAAATCCAGCCATTCAGGATTCAGTTTCTGGCTCTTTGATGTAAGAATCTCAACCTGGTCGCCGCTCTTAAGCTCGTAGTTTATTGCTTCCAGCTTGTGGTTTACCTTGGCGCCTATGCAGTTGGTGCCCATGTATGTATGGATGGTAAACGCAAAATCCAGCACCGTACTGCCCTGCGGCATGGTACGCAACTCGCCTTTTGGAGTAAAGATGAAGATTTCGGATGAGTAAAGGTTAAGCTTTATGGTATCCAGAAAGTCCATTGAGTCCGGCTGCGGATCCTCAAGAATCTCCTTGATAGTTTCAAGCCAATGGGTAAGTTCGCTTCCGTCGTTCTCAAACGAAGTGGCGTCCTTGTATTTCCAGTGGGCGGCAATACCCTGCTCGGCTATATCGTTCATTCGGCGGCTGCGAATCTGTACCTCGACCCATTGACCGGAATTACTCATAAGGGTAACGTGAAGGGCCTGGTAGCCGTTTGCCTTGGGGTGGGTAACCCAGTCGCGCAGACGGTCCGGATGTGACTTGTAAATCTTGGTAAGAGCCAGATAAATGTCAAAACATTCACTCTGCTCCTGATCGGGCGAAACCGGATCAAATATGATACGGACGGCAAGAATATCATAAACCTCATCAAAGGTAAGATTGTTCTTGTTCATCTTTTTCCATATGGAGTAGGGGGATTTTATGCGGCCGAACATATTGTAGGTAATGCCCAGCGAATCCAGCTTTTCGGCAATGGGAGATGTAAATTCTTCGTATATGTTGTTCAGTTCCTCGCGTGAAAATGACAGTTTTTGCTGTATGTCCTTGTATTCGGCCGGATGCTCGTACTTGAAACTCAGGTCTTCAAGTTCGGACTTGATCTTGTTCAGTCCCAGACGGTAAGCCAGAGGAGCGTAAATATAAAGAGTCTCACCTGCTATCTTGTACTGTTTGCGCGGCTGCATGCTGTCAAGGGTGCGCATGTTGTGCAGGCGGTCGGCAATCTTAATGAGAATGACGCGGATATCGTCATTCATGGTGAGCAGCAGCTTTTTGAAGTTCTCTGCCTGGGCCGATGCCTTGTCGCCGAATATGCCACCAGCAATCTTGGTCAGGCCGTCAACTATCTGCGCAATCTTGGAACCGAATACGTTCTTTATGTCATCGGTAGTATAGTCAGTATCCTCAACCACGTCGTGCAGCAGGGCGGAACAGATTGATGTTGATCCGAGCCCGATCTCGGAGCATACTATCTGTGCCACGGCTAGAGGGTGCATAATGTACGGTTCGCCGGAGTGGCGGCGTACTCCCTTGTGTGCCTGGCGGGCAAACTGGAACGCTTTGGTAATTATCTCCACCTTTTTGCGGTGTTTGGTCTGGAGATAGGAATCAATCAGATGCTGGAAGGCCTCATCTATGAGTCTCTCTTCATCGGGCGAAAAAAGATTATCTTCACTCATCTTGCCTGAACTTTAAAACGTTACCTGTTATATATCCTCAGGGTTTTTCCGGCCCTGATATTGTCACTCTTAAGGTTATTCCAGTTCTTTATGTTCTTGACCGTGGTATGGTACTTGATGGCAATACTTCCAAGCGTTTCACCCGATTTGATCTTGTGGGTCACATAGGTGATGCGGTTTTTCATATCGTCATCAATGTAGGCCAGTTTGGCTTTTGGAAAGTACTTTTCCTTTTCGTATTCGTAAAGGGAATCTCCTGCCTGAACCAACGGTGTAATATACTGTTGCGGAAGCGTAACCACACATGTGCGGTAGGCTCCGGGAATAACTTCGGTAAGATACTGCGGGTTAAGGGCATTGAACTCATCCTGGCTTATTCCGCTATAATGAATGAGCTGTCCTACGTGAAGGTTGTGATTTATGTGCAGGGTATCGGTCTGAGGCGTAATGGTCGATGTCATGGGACATATTCCATGCTCCTTATAGAAACTCATTGCGTAGTTTACCGCGATGAACGCCGGCAGATAACCGCGTGTCTCGCGTGGCAGATAAGGATACAGATCCCAGAAACTGTGCTTGCCGCCCGACCGGGTTATGGCCTTGGTAACGTTGCCGGGACCGCAGTTGTAGGCCGATATTGCAAGCGACCAGTCGCCGAACATATCGTAAAGGTCACGTAAATGACGTGCGGCGGCATCGGACGCCTTGGCAATATCATACCGGTCATCGACCAGACTGTTCACATAGAGTCCGTATTTACGGCCGGTACTGTATATGAACTGCCACATACCAGCTGCACCGGCACGTGAGTAAGCCTTGGGCTTAAGGGCCGATTCAACTATAGGCAGATATTTGAGTTCCAACGGAACGTTGTATTTGATAAGCGCCTCAACAAACAGGTCCTCGTAAATGGGGAGCATGGCAAGAGCAAATGCAATTACCTTGCGGTTGCGGCCCATATATGCATCAATGGAGTTACGTGTAATGTAGTTGTAAGGCATCTCCACTATTGTGGGCAGGGAACTGAGACGTTCCGCATAGACAGTATCGCTGAATTTGGGATTGACGGAACTTTCCAGACACTCTTCATCATAACTGATGTAATGTTTGGCAAACCACATTCCCATAAGGCTGTCAACATCAAAGTCCATGCTCTCCGGGAACTCCACGGTAAGGGAGTCGGTGCAAACGGCCGTACTGTCCATTACAAATATGCTGTCCTGTAGGGCAAACGGCATCTCGTCAGGCTCTTGTGCCGATGCCTTACTGCCAGCCAACGCCAAAGCCAACGCCAAAGCCAACGCCAAAGTCCTTCTCTTTCCGTCCATCAGAAATTAAACGCTAAAGAGAAACCCGCAGTGGGAGCACCCCTGTGGTCAATCATTAAGTTGGGCTCAACTGTCATGCTAAGGTTGGGGGATATGTCAAAATGTGACAGCTCGGCATCAACATAAGCATCGATAGTCGCTACCAGGTACATTCCCATAAAGGCAAAGATACTCAGGTCGCGGTATCGGCGGTATTTGTCCTTTCTCTGGCGGAAAACCTCCTTGAGCCAGTCCATCATGCTTGTGTCAATCTCATAGTGAGGCGGAAGGAAATCCTCGTAACTCTTGGTGTTGGGATCATCGTCCATTATGTCAACATAAGCGTTCTGGTAATCCGTATAGGTGGACTGATTCCATGTAAGGGCATAAATGCATCCTACAAATCCGCCGTAAACTATAGGCAGTTTCCAGTATTTGTGATTGTATATCTGTCCTCCGCCGGGGATAAGCAGTGACAGCCAGACGGCTTTTCGTGGATCAGGCTCCCAGGCTGTGATTTCACGTTCCAGACGGTCTAGTTCCATTCTTTCCTTGTCACGCCATTTAAGTCTGGGCTGTTCCAGGACAATCATTTCTTCCTGAACTCTTACAAGATCGGAATCATTTACCTGGTCAAATGTGATATTCCTTACAAACTCCAGCTGGTTGTTCCATGCGGCGGTATCGTTCAGTGACCGGTACAGACTGTCAACCAAGGCACTCCTTATACTGACGGTATCCTGTGAACGGACAGGAGCCGAAAGGAGAGTTGCCACAAGCAGCAACAGAACTGTTTTTATTGCAGAGTGTGCGGTCATTTTTTTAGTTGGTCAAAGATTTGCATCAGACGCGTAAGGTCTTCCTGGTTCTTGAACGTTATGCTAATGCTTCCTTTTCCGTTGGCACTTGTCTTAAGTTTGACCGGGGCGCCAAGGCATCGGGATATTTGACGGCCTATCGGGGCCAATGCGTTATCGGCATCGGTCTTTGGAGCTTTGGCACGGCCCTCGTTCATTTGACGGGCTTTCTGCTCAACCATACGGACGGAGTAACCGTACTTGGTGAGCTCGTGGAACAGTCGGAGCTGTTTTACCGGGTTGTCAATTGCCAGAAGGGCGCGGGCGTGTCCCATATCTATCTGCCTGTTCTTTAGGGCTACCTGGATTTCGGCAGGCAGTCTTAACAGACGTATGTAGTTTGCAATTGTGGCGCGATTCTTTCCAATCCGTGTACTGAGCTGCTCCTGAGTCATTTTATAGACCTCCAGCAGATTCTGGCATGCAAGTGCTACCTCCATGGAGTTAAGGTCTTCACGCTGAACGTTCTCTATAAGCGCCATTGCCATTACATTCTCGTCATCGGCAGTACGGATATAGGCCGGAATTGTCTTAAGTCCGGCTAACCCGGCGGCACGAAAACGGCGTTCACCGGCAATTATCTGATAGTCTCCCTCTTTTACCTTTCGGAGGGTGATTGGCTGGATAATGCCTATCTCATGGAGTGATTTGGCAAGTTCCTCAAGACCCTCCTTGTCAAAGTCGCGGCGAGGCTGGTCAGGGTTGGCATGTATCTGTTCCAAGGGTATCTCGTTTATTGACGATGACCCCTGGGGATTGATCAGGTCTGGTGATATCAGGGCATCAAGGCCTCTGCCCAATGCCGATTTCTTGATTGTTGTCATTTGTTCTGGTTCTTTTTGAGTATCTCCTGGGCAAGGGCCAGATAGTTCTTGGAGCCTCTGGAATCGGCATCGTAAAGAATTGCGGGCATACCGTAACTGGGGGCTTCGCTCAACTTGACGTTACGTGAAATGATGGTCTCAAACACAAGCTCCTGGAAGTGTTTCTTTATCTCGTCATATATCTGGTTGCTAAGGCGCAGACGTGAATCATACATGGTGAGCAGGAAACCTTCAATGTCAAGTGACGGGTTAAGCTTGGTCTTGATTATGCGTATGGTGTTGAGCAGCTTGCTTATGCCTTCCAGGGCAAAGTATTCGCACTGTACGGGGATGATGACCGAATCGGCTGCAGTGAGTGAGTTTACAGTAATCAGTCCCAGTGACGGTGAACAGTCAATCAGGATGTAATCAAACTCATCTTTAATTCGGGCCAGCATCTTTTTCATGACTGTTTCGCGGCTCTCGGTATTCATCAGTTCCAGTTCGGCGCCAACCAGGTCAATATGCGATGGCATTACATACAATCCGTCAATACATGACTTAACTATGGCGTCCTTTGGGTCTATGCCGTTTATCAGGCACTCATATACGGTGCAGTCAAGTGATTGTATGTCTATACCCAGTCCCGAGGAGGCATTTGCCTGGGGATCGGCGTCAACTACAAGAACTTTCTTTTCGAGCGTTGCCAGCGATGCGGCAAGGTTTATGGTAGTGGTAGTTTTACCCACACCTCCTTTCTGATTGGCAAGAGCGATAGTCTTTCCCATAGAGATTCAATTTTAGCCCGTAAAGTTAGTGCAAAAAATCGGTATAATGGGAAAATTATATTACTTTTGACAACTCTAAAACGTTAGAATGAAGTACTACGTTGTGGCAGGGGAGGCATCGGGCGATATCCACGCCTCCAATCTGATGAAGGCGATAATCCAAAAGGATGATTCGGCTAAATTCCGTTGCTTTGGCGGTGACCTTATGCAGGCCGCCGGAGGAACACTTGTACGTCATTACCGTGATTTGGCATATATGGGGTTCATACCCGTGTTCCTGCACCTTGGAACCATACTTGGCGGTGCCAGGCAGTGCATTGATGACATAAGCTCATGGAAACCCGATGTGGTTATCCTGGTGGACTATCCCGGATTCAATCTGTCACTCGCCCAAAAGGTGCATAAACTTGGTATTCCCGTTTATTACTACATATCCCCCAAGGTGTGGGCCTGGAAGAGCTGGAGAATCCGCAAAATCCGCAAGTATGTTGACGAAATGTTCTCCATACTGCCTTTTGAGGTGGATTATTTTAAACGCCACAATTACAAGATACACTATGTAGGCAATCCTACCGTCGATGAAGTATCGGATTATATGGCCGATAAAAAGCGTCAGCCTGTAATTGAGGATGACGGCCGACGCGTGGTTGCATTGCTTGCCGGAAGCCGCCGTGCTGAAATAAGCCGTAACCTGCCCATTATGCTCGAGGCACTTGAGGGTATTGACTGTATCCGACCCGTGCTGGCGTGCGCCCCAGGTATTGAACCCGAGTTTTATGACTCCATCCTGGCCGGCAACGAGGTTGAGAAAGTATACGGAAACACATACGGCGTGCTGGAATGCGCCTATGCGGCATTGGTTACATCAGGAACTGCAACTCTCGAAACAGCCTTGTTCAGCGTGCCGCAGGTTGTATGCTACCGCCTTCCCGGCCGTTGGTTTACCAGATTCATGCGTAAGGTACTTATTCGCGTAAGGTTTATATCTCTTGTTAATCTGGTTTCATTCTCGGAGGTGGTGCCTGAGCTTGTTGCCGATGACATGAATGCCCAGAATATCCGCACTCATCTTATCCCTTTGCTGTCCGATACCCTTGAACGCAGGATGCAGCTGGACGGCTACGAACAGATGAAACACATACTTGGTCCCGCCGGAGCTCCTTATCGCGCAGCAGGAAAGATGATAAGTCTTTTGGAGACCGAAACATACTGACCGGAATCCGTGGTGTGGATTCTCAGGACAGCAAATCCATACAGAAAGTAAAGTAGATTACCGTGGCAGGAATGGCAAGCAATGCACTGTCAAAACGGTCCAGCATTCCTCCGTGTCCGGGCAGTATCTTGCCGGAATCCTTGATGCCCATCTCACGTTTCATTAGCGATTCAATAAGGTCACCCCAGGTGCCGAACACTACAACTACAAGTGCCATTCCTATCCAAACCCATACCGGCATGAAACTGTACCAGTCAGGAAGGAACGTGTGAAGCAGAAAAGCGGCAATCATAGTGAGTACTGCTCCGCCAATTGAACCTTCCCATGTCTTTTTGGGCGAAATCCTTTCAAACAACTTGTGCTTTCCTATGGTGCATCCGGTGCAGTAGGCGCCTACGTCGTTACACCAAAGGAATACGAACAGTGTAAGCGGAATGACCGGACTGAATCCGGAATCGGGGCCCTGAACATCAAAGGCCAGCATTGATGTGAGCGCAAAAGGCAGGGCTATGTAAAAGACGGGGAACAGAGTGTGCACCCAATCATTAATGGGACTGGGCTTGCGGAAATAGAGTTCCCGTATCATGATTACGATCAGTGTAAAGATAAAGGGTAGGAACAGGATTACCGACCCCTGTCCTATGGAGATTCCTACTATTGCCGCATAGAAAGTAAAGGCTGCAACGGTAGCCCACAAACGGCTGGTATCGGCCTGCTTATGCTTGTTGGCCAGTCCGGTATACTCAATGGTGGAAAGAATGGTAATAAGGGCAAAAAGTCCAATAAACCACGCTGCACCTTTAAGAATGCAGAACAGCATTACTGATGCAAATACAATTGCGGTAACAGTCCTTTTGAGAAACTCCATCTTTGTATCTTTTAGGGTTCAACTTTATCGTGATTCTCCACTACGGGTGCAGGCTCCGGCTTGTCATTCAGGATTTCCTCACTGCGTGACGCCCACGGACGCTTGCCGAATATCTGTTCCACATCCTCGGCCATAATAACCTCACGCTCAATAAGGAGCTGTGCCAGTTTATGATGTCCTTCCTGATGTTCAAGCAGCAACTTTTTGCCACGCTCATATTGTTGGGCAATGAGTGCCTTTACCTCGCCGTCAATAAGTTCGGCAGTCTTGTCAGAGTAGGGCTTTTGGAAAGCATACTCATCAGTGCTGCTGTAGTAGCACAGGTTGGCCAGTTTGTCGCTCATGCCGGCGTATGCAATCATTCCGTATGCCTGTTTGGTTACGCGTTCCAGGTCATTCATGGCGCCTGTTGATATATGGCCGGTAAAGAGCTCTTCGGCTGCTCGTCCGCCCAGTGTGGCGCACATCTCGTCAAGCATCTGCTCCTTGGTGGTTATCTGGCGCTCTTCGGGCAGGTACCATGCGGCACCAAGTGCACGGCCGCGGGGAACAATGGTAACCTTGATGAGCGGGTTGGCATACTCCAGGAACCACGACAGGGTAGCGTGACCTGCCTCATGAAGGGCTATGGTTCGTTTCTCCTCGGCGGTAAGAACCTTGGTCTTTTTCTCAAGGCCGCCTACTATGCGGTCAACGGCTGCCAGGAAATCATCCTTTTCAACCTTTTTCTTGTTGTGGCGTGCGGCAATCAGGGCGGCCTCGTTGCAGACGTTTGCTATATCGGCACCTGAGAATCCGGGAGTCTGGCGTGCCAGCAGATCCACATCAACATCCTTGCTAAGTTTTATGTTGCGCAGATGTACCCCGAACACAGCCTTGCGTTCGTTAAGGTCTGGCAGATCCAGGTGAATCTGGCGGTCAAAACGACCGGCACGCAACAATGCCTTGTCAAGTATATCCACGCGGTTGGTTGCGGCCAGAATTATGACACCGCTGTTGGTGCCGAACCCGTCCATTTCGGTAAGCAGCTGGTTGAGCGTGTTTTCACGCTCGTCATTGCCGCCCATAGCCGGATTCTTGCCACGGGCACGGCCCACGGCGTCAATCTCATCGATAAAGATTATGCAGGGTGCCTTTTCCTTGGCCTGGCGGAACAGGTCACGTACGCGTGATGCACCTACACCCACAAACATCTCTACAAAATCAGAGCCTGACAGTGAAAAGAAAGGTACATCGGCTTCGCCTGCAACAGCTTTGGCAAGAAGGGTCTTTCCGGTTCCCGGAGGTCCTACCAGCAGGGCTCCCTTAGGTATCTTGCCACCCAGGTCTGTATATTTCTTGGGGTTCTTAAGGAACTCCACAATCTCCTCTACCTCGGTCTTGGCCTCGGCCTGTCCGGCCACATCCTTAAAGGTCACGCGGTCAGCCTGTCCTTTCTCATAAACCTTGGCTTTTGATTTACCCACGCTGAACACTCCGCCACCGCCTCCGGCTCCGCCGCTCATCCTGCGGCTCAGGAAAATCCAGAACGCAATGATAAGTATAAAGGGGAATACGCTTATGAATATGTCTGAGAATGTGTGTGAACGTTTGCGATATTCAACGTTGCCGTTAAAACGGCCGGATTCCTCCATCTGGTCAATGAACTCCTGAAGGTTGTCCAATGAACCTACTCCTACCGTAAGCATTGGCTTGACAAGCGGCTGTGCCAAAGCACGGTCTCCGAAAACGTATTTTGCCGAATCGGATTTGATATACATGTCAAGGGAACCCATGTTGGAGAATATCACCAGGTTGTCCACATAACCCTTTTCCATATACTCCTTGAACTCGGTATATGTGGCCTCTCCACTCAGGTCGGTACCGTCATCCTTGAGCAGGATGTAACCGAATCCTATAAAAAGTATAATATAGATTAAAGATTGGATTCTGAATCCGTTCTTTGGCTTGTTGTCTTTTTTATCTGCCATAGGTCTGGTTAATTTCAGTGTTGTTTATGTCAAGGTGTCAGTCAACATCGGGAATCTCTTCAAGAATGGCATCGGCCCAAAGATGTTCCAGATCATAGAACTTGCGCAGTTCGGGAATGAAAATGTGTACCATGACATCGCCGTAGTCCATGGCAATCCAGTGGGCGTAACGGCTACCTTCTACAAAGTCCGGCTTTCGGCCTTCCTTTATGCGGACGGTCTCACGTATTGAATCCTCTATTGCCAAAGTCTGGTTTGGTGTGCCTCCCTGACAGATAACGAAATAACGGCATACGGTATCTTCTATGCCGGTCAGGTTGGCTACTGTAATACATTCTCCCTTGCGTTCTTGAATTCCTTCAATTATGCTGTCTATAATACTTTCCCTCTTTGTTTTTTTAGCCATTCAGGTGGTTCCGGTTTGTTTTATTGTTACTGATTTTACAAAAGTAGTCAAAAAGTTGAACGCCCGGCATTTTGTGTGGGCATTTCTTTTTTTCGATAGTAATAGGGCAAAAAAGATGCCAAATAATTTGGAAACCGGAAAAAAGCCGTATCTTTGCACCGCTTTTGAGCAAATACTGGGCTATGGTGTAATGGTAACACTGCAGATTCTGGTCCTGCCTTTCCTGGTTCGAGTCCGGGTAGCCCAGCCTAGAGAATAGAGACGCAAGGTTGCGCCTCTATTTTTTTGCCAGGATTTCGCGGTAAATGCGGATGTATTCGTTCATGTGGCGTTCGTAGGAGAACGAGCGGGCGTATTCTATGTTTCGGGATACCAGGTCAGGATCTTTTGAATAAGTTTCAATAGCCTGTTTTATCTTTTGAGCTATGTGTTCCGGTTCAAAGTTTTCCAGAATAAAGGCGTGTTCCGAACAGATCTCCTTGAGCGATGTCTTATCGGATGATATTACGGGCTTACCGTATGACATGGCCTCTATTACAGGTAATCCGAATCCTTCAAACAGAGACGGGAAAATAAAAGCCTGGCAATGGTTATAGAGCCATATCTTTTCGGAGTTGTGTATTGTGCCGGTCAGACAGACATTGCTTATTCCTTGAGATGCTATGCATTGCTCAATCATATCGGAGTATTCGGAACCTTTTTCGCCGGCAATGACCAGATTGTATTCCGGCAATAGTTTCATGGCGTCCAAAAGCACGTGGAAGTTCTTTTTTTGCCTTATCTGACCAATACTGAACAGGAAACCTTTCTGGCCCGTAAACGGCAGCTCGGGTCTCTTTTCAAGGGCTACGTCACCAAATTCCACACCGTTGTAAATAACCTGCATGGGCTTGCTGGTGGGGAAATGTTTCATGACATCGTTCTTTGTAAAGTTTGATATGCAGCAAATCATATCGGCCCTGTTCATTCTTTTTGTGAATTTACGGGAGAACTTTTTCAGGGACCGTCCCTGTTTCTCGTAAATAAAGTTTATGTCATGAACCGTGAGGATATTGGTTGAATTTCCTTTGGGAGGACAAATCCTGCACATCTGGTGTATGGAATGCCATATGTCAAATTTTGGCAACAGGAAAGGGAACGTTACATATAACTCGGAAATCTTGTGGTAATACACATCGTTTCCAAAGGCGCCAACGTATTGTTTGGGCAACATAAAATGTATTTCAAAATCCATTTTTGCTGCGTTTTGACCAAAATAACGTGCATAGTTGTATGCAATTTGCCCAAGGCCGCAGTTTATGTGCTTTAACACAGACAGATCTATGAGAACTTTTTTCATTTTATGTTGGAATAGTAAAAGTCGATAAGTTTTTGTGCTGCAGAGAATGAGGTCTGCTCACCTCCCAGCACCTGGCGCTCAGCCTCTTGCAAGCGTGAGACAATCTCAGGGTTGTGGTAGAATCCGTTCTTGAGGGATTCGTTTATGCTCTCGTACATCCAGTATTTGGCCTGCTCGTTGCGGCGGTACTGGAAATACCCGTTCTTTTTTACAAAATCCATGTAGGCCCAGACCATATCCCAAACCTCCTTTATCTTGTATCCGTAAAAACCGGAGTAGGTTATGACCTGAGGAGTCCAGCCGCTTTCCGATGGCGGGAAAAGATGAAGTGCGTTGCGGAACGAACTGGCGGCAAGTTCGGCCTTGGGAGCATTGTCGCCATCGGCTTTGTTTATGATTATGCCGTCGGCCATTTCCATAATGCCGCGCTTTATACCTTGAAGCTCATCGCCTGTACCGGCCAGCTGGATGAGTAGGAAAAAGTCCACCATTGAGTGAACGGCAGTTTCGCTCTGGCCCACTCCTACGGTCTCAACGAATATCTTGTCAAAACCTGCCGCCTCACACAATACTATGGTTTCGCGGGTCTTACGGGCTACGCCGCCAAGTGATCCTGCTGCCGGGCTGGGACGTATGAACGCCTTGGGATGGACAGCCAGACGTTCCATACGGGTCTTGTCGCCCAGTATGCTGCCTTTTGTACGTTCGGAGCTGGGATCTATTGCCAATACGGCCAGCTTGCCGCCGTCTTTTAGTACATGCAGACCGAATGCATCGATCGATGTGCTCTTACCGGCTCCAGGTACACCGCTTATACCTATGCGAACAGATTTTCCGGAGTAGGGAAGGCATTTCTCAATAACCTGCTGCGCTATGGCCTGATGCTCCGGTCTTAGGCTCTCAACCAATGTGACAGCCTGGCTGAGAACAGTCACGTTACCCTTTAGGATTCCGTCCACATAATCCTGGACAGACAGGGTAGGGCGGCTTATGCGACGTTTCTTGAAATAGGGGTTCACAGAGCCGGGACTGATAACGCCGCTGTTTACGGTCAGTCCTTTGTATTCATCGCTGTTCTCTGGGTGTTCCATTGCCTTGACGGTGTATAAACTTAAGAGCTATCCATGCTATTAATCCGCAGAGCAGATATATCATGGTCTGACAGAAATGCAGTACAAACGACATTATCTGGGCTTCGTTGATTTTGGCACCGAATATACCCAGCATCTTTACAATTGCAAGATTCCAGGGGCCTGCTCCGTTGGGAGTGGGTACCAGTACGGCCACGCTGCTGGCTGCAAAACAGGCCAGTCCGCCTATAGGCCCTACGGTTGCGGTTGATGGCAGACAATAGAATGCCAGATACAGTTCAAAATAGTAACATATCCATATACCCAGGGAGTATAACAGAAACAGTGGCAGGCGCTGTATCTGCTTGAGTGACATGAATCCCTCCCAGAATCCGAGAACAAAATTCTTTACCTTGTCCCAAAGATGGAACCTTATGCAGGCCCACCAGCAAACGGCTACCACAACAATTATCCCTATTGTCCAGAACCAGAACTTGGGCTGCTGCAATAAGGGAATGCTTTCGGCTACCGGTGCGGCAAGATCGGCATCGGTCGGTGACAGAAGCAGACCGAATTCATCCCACGAAACCAGGATGCCGGCCACTACAATGAGTCCCAGCAGGACCGCATCGACCACACGTTCGGCAACCAGCGTTCCCAGACCTTTGCTGAAAGGTACCTTGGCGTTCTGTTCCAGCATTCCGCAACGGCAAATCTCACCTACGCGGGGGATGATTATATTTGCGGCATAACCGGTAAATACGGTCAGAACGGTATCCTTTTTGGGAACGTCATAACCTATGGGCTCAAGCAGAAGGTTCCAGCGAAGTCCGCGGAACAGAGGTCCCAAGGCACTGAAAGAGAGAGCTCCTATAAGCCAGCCCCATTTTATGCTTCCCATATCGGTCCAGAATTGCGAAAAATCGTAGTCCCTGTACGTAAAATAGAGTACCACTGCCGATATGAGTAGCGGAATGGCAATCTTGAGGGTTGTAGAAGTTATCTTTTTCATTACAAAGTGTTCACCTTATGGATGATTTTGCCTACCTTTGCCACGTGAATGTGACGGGAGGTCAGCATTCCATGCTGCGAAGATAATATATTTTTCGCTTTATTTGTTAACCAAACATATTCTATATGGACGACGTTGATGCGGACAGTAAGACCCAAAAAGGCTTTAGGCCAACATTTCCTGAGGGATATGGATATCGCTCAGCGAATAGCCGGCACAGTTGATGTTCGCGCCGACCTCCCGATTCTTGAAATAGGACCCGGTACAGGGGTTCTTACACAATTCCTAAGTCAGAAAAACCGTGTACTCAAGGTTGTTGAGATAGACAACGAGTCAGTTGTATACCTGCATGACAATTATCCTAAACTAAATGTCATTGAGGGTGATTTCCTGCAGCTGGACCTGAACACCCTGTTTGACGGCCACCAGTTTGTACTGACAGGAAACTATCCTTACAACATATCCAGCCAGATATTCTTCAAGATGCTGGATTACAAGGAACTCATACCCTGCTGCACCGGAATGCTTCAGCGTGAGGTGGCACAGCGTATATGCTCCGGTCCCGGAAACAAGGACTATGGCATACTGAGCGTCTTTATACAGGCATGGTATGATACCGAATATCTGTTTACCGTTAATGAAAACGTTTTTGACCCGCCTCCAAAGGTCAAGAGCGGCGTTATCCGGTTGCAACGCAACAACCGCCGCTCAATGGAGTGCAACGAGGCACTGTTCCGCAAGATCGTGAAATCCACGTTCGGAATGCGCCGCAAGATGTTGCGCAACTCCTTGCGTCAGGTCTATGAGAAAGACTCCCCTCTACCGGCGGACTGCCCGTACTTGGACAAACGCCCCGAGCAACTGTCAGTTGAAGACTTCATTAAACTGACGCTTATGGTTGAAGGCAAAGCCTGAACGCCGTAGAGAACAGAAAAAAACAAACGTTTACCTTGACCCGACTTCAGGGTCACAATATTCAGAATTATGGAGGATAAGGATTTTCTGAATAACATTCTTGAAGTGATAGAGAACAAGGATGCCGCCAAGCTGAAGGCCATCCTTGATGAGATGCACCCCGCCGATATAGCCGAGTTGTGCGATGAGCTGGACGTTGAGGATGCCCGCCTGGTATATCGTCAGTTGGACAACGAGACGGCTGCCGATGTGCTGGTTGAGATGGATGAGGACAACCGTAAGCGGTTGCTTGATGAACTCCCCTCAGAGTTGATTGCCAGCAAGTTCATCGACAACATGGACACTGATGATGCCGTTGATATCATTCAGGATCTGGATGAGGATAAGCAGGAGGAGGTGCTTGCCCACATCGGCGATATAGAGCAGGCCAGCGATATCGTTGACCTGATGCAATATGATGAGGACACTGCCGGTGGACTTATGGGCACTGAGATGGTGGTGGTTAATGAGAACATGTCCATGCCCGAGTGCCTGCAGGAGATGCGCAAGCAGGCGGAGGATCTTGACGATATATATAATGTATATGTGGTCGATGATGACGGCCGCCTGAAAGGCGTGTTCCCGCTCAAGAAGATGATAACCAATCCATCGGTTTCAAAGGTGAAATATGTGATGGATGAGGACGTGATAAGCACCAAGGTTGACACTCCCATTGATGATGTGGTGCAGATGATTGAAAAGTATAACCTTGTATCTGTTCCGGTCATTGACAGCATAGGCCGCCTGCAGGGTCAGATCACCGTAGATGACGTGATTGATGAGTTGCGTGAACAACAGGAGCATGACTACCAGATGGCATCGGGTCTTACCGGTGACGTAGAGACCGCCGACAGTGTGTTCCGCCAGATGTGGTCACGTATTCCATGGCTTCTGATAGGTATGTTAGGAGGTATTCTCAATTCCATGCTGCTTGGCAAGTTTGAACCTACATTGCAGGGTTATCTGGGATTGCTGCTCTTTATCCCTCTTATAGGAGGTACGGGAGGAAATGTGGGCACCCAGTCATCGGCCATAGTGGTACAGGGTCTTGCAAACGGTTCGCTCAATACATCAAATATCTGGAAGCAGGTTTTCAAGGAGAGTGCGGTGGCTATGCTTAATGCAGTGGTGCTGTCATTGCTTGTGCTGGCATACAACATGTATCAGTTCGGTCCTACCCAGATAGTGACATACGCCGTGCCGGTGAGCCTGTTTGCCCTGGTCCTGATAGGAACTTTATGGGGTACCCTGCTGCCACTGATATTTGAAAAGATTCACATCGATCCCGCCATTGCCACCGGCCCCTTTGTCCAGATTACCAATGACCTTCTGGGCATGGGTATCTACATGCTGGTAATAACGTTGATTATATAGCACAGTAGGGTCGTTTCCCTGTGTCAACAATTGGTGTCAGACCCCAATTGTACTTTTTTGTTGTA
This sequence comes from uncultured Bacteroidales bacterium, assembly GCA_902760965.1. Classification (GTDB taxonomy): domain Bacteria; phylum Bacteroidota; class Bacteroidia; order Bacteroidales; family Bacteroidaceae; genus Colenecus. The sequence goes on along the minus strand of CACWIN010000003.1, from coordinate 16,319 downwards.
TTTTTGTAGAAAGCTAAAATAGAACCTAATTACATCAATAACCTTGCAAAGATTTTGTAGTTTATAAGAACTATGTTATTTTTGCATTGTCGCTGATGATTTTCACGAAATATTGTCAACGATGCTGCAAAAATTCATAAGCAATATGTATCATAGAATATTTGATATAGTGAATCGCCTTGATGAAGGCATGTTCCTGTTTGGCGGTCGTCAGGTCGGAAAATCCACCTTGTTGAGAGAACGATTCCCGGATGCAATTTACGTTGATCTCCTTGACCCTGACACCCGAAAACGTTTTGAACGTCGCACGATGGAGTTCTATGAAATTCTTGTTAAGTATCCTCCCAAGACTTTGGTAATAGTGGATGAAATCCAGAAACTCCCTGATCTTTTGGATATAGTACACAAATTGATGGTAGAGAAAGACTTGCATTTTATCCTTAGCGGCTCCAGTGCAAGAAAGATAAAGAAAGCAGGTGTAAACCAATTGGGGGGGCGCGCTAATGAAGAGCATCTGTATCCGCTTGTTTATGCCGAGATTCCGGATTATGATTTTGACCGGGCAATTCAGAACGGTATGATACCCCGTCATTATGACGTAAAAGATGCAAGAAAGCGTATCCAGGGATATATCAATCTCTACCTGAAGGAAGAAATAGAGGCCGAAGCCCTTGTTCAGAATATTGCTACATTTGAACGATTCCTTGAGGTGGCTGCCGTTATGAATACGGAGATTCTGAATTATGACAACATCGCCTCTGACTGTGGTGTCTCTGTCAATACTGTTAAAGCCTATTTCAAAATCCTCTATGATACCTTGCTTGGTTTTGAAGTTAAGCCATATAGAAAAGTGGTAAAACGCAGGTTGCTACAGACTTCCAAATTTTACTACTTTGACGTGGGCATACCCAATTATCTGCTCAACCGTTTCCATCTTATGTCAGAGACTCCGGAATATGGGCACGCGTTTGAGAATCTTGTCATGCAGGAGATACGTGCCTATCTGGACTATACTGACAGTCCCGAAGAGTTAACCTATTGGCACACTTACAATAAGGATGAAGTCGATGCCGTCATTGGCGATGCCCGCATTGCAATTGAAATCAAATCAACTGACCGTGTGGAGAGTAAACACAAGAAAGGTTTGCAGAAATTTGTTGAAGAGCATCCTCAAGCAAAGCAGATTATCGTATCCCGTGATTTTCTTACCAGACGTTCCGGTGACATAGACCTATACTACGTGACGGATTTCTTTAAAGCCCTATGGGCCGGGGAGGTGACACGTTAGCACAGGGAAACGGGCCTTTTGTGCTGTTTTAAAATAAATCTCTGCAAAAAATAGGATTTTTGCAGGGATTTGCTTTTATTTGCATCTTTTGGTATAAAACTCAAACAATTAGTGATTATGAGTGAAGAAATGAACACAGAGAACACCTTGGAGGCTAAGGCAGAGGTTGCTCCTGTTGAACCTATCGTAGAGAAGGAGGCTGAGGTAGAGGCTCCTGCTGAGTCAGTGGAATCTGTAGAGGAGAAAGAAGAAGATAAGGAGGCAATCGCCCCTGTATCTTCACGTGAAGAGATAATTGCACGTCTGCAGGAGATGGTGAGTGATATCTCATTGGCCAAGCGTCCTGAATTAGAGTCTTTAAAACAATCTTTCTATAAGTTGCAGCGTGCAGCTCAGGAGGAGCGGATAGCCGCATTCGTGGCAGGTGGAGGAACTGCCGAGGAGTTCAAGCCTGAGGAGGATCCGGTTGAGGAGCAGTTCCGCAAACTCCTGAATATAATAAAGGAGAAGAAAGCCGCTGCCCAGGAGGCACTTGAGATAGTGCGCAAGGAGAATTACAAGAAGAAACTGGCACTGCTTGACCGTTTCAAGGCACTTATTGAAAAGGCCAATACTGAAGGTGCTTCATATAACGAATTCAAGACCATTCTGCAGGAGTGGAAAGAGATAAAGGAGGTTCCTGCCGATAAAGCAAATGAACTCTGGAAAGCATATCAGCAGTATGCCGAGCAGTTCTATGACATACAGAAACTCAACAACGAGTTCCGTGAGTATGACTTCAAGAAGAACATGGAGGCCAAGATAGCCATCTGCCAGGAGGCCGAGAAACTGGCCGATGACCCGGACATTGTTTCAGCTTTCCGCAAGCTCCAAAAGTTGCATCAGGATTACCGTGAGACCGGACCGGTATCAAAGGAATCAAGAGAGGAGATATGGACACGTTTCAAGACTGCATCGACAGTCATTAACAAGCGCCATCAGCAGCACTTTGAGCAGCTCAAGGAAAAAGAGAAGGAGAATCTTGACCAAAAGATTGTAATATGCGAACTTATTGAGGGTGTTGAGTTTGACAAACTGACCACATTCCAGCAATGGAACGAAAAGACTCAGGAAGTTCTTGCCCTGCAAAAGAAATGGAAAGACATAGGTTTTGCTCCAGCCAAGCAGAACCAAAAGATATTTGAACGCTTCCGTACCGCATGCGACAAGTTCTTTAGCCTTAAGGGTGAGTTCTTTAAGCAGGCCAAGGATGACATGACCGGCAATCTTGAAAAGAAAACCGCACTTTGTGAGCAGGCCGAGGCTCTTAAGGACAGCACTGACTGGAAAGCTACGGGCGAAAAGATGGCTGAACTCCAAAAGCAGTGGCGCGAGATAGGTCCGGTACAGAAAAAGTTTACCAAATCCATTTGGAAACGCTTTATTGGTGCCTGTGACTATTTTTACGAGCAGCGTGACAAGAATACATCGTCAAAGAAACATGAGGAGAACGCCAATCTGGCTGCCAAGAAAGAGATTATTGCCAAACTCAAGGCATTTGATGCAGCAAACCTCACTGATGATGATATCCAGGCCATTCAGCAACTCATTGATGAGTGGAACGGCATTGGATTCGTACCGTTCAAGGTAAAGGATAAGATTGCAGCAGAATTCAAGGCCGTGGTTGATTCATTCGGCGGTGCAGTGAGCACCAAGCGTAACCGTCAGTCACAGCGTGGCGGTGCAGCCCGTGATGCAGGTTCACCGCGTGAGCGCCTGCAGCGTCAGTATGAGCAGAAAAAGAGTGAGATCCAGACTTATGAGAACAACCTGGGCTTTATGAACGCCTCAAGCAAGACCGGCAACGGCTTTGTTGACGCCATCAAGGCCAAGATTGAAACCCTCAAGAAAGAGGCCGATGACCTGTTGGCCCAGATCAAGGCTCTGGATGCGGAGGAAATTGATAATTGAAAATTGACAATAATGACAAAGGGTGGCCGTTTGGCCACCCTTTGTTTGTTATCACCATTTTTTTAGAAACAGTATGCTATGCCGATTCTGATTTCATCAAGAAAATCTTTAAAGGTATGCAGAGGCTTAAGCTTAAGGGTATTATTTGACATGCCGTTACCTATCAGATTTCCGTTCTTATCATAGCGTGATGTTTTAGAATATGCCCACTCAAAACTTGGAATACTAAATGATGCCATTAACTTGAATTGGTCTGTCAGTTGATATTCAAGACCGGGATATAAGACAACAGCAAATGCGTGGGCAGGCGCATATGAATCATCATTGTATGTCTTTTTTCCGTAAAGATATTCTAAATCAAGTGCTGCAAACAGCTTGAATCTGTCGGTAATCTCAAAGTTGCGTTGAATACAAATACCTGGTCGGATGGTATACAATTTGCTTGTCTCAACCTTATTGGTTAAAACGTTCAAAGAGTCTTGGGTTGAGTTGGAATAACCAAAGAACACACCGACCTCCCAATTTCCTATTTCGTATGCTAAAGATGGTGTAATCTCGAAATGCTTTTTTGAGTCGGCTAATTCGGAATGGTCAAATTTGCCGTTCTGATTTATCAGGAAATTATCTGTATTGTTATTCCAGTCAACCCAAAGAGATGCCGAAAACTGAGCATTTGCCTGAATGGTTAAGGCTGCAAATGCCATAAAGATTGCTAATTTCTTCATAAGTTTAAAGTTTAAGGATATATTTCATATTGAATCAAAATCAACCAGAATTCTGAATACCTTGCCAGGTGCTGACACCCATTTTTGCATGGCATCAAGGGCATCCTGAGGTTTTACTACAGCCGATATCAGTTCATCCTTGGGGCAGGTACCCTTGCCAAGGTATCGGATTACAGCCTCAAAATCCAAAGGTGTAGCGTTGCGTGAACCACGTATGTTAAGCTCTTTCTTTACAAAGAGTCCGGTATGGAAAGTAACGTCATTCTTGGAATAACCTATGCAGACCACGCGGCCCGAGAATGCAACCTCGTCAATGGCTGCCTGATATGTAGGCACACTGCCTACGGCCTCAACTACAACAGTGGGGCCCAATCCATCGGTTAATTGAGTCAATTTGGCGTGTAAGTCCTCTTCCTTGGAGTTGATGGTATAGGTTGCACCGAGCTTTTTAGCCAGAGCCAGTTTCTCATTATCCAAATCCACAGCTATGACGGTGGCACCGCGCAGTGAAGAGCGAACTATTGCGCCAACGCCAATCATTCCGCAACCAAAAACCAATACAGTGTCAGAGTCTGTCACATCTGCACGTGAAACGGCATGGAAACCTACGCTCATGGGCTCTATAAGAGCGCAGTCACGCGGCGAAATACCCTGCGCGGGAATTATTTTTTGCCATGGAAGTACCATATAGTCACGCATGGCTCCGTCCCGCTGTACACCCAGAGTCTCGTTGAACTCACAAGCATTGGAATGACCTGAACGGCATGCGGCGCAATGTCCGCAATTGGTATACGGATTAACGGTTACGGTAAGTCCGGGTGTAAGGAAAACCGGCACATCCGGTCCTATGCTCTCAATAACCGCGCCAATCTCATGACCGGGAATTACCTGTTCCTTAGCCATCAGGTTTCGGCCCAGGAATGTGTTCAGGTCCGATCCGCAGAATCCTACATATTTTATCTTTAGCAGCACCTCACCAACACCTGCAATGGGTTTTGCTGCCTCTTCTACTTTTATTTGTCCCTGTTCGGGAATTCTTATCTGTCTCATATATACTTTGGCTTTGGCATTGGCATTGGCTTCTTTAGCGGGCCTCTGGCCCGAACGCTACGAACCGGATGGTGGCCAACGCCAAAGCTAACGCCAATGTTTATTATTTTAATCAATGACTTTGTGTCCTTTCCAACCATACCAAGCGCAAACCGCAAAGCAGATGAGCGGAATAATGTATGCTATATTGGGGTTGGACATGGATTTCTGTACGTATGCAGTAAGTAATGGCAGTATGGAGTTACCCACAATTGCCATAACCAGGAAAGCCGAACCGCTCTTGGTATCGCCCTTGAGGTCAGTGAGCGCCAGTGAGAACTGGGTGGGGTACATGATTGACATAAAGAATGATATGCCCATCATGGCATATACGGCTGCCTTGCCGCCTACTATGCATACTACTATGCAGAGCAGCACATTTGCAATACCGTAGAATACCAGCATGTTCTCGGGGCGGAACTTGACCATGAGCGTGGTGCCTACCCATCGGCCCAAAAGGAAGAACAGCATGTAGAAACCAAAGAATGTTGTGGCCTGGCTGTTGGTCATGCCAACGTAGTTGATGCAATAAACCAGGAACAGGCTGTTTACGGCTGTCTGACCGCCGTTGTAAAAGAACTGTGCTATTACACCGTTGCGCAAGTGACTGCGCTTAAGTACCTTGAATGATATAAGTTTGGTGTTGCTGTCATCGGCATCCTCTGCCTGAATGCGTGGCAGGCGGGTAAAGATGAACACTACTGCAATCACTATGAGCACTATGGCAAATATGGCGTATGTCATGCGGAAGGTGTGAATTTCCTGCTCTGCCGTGCGGGTGGCCTCGGTGCCAAGAATGATTTTGCTCAGGAACATGGCAGCTATGAATGCACCCAGGCCGTTGAATGCCTGTGCCAGGTTAAGGCGGCGCGGTGCTGTGGCGGGGTTACCCAGTTCTGTCACGTAAGGGTTGGCGGCTGTCTCAAGGAAACACATGCCTATGGCCACGATAAAGAAGGCGCACAGGTAGAGCGGGAAACTGTGCATGCGTGTTACGGGCATGAACAGCAGTCCGCCCACAGCGGCTATAAGCAGTCCCAATACTATGCCGGCCTTGTAGCTGAAACGCTTCATGAACATGGCTATCGGTATGGGGAACAGGAAATAGGCAAACCAATAAGAGGTCTCTACAAACTCAGCCTTGGCCTGGTCTATGTCAAACAGGGTCATCATTTTTTTGACAACCGATGACAGCAGGTTGTTGCTTATTGCCCAAAGGAAAAACAGGCAGATTACCATTGACAGGGCAACGGTAAAGGTTTTTGATTTAGTGTTCTGGCTCATTCTGACATATTTTTAATATAAGGTAAATCTATTTTTGTTTCAATGCCGTAAAAACGGGTTGCGTTCTCACCAAGGAACAGCTCCTTTTCGCGGTCAGTAACGAGAGTGGACTTTAGAATAAAGTCATATGACATACGGTAGGTTATGGCAGTAATGGTACGCGGATAGTCCGATCCCCACATGAGTTTATCCATACCAACCTCATCGGCTGCCTCACGGATAGCCCTGACAGCTCCATTGAACGGATAGAATTCATCGTTGAAAAGCCATGTTATGCCTCCCGATTCTATCATCACGTTTTTGTGATGTGCAAGCTTTATCTGTTCCATCCAGCCGGGAACGGTTACCATACCAAAGTGACCTACCGCAATCTTAAGGTCTGGATATTCCTGTATGACCTCTTCCATCTCAGGGACCTGGACCGCTCCGTCCTCAAGAGTGATTGAAAGGAATACTCCTTTCTGCTCCATAAGGCGGAACATCTCCATCATATCGGGGCAGGTAAGACTTATACGTCCTTGCGGTGTCTGCAGACGGTGACCGGGTATAGCTATGCCGCGGAACCCCTGATTAATAAGCTCTTTTGCCTGATCAAGCCAACCGGGCTGCCGGTAATCGGCCATGCCGCAAACTATGAAGCGGTCAGGATAACGTTTCTGAACATCGGCCAGATAGTCATTCTGCAGACCGTCTATGAATTCCTGAACCACAACGGCTGCCGTCACCTGGGCGTAGTCCATGTTGGAGAGGAATATCTCAGCGGTGTTGCGGCCGTCAATGATGAAAGGGGGCACCATCTGGCGTATCTCACCCATAAACAGGGAACGGCCGTTCTCAAGGGTGCGAATAGGCATGCCGTTGACCACGGTGTCCTGACGCAACCACAAATGGGAGTGAGTATCTATTATCCGCATAGGTTACGAGTTGCACCAGGTTACCCTTTGCTGGTTACCTATTATTTCACGAACTTCAAATACCAGATCCCAGTCAAGCGGTTCCTGTACAGCCTCAATATTCTTGAGTACATTGGCAGGATTTGCGGAACTGAAAAGGGTTGTTGCAATACGCGGGTTGCTGTAAGAGTACTGAACTGCCAACTTTTCGATTGATGTTCCCTTGGCTTTGCAGTGCTGTGCTGCCTTGGCGCATGCCTCAACCAAAGGTTTGGGTGCAGGATGCCAGTCAGGAACACCGCGTTCTGAAAGCAGTCCCATGGCCAGGGGTGATGCATTGATTACGCCTATACCCTTTTGCTCAAAGTAGCCCAGATAATCATTCAGTTTGTCATCGTTCAGGCAGAAATGGCAGAAATTGAGGATACTCTCAACTGTTCCTGCTGGGGCATGGTCAACCACCCACTTGAGGTTCTCTAGCTGCAGGTCTGTTATGCCTACGTGGCTTACTATGCCTTTTTCGCGCAGTTCCACCAGTGCAGGCAGTGTCTCATCAACCACCTTCTGCAAGCCGCCGGGGAGGGCAGCCTGGAACTCTATGTCATGTACGTTGATAAGGTCAATATGATCAATGTTGAGGCGCTCCATGCTCTCATAGACGCTCTCAGTGGCACGCTTGGCGCTGTAATCCCAGGTGTTCACGCCATCCTTGCCGTAGCGGCCCACCTTGGTTGAAAGGTAGAATTTGTCACGCGGAATATCCTTAAGAGCCTTGCCCAACACGGTTTCGGCCTTGTAGTGACCATAATAAGGAGATACGTCAATAAAGTTCAGACCATTGTCTACTGCCGTAAATACGGCCTCAATTGCTTTTTTCTCATTAATCTCATGAAAGACTCCGCCAAGTGATGATGCACCAAAAGCCAAACGGGCAACTTTCATTCCGGTCTTTCCAATCTCGTTTTGTTTAAGCATGATTAGTTGTATATTATATTAAAGGTTAGTATTCAATTCTCAATTTTAATATAAAGTCCCTACACTCCTCCATAAGCCACTTAGGGGTCGATGTGGCGCCGCAAATCCCTACCGATTGAACGCCTTTAAGTATAGAAAGGTCTATATCCTCCTTTCCCTCAATCATATAAGATCTTGGATTTACGTTCAGGCACTCGTTAAACAACACCTTGCCGTTTGAGCTTTTGCGCCCCGAAACAAACAGTATCACGTCATGTCGGCTGGCAAACTCACGTATGTTCTCCCTGCGGTGTGACACCTGTCCGCATACGGTATTGTTATGAATGAACTTGCGGTTGGCGGGCACGCGCTGGGCAATCTTTTCTATAAGCTGGTTGTAACTGGAGGCTGACTTTGTGGTCTGTGAATACAGGAATATATCCTTGCTGAAATCTATGCGGTCAATATCATCCTCCGATTCTATGACTATGGCGGTGCCATCGGTCTGACCAACCAGTCCAAGTACTTCGGCGTGGCCTTTCTGGCCAAAGATTATTATCTGTTGTGTGGCAGGGTCAAGTTCCTTGTACTGACAGTGTATGCGTTGCTGCAGTTTTAGTACAACAGGGCAGGTAGCGTCAATCAGGGTAATGCCGTTGTTACGCGCTGTGTTATATGTCGAAGGAGGTTCGCCATGGGCTCTGAGCAGGACTCTGGCCCCGCACAGGCTCTTGAATTCATCGTGGTTGATAGTCTTTAATCCAAGTTTCTGAAGGCGGCTGCATTCTATTCCGTTGTGCACAATATCGCCAAGGCAATACAGCTCATCGCCTTTGCGCAACTCCTCCTCGGCCTTGCCTATGGCCGAGAGCACACCAAAACAGAATCCTGATTCAAGGTCAATCTCAACCTTCATAAGCCGTCAGTCCTTTGCCGCTTTAAGATACTGCTCCATGAGCCAATCATCCTGCTCCTGATAAGACATGCCGCTGTTGTCAAGCACTATGGCGTCATCGGCCTGTCTTAAGGGCGAAACAGCACGATGTGAGTCAATGTAGTCACGTTCACGCACATTCTTAAGAACATCCTCGTAAACAGGATTGTCACCCTTAAGGATAAGCTCATCATAACGGCGGCGGGCACGTATCTCATCGGTTGCGGTAACAAAAATCTTGAGTTCAGCATTGGGGAATACGGTAGTTCCTATGTCACGGCCGTCCATAATAACGGCTCCCTTTTTGCCCATTTCCCTTTGCAGTTCAACCATTGCCTCCCTTACAAACCCTATGGCCGATATGGGACTCACGTTTCCTGATACCTCCATGCCACGGATCTGGCGCTCAACATTCTCTCCGTTCAGGATGGTGTACTGCTCTCCGTTTTCATGACCGAACGAGATCTTTATTAAAGGCAGTTCCTTACGGAGTGACTCCTCATCAATGCCGTTCTTTCCAATAAATCCGCGACGCATGGCATAAAGTGTCACGGCGCGGTACATGGCGCCGGTATCAATGTAGGTGTATCCTATTTTTTTTGCCAGAGTTTTGGCCATGGTGCTCTTGCCGCACGATGAATGGCCGTCCATTGCAATGATTATCTTTTTCATTATATGTTGAATGCAAAATTGCAGATTAATGATGATTCCGATACCTGATATTTGCCGTATGACAGGTCAAACATAATGCGGCCTATCCTGAGTCCGGTGCCTAACGTAATGCCGGTAAGACCTTTGTTACCCTGACCAGCCAGTTCTATGCGGTTGCGCATATTGAGTCCGGCGGCAATGTAAAAACGGTCCGTTAGCAGAAAGTCAACTCCTGCCGAAAGGTGCCTTTTGAATATCTCACCGAATCCGGCTTTTTCGTTTTCGGCAAAATGATAGTCCGACTTGTCCCAACGGGTAAGATTGTCCATTGAAACTGTAAACCTTAACGGAGCGTGGCTAAGACGGAACGATACACTTGCTGTAAGGTCAAACGGCAACTTTTGGAAAGTATTCTCAAAAGCCTTGATCTGTCCGCCCAGGTTTGTTGCAGCCAATGCCAGGGTAACTCCTTGGTCGGGCAGCGAATAGAGCAGACCTATATCAACTCCCACAGCGACCGATGTCATGGAACCATACCTTGAACATATAAAATTGCCGGTCAGTCCGCCGCTCAGGTTATCGGTCAAAAGGTAAGTATATGTGGCACCAACTGCCATGTCCTTGGCACGGAACGTACCCGTTTGGGTGCCATCGGGCGTAGTTTCACGCATCTTGCCGTAATCCACATAGCGTGCGTTGAAAGCATAAACGGATCGCTCGTCAAACATGTTGCAGAACTGAGCTCCCGCAATTGTAGTCCCCGAAAACCAGGTCATTGCGTTTAGCCCCAACAGCCGTCTGTCAACAGCCGAGAGCAGGGCGGGATTCTGTATGTAGAGCGTAGGATCAGACTGATCCAACGAAATGGCGTGGCCTCCCAGTGATGAGCTGTGAGCCGAAACAGGCAGTTTTAGAAACTCAAACGAACTCTCCAGGCTCTGCGCCCGTAGGTTGTTTGCTCCAATCAGGAATAAAGCCAATGCCGCTGTCAGGAGGTTTCTATTCATCGGGAACAAATGTACAAAAAACGTGTGGAACATACCTTAATATATATAACGTTTTTAAAGACCAAATGGTACGCCATTGCCTAAAGAAAAATTGCTGCCCCAATAAAAAAATCAAATTCTTAAGACGTATTTTTTATGCCGTTTCGTTATCAATACAGAAACAAGGAAGGACGAGAGAGCCTTGTTAAGTATTAAAAATACACAAAAAAGGCCTTTTGTTGTTCGTGATGACAAAAAGAGTAGTATTTTTGTCGGATGATAATAAAAGTGCCTAAAAACTAAACTATTAATAATTATGGAAATCAAGAAGTCTGAAAAAGCTGATCTTGAAAGGGGAAAGGGAACTTCACTCCTTATAGGATTTGTAATGGCTTTGGCAGTCATGTTCGTGGCTTTAGAGTGGACAGAGAGGGAGGTAGAGGACAATTCTGAGATCTATGCCGCACCTGACCTTATCTTTGAGGCCGAAGAGGTGCCTATCACAATGCCTGAAAAGAAACAGGTTCCGCCTCCACCAGCAGCTGTAACAAAAGCCGAAATCATTGAGATTGTAGAAGATGATGCCGATATTGAAGAGGATATCATGGCTTCGTTTGAGGATCAGTCAGATTGGGTAGATATCAATGACCTTGAAGAGGTAGTTGTTGAGGAAGAGCCTGAGGAGGACGCTCCGTTCATGGTAGTTGAGGATATGCCGGAATTCCCCGGTGGCCAGGCTGCTCTTCTGGATTATCTCAGAAAGAATATCAAGTATCCGCGCCTTTCACAGGAAAACGGTGTTCAGGGCCGTGTACTTGTACAGTTCGTAGTTAACAAGGATGGTTCAATAGTTGATCCTGAGGTTGTAAAGAACGTTGACCCGCTGCTTGACAAAGAGGCCCTCCGCGTTATTTCAACCATGCCTAAATGGAAACCAGGTTCACAGCGCGGTAAACCCGTACGTGTAAGATACACAGTACCTGTTAACTTCAGATTGAACTAATAAATCTGTTTAATAAAAGCGAATGGGGCTCAATGAGTCCCATTTTCTTTTTATTCGCATTTATGCCGTCCTTTCAAAACAACTGTTTATCTTTGTATTCTATGAAAACAGCACAACAAATTCAGGACAGTTTTGAGAATTATCTCCAGGGGTTGGATTATTCACGTGAACCCCTTGGGCTGTATGCACCTATAAGGTACGTTCTTTCACTTGGAGGCAAACGCATCCGCCCAACACTGCTTATCATGGCGTATAACATGTATGCCCAGGATATTGAAAGTGTTTTTGATGCCGCCGCCGGCATGGAGATTTTCCACAACTTTACCCTGTTGCATGATGACCTGATGGATAAGGCTGACCTAAGGCGCGGCCAGCCAACCGTACATAAAAAGTGGGACGAGAACGCCGCTATCCTTTCGGGCGACGGAATGCTGGTTCTGGCATACCGTTACCTGGCCAATGCATCGGCCAACAACCTTAAAAAGATACTTGATATTGCCAACGATACCTTTACCGGCATAATGGAGGGTCAGCAATACGACATGGAGTTTGAAACCCGTGACGATGTGACCGAGGCCGAGTATATTGAGATGATAAGACTCAAGACATCGGTGCTGCTTGCTGCCTGTGTTCAGATTGGTGCCGTGATTGGCGGAGCCTGTGATGCCGATGCCAGACTTTTGTATGAGTTTGGCGAAAAAGTGGGTCTTGCTTTCCAGCTTCAGGATGACCTTCTTGACGTGTACGGCGATTCGGCTGTATTCGGCAAAAAGATTGGAGGTGACATTCTGTGCAACAAAAAGACATATCTGTACATAAACGCTTACCTGCTGGCAAACAGTCAGCAAAAAGATGAACTTGACCGTTGGGCTCAATATAACGGCAATGACCCTGACGCCAAGATTGCTGCTGTACGTGCCATATATGATGCGGTGGGCGTAAAGGAATTGTCGGAGAAGCTTATTAACAGCCTGTTTTGTGAGGCTCTTAAAAAACTGGATCAGGTTAACCTTTCCCAGTCACAAAAGCAGCCTTTAAAGGAATATGCCCAAAGTTTAATGAACAGAGTCCTTTAATTACTATGCCTTACCGGAGATTACCCAACACTGACAAAGCCAGGATCCGTTCTTTGGAGACTGCAATATCAAAGATACGCAATAGCGAGTATTACGCTCCAGTGCTTTCGGCCGAACTGTTTGCCCGTGCCGAAAAAAAACTGCAGCAGTTCCGCGGCACTGTTGACAGATATCTTAATTCACTTGACAAGCAGGTCAGTTATTCCAAATCGGAATCATATCAGGAAAGGCTTAAAAGAGCCAAGATGTATGTGTCACATTTCCTGACTGTCTTTAATCTTTGCATAAAGCGTGGTGAAATTAAGGCTACCGACAGGGAATATTTTTCCATTCCGGTCAATTCGGCCGAGTTGCCTGATATGTCAAGTGACATTTCGGTAATACGCTGCTGCGAGAATACCATTCGAGGCGAGAAAACCAGAGTGGAAAAGGGTGGAATCCCTATATACAATCCTACCATTGCCAAGGTTGTGGTGCATTATGAACTGTTCAAAGAGTTGTATGACAAGCAGTGCGAACTGCGTCAGCAAACCGAGGAGAGCCTTTTGGTGGTTTCGCTTATGCGCCCTCAGATAGATGAGGTTATTCTTGATGTGTGGAACTCCATTGAGAATTATTTTGATGACCTTTCGGGCGAAAAGAAACTTAAGATGTGCCGGGAATACGGCCTGATATATTATTACCGGAAAGGTGAAACTGATTGACACCCACTGCCACGTTTACGATGAGGCTTTCCGTGAGGACATGCCCCAAGTGATTAAGCGTGCCACAGACGCAGGTCTGGAGCTTTTGCTCTTGCCCAACATTAATCCCAATACCCTGCCAGATTTACTCAACGCCTGTTCTTTGTGGCCTGATTTGTGCAGGCCCATGATTGGACTGCATCCTGAGGACCTTTCAGATGACTTTCACTCCCAACTTTCAGAGCTCAAGTCCATATTGGATAGTGATCAGGCCGATTCCGGTTTACACCAATATATAGGAATAGGTGAAACAGGCCTTGACCTGTATTGGGACAAATCAAGACTTGATGACCAGATAGAATCATTCCGGATACAGATAGAATGGGCATTGGAATATGACCTTCCTATTGTAATCCACTCCAGAGACTCGTTTACGCAATTATATAAGGTAATGTCTGATTACCGGGACAGTGGTCTTAGAGGTGTGTTCCATTGCTTTTCAGGAAACGCCCAGGAGGCTCAGGCTTTGATGGAATTCGGCGGATTTATGTTCGGAATAGGCGGTGTACTAACATTTAAGAAATCAACTCTTCCGGATGTACTGTCACAAATCCCTTTATCCAAGGTAGTGTTGGAGACTGACTGTCCCTATCTGGCACCTGTGCCTATGCGCGGAAAACGTAACGAACCGTCCTTTTTGCCATTAGTGGCTGAGCGTGCAGCTCAGGTTTACGGACTGCCGGTTGACCAAATAGCACAGATTACCAACGCCAACGCCCGCACGTTGTTCAGGCTCTGAAAGACCGGGTCGTACAATAACACTCCTGTTTTTGCGTTTATTCTTTTGTCGGAGCCGAGTTCCGGCTTGAATAATAATGAGAAAGTTCAAGGAATTTAAGCGCATAAGGACTGTCCTTATAGTTGTAGCAATAATCATAGCGTTCATTTCGCTTTTTGTTTCACAGTCTCTGGTCAAAGACCTGTCGCGTGAGGAGCATAGCAAGATGGAGGTGTTTGCCAAGGCTTACCAGACCATCAACGCGGCCGATGAAAATACTGACCTGGGGCTTGTGCTTGCCGTTATATCGGGCAACAAGACCATTCCTGTAATTGTTACGGACCAGGACCAGAAGGTTATAAGCTGGCTTAATATTGAAATAGGTAAAAAAGATACAGCAGTATATCTGGCCGATTACGCTCACCGCATGCGCGATAACGGCAACTCCATACGTATTCTGTTTGATGAGGAGGATGAATCGCGCTACTACGAGGTATGTTACGATGAATCCCTAATGCTTAACCGCTTAACAGTATATCCGTATATCCAACTGGCAGTAGTAGTGCTGTTTGTGCTGATAGCCATATTTGCACTGCTCAGTTTTAAAAAGACGGAACAGAACCGTGTCTGGGTGGGACTGTCCAAAGAGACCGCGCATCAGTTGGGTACACCTATATCATCGCTCATGGCTTGGACCGAACTGCTTAAAGACAAGTATGATGACGAGCTTATATCCGAGATGGAGAAGGATGTAAACCGTCTGGAAATGGTGGCCGAGCGATTCTCCAAGATAGGTTCAATGCCTGAGCCTGTTCAGGCCGATATGGTTGGCGTGCTTGATAACGTGATAGATTATGTGGAGCACCGTTCGCCCGCTACCGTAAAGTTTGTACGTGATTTCCCCAATCCGCCGGTGAACGCCCGCGTAAACGCATCGCTTTTTGGCTGGGTTGTTGAGAATATCTGCAAGAATGCAGTCGATGCCATGAACGGCAAGGGCAAACTTACCATAACGCTGGCCCAGGAAAAGAACTGCGTATCAATTCAGGTAACCGATACCGGCAAGGGAATACCCAAGAACTCATGGAAGAGCGTGTTTGATCCCGGTTACACCACCAAAGAAAGAGGCTGGGGTCTGGGATTATCGTTGGCCAAACGTATTATAACCGAATACCATAAGGGTCGCATTTATGTAGCTCACTCCGAACTTGGCAAAGGCACCACCTTCCGCATAGAGATTCCTAGATAACCGCTACGCGGTTGGCTATTGGCCATTGGCTATTGGCTTTTAGCGGGCCAACAGCTAACAGCCAACAGCCAACAGCCGGCGAAGCCATTAAAAAAAATCTTAATCATTTCAATAAGCGAAAATAATGTCTTATCTTTGTGCCCCGAAAAAATTGTTTGATGGGAAGACTGGATAAATATAACGTTGACCTGAAGGGCCTTACGGAGTCTAACTCCACCTACAACTGGACTGTTGATCAAGAGTTCTTTGGTATTGTGGAGGGCGAGGAAGTTCAGCGTGGCAAGGTGAATGTTGACCTTAAGGTTACCAAGGTGTCCGGTGTTTACCATTTGGCATTCGGGGTGGCCGGTACGGTTATTGTGACCTGCGACCGTTGCCTTGACGATATGTCGCTTGATATTGAGAATACAGGTGAGCTTAAGGTTAAGCTGGGTCCTGATTTTGCCGATGACGGTGACATTGTGGTGGTACCTGAGGATAAGGGTATTGTGAATGTTGCATGGTATATCTACGAGTTTATAGCTCTGGCTATCCCAATTAAGCACGTTCACGCTCCCGGCAAGTGCAACAAGGGCATGATGGAAAAGCTTGACGAGCACAGCGCTGAGGAAGGTGGTGATGATGAAGGCACAGTGGATACCGGAGCAACCGATCCCCGTTGGGATGCCTTGAACAGTTTGATGGAATCAGATAACGAATAAACAACAATAATAAAAACAAAACAAAATGGCACATCCTAAAAGAAGGCAGTCCAAGACAAGAACTGCGAAAAGAAG